>JALYVK010000149.1 GCA_030853265.1 Actinomycetota bacterium
CGGCGTGTTGTGGAAACTCGGGCCGCGAAATGCGGTTAGTACACGAGGGCTTGAGTGTCCGGTTGCAGGATCTCGTCGACGAAGGTGGCCGAGCCGGCTATCCGGGCGCCCGGCACCAGCTCGGCCGGTTCGATGCCACGGCGCTGGGCGCACTGGGTGCATACGGTCAGGGTGCCCAGCGCCAGCACGGTGTCGCGCAGCTCGGCCAGCGGAGCCGAGTGCGGTAGCACGAACGCCTCGGCCCGACCCGGTACGCCGAACCAGGCCGCGTCGCCGGTCAGCCACAGCGAAACGCTGACCCCGGCGGCGGCAGCGGTCGCCGCGACCGTGAACGCCTGAGCGCACCGTTCGGCGTCCTCGGCTGCTGCGGTGCACTTCACGACGAGGGCACGGTTCATGGTGACTATCCTTTGTTCATGGCGTCGTTCTACATCATCCTGCTTATCGTCGCGTTCCTGGCCATCGGTGCGATGGCGGTGCTGATCATCAGCAAGCTGTTCGCCGGCCAGCAGTGACCGAACCCCCTGCGCCGGACGCAGCCGTCCCGCCGCTGGTAGACACCACGGACCTGCGATCCGGTCCGGAGATCCACCAGGCACTGCTCGCGGTGCTGCCGCTGGTGGGTCGGTGGGCCGGCCAGGGCAGTGGGGTCATGCTGCCCACCGGTGAGGGCTTCGACTATGCCCAGCGAGTGACCTTCAGCCATGACGGACGGCCTTTTCTGTCCTACGAATCGCACACCTGGCTGCTGAACGAGGACGGATCGGTGCTGCGGCCGGCGTTCCGCGAGGCCGGATTCCTGCGGATGGGCCGCGACCAGGACGAACTCGAACTGGTGTTGGCCACCGCCGTCGGCATCGTCGAGATCTTCACCGGTATGGCTGGTGACCGCCGCTGGGAACTGGCCACCAGCGCGGTGGGCTTCACCCCATCGGCCAAGCAGGTGGCTGGCGAGCGGCGGCTCTACGCGCTGACTGTCGACGAGACGCTGACCTACGTCCAGGAGTTGGCCTTGGAGCCGGGCGACTATCGGCCCCATCTCAACGCGCAACTGAAACGCGGCTAGCTGAGTGGGCCTGGCCAAGAAAGTATGAAACCCCCGAGCCGGTTCACGGTGAACCTGCTGCCGGTCGGACTTGCCCGGCGACTCGAGGGTTCAAACAGGCAGCGCTGCTAGAAATCAACCTCGCTGGATGTTTTGTGTGTCCGAGAGCTCATCAAAGTCCTGGACCACCTCCTTTCCATTACGGGATACACGTTACGACCGGTTGGCGATTTCGGCCAGCATATTTTCAGCGTGCCGGGGAAATCGCGTGCGCTAGAAGCCGGCCAGTTCGCTGAGCTGTTGCGAAAGCTCAGGACGGCAGTCGAGGTCCACGCCGTCCAGGCTGCGGATTCGCGCGACGCCCCGGACGCTGGACACCAACCAAGCTCCGCTGGCCGTGTGCAGGTCCTGGGCCGTCCCGAGCTGGTAATCGGTCTGGAAGCCGGCCTGTTCGGCGGCCGCGAACAGCTGCCGCTGCGTGATCGAGGCGAGCACTCCGGTGCCCGACAACGGGGTGGTGATCAGCCGGTTGCCACTCAGCCAGACCAGGCTCGAGGTCGGCCCTTCCAGCAGGTACGGCTCACTGCTGGTGAAGATCACGTCATCGGCTCCGCGACGGGTCGCCTCGCGGTAGCCGGCCACGTTCACGGCGTAGGACAAGGTTTTGACTCCACCCAGCAACCACCGGGCATTCTCGAACGCGTCGCTGGCGAAGCCGCGGCTGAGGGTGATGACGGAGATGCCCTCGCGGCGCTGGCGCAAGACCTCGGGGGAGACCGCCGTGAGGCTGGCGATCCCGGTGACCGGTCCGGCCGGCCGCGATTCCCGGCCACGGCTGAGCATCAGCTTCAGGGTTGCCTCGCCGGGCCGCTGCCAGCCCGCCAGCAACTGCTCGATCAGTTGCTGCCAGCCGGTACGGTCGATCGGAGGCAGGTCCAGGCCGGCGCAGGAATGATCGAAGCGGTCGAAGTGCTGGCTGAGATGATCGATCCGGTGCCGGCCGTCGGCGTCGGTCACCAGCCGGGTCGCCTCGAAGCAGCCGTCGCCGCGGGTCAGGCCGAGATCGTCGGAGTGCAGCACCGGCAGCTCCGGATCGACCGGTCCGAGCCCCAGCACGCCGACCACCTGTGCGGGCAGGTCGCTGCGATCCTCGCCCTGGCTACTAATCGCTCCTGGTCGCTGGTTGCCGTCGGCTCCTTCGTCGCTGCGATCCGCACGCTGGCTGCCAATCGCTCCTGGTCGCTGGTTGCCGTCGGCTCCTTCGTCGCTGCGATCCGCACGCTGGCTGCCAATCGGTCCTGGCCTTGCTCCTTCGTCGCTGCGATCCTCACTCATGGCAACCGAGCCTAGTAGGGATGGCCGGACCGGCCGGGGCGCCTACCATGAACTCACCATGACTCATTCCCACGGCGGCCAGGCCCCCGCGCTGGCTGATCGGCTTCGCGAACGCGGGATGCGGATGACCCCGCAGCGCCAGCGCGTTATGGATGCCGTGACCCAACTCGTGCACGCAACTCCTGACCAGGTGGCCGAGGCCGTCCCCGAGGTCGATCTGACCACCGTCTATCGCACCCTGGAAACCCTCGAGCAGATCGGTCTGCTTGCCCACACCCACCTCGGGCACGGTGCGCCGTCCTATCGGCTGGCTGATGACGACCACATCCACGTGGTGTGCCACCACTGCTCGTCGGTCATCGACGCGCCGGCCGACCTGGTCGATGAGCTGGCGGCCAGGCTCACCGCCGAACGCGGTTTCACGCTCGACCGATCGCATTTCACCGTTTTCGGCACCTGCGCCAGCTGCTTGGAGGTTCGGGCCGATGGCTGACTACCGCTCCCCGCTGCTGGACTGGCCCGGCGCGGTACCGGCCGACGGGCTCGATGCCGGAATTGCCTGGCACTACGGCGATCCGATCGGCGAGCAGCGCCGCGCCAGCGAGGGCGCCGGGCTGATCGACTTGACCACTAGGGACATTCTCGTGGTGCCCGGCCCCGACCGGCTGGCCTGGCTGCATGCCATCTGCTCCCAGCACCTGTCCGGGCTGGTCGACGGCGACTCGACCCAGGCGCTGGTGCTCTCGCCCAACGGGCATGTCGAGCAGCACTGGCAGCTCACCGAGCTCGGCGAGCAGATCTGGCTGGACACCGAGCCCGGGATGGCCGATGAGGCGCTGGGCTACCTGCTGAAGATGCGGTTCCTCAAACGAGTCGAGCCGACGGTGGTGACCGCTGACTATGCGCTGCTGGCAGTGACCGGTCCCGATGCTGGCGAGGTGCTCGGCCGGCTGGATCTGCCGGTGCCGTCCGGTACCGCAATTGCCCTACCGGACGGGGGTTTTCTCCGCCACACCCAAGACCGGTACGAGCTGCTGGTGCCGCGCGCGACGGTGGTCGAACTCGCCACCCGGCTGCGGGATGCTGGCGCCGAACCGATCGGAAGTTGGGCCGCTGCGGCATTGCGGGTCGAGCAGCGCCGGCCCCGGCTGGGTATCGACACCGACCACCGGACGCTGGCGCACGAGGCCGGCTGGATCGGCACCGCCGTCCACCTGGACAAGGGTTGTTACCGCGGCCAAGAGACGGTGGCCAGGGTGCAGAACCTGGGCAAGCCACCTCGCCGGTTGGTGCTGCTGCACCTGTCCGGTGACTCCGAGCGGCTGCCCGCGGCCGGCAGCCCGGTCGAGCGGGACGGCCGGGCGGTGGGCTTCGTCGGCACGGCAGTTCAGCATTATGAGTACGGCCCGATCGCGCTCGCCATCGTCAAGCGCAACCTTTCCGGGACGGACGTCCTGGTGGTCGGCGAGCACTCGGCGGCCCTCGATCCTGCCGATGCGATCGCCGAGCTGCCAACCGGGTTCGCCGGCCACGCCGGGCCGGCCCAGACCAGCGCGTAACGGACTCTGCGCTCTTGAAGGGTGGCTCAGCCGGTTAGTGCGCCGCGCCGGGAGCAGATTGCCCGCCAGCCCGGTCGGCCACGCTTCGTGAGGTGGTCCGCTTGTTGGCCACGCTTCGTGAGGTGGTCCGAAGGTCTCGCTTCGTGGGGTGGTCCGATCCGAAACTGGTAGGGCGTCTTTTACGTTTCGGATCGGACC
>JALYVK010000150.1 GCA_030853265.1 Actinomycetota bacterium
CGATCTGCTCGTTGACGGCGAGTACGTCGGTGACTCGGCAAGTCCGGAGGCGTCGATGAGTGGCGGCGGTGACGAGATCGAGATGGCGACAACCTTCGGCGCGTTCTGCGAACTCAGCTGCGCGCATAGATTCGGAGCACCTGCTTACGGCCTCATCGTGGCCGCGTTAGTTGACCGGGGCAACCGAGAATTGTGCCGGGCCGTTTGGTTACCAGGACAGCGGCTGCGGGGGTGGAACGTGACCCGTGGCTGTGGGCGAATCGGAACGGATGGAATGGATCCTGCCGAACTGTGGCGACTTACGTTGACAACGGAAAGATTTGCGCATGAGGTAATTGTCACCTTGCATATCGCATGCAATCTGACTCATGGTTCCATCTGGTTCGAGGTGCTCCAGTGTCAGTTGGATTGGGACAGCTCGGTGACGGAACCGAGATGCCGCGCGGGTCTGTGCGAGTCATGAACAACCTTTTAGGGTGCCGGATGGAGCGAGGCGGGCGACGTGATGGATGACCCTGGCTGGTTCGGGCCGTCGAAAAGATCTTTGTTCGGATGGCTGTGCACCCCGGTGGATAGGAACGCCTTTCTGGGAGTTGTGATGTGCCCACCGATCGGCGAAGAGGAGCACAACGCTCACGAGACCTTTCGCCAGCTGGCCTGGGCTCTGGCCGATCGCAACATTGCGTCTTTGCGATTCGACTACCAGGGCACTGGTGACTCACTGGGTCGGTGGTCCGATCCGGGTCGGCTCGACGCATGGTTGGCCAGTGTGACCGATGCCGTTCTCTCACTGAAAGAGGCCGGTGCTACCGCTGTGGTCGTCGTCGGCATGCGAATCGGTGCGACGCTGGCGGCAGTTGCAGCCTACGAGGGGCTCATCGAGATTGATGGCCTCGTTTTATGGGATCCGGTGTCCGGCAAGGGAATGCTTCGTGAAGGCCATGCTCGCCGCCCAAGCATGACCGAGCCGCCTGCTGGAGCCGTGAATACCCCGGGGTATCAGTATTCTGCAGAGACAGCTGCCGAACTACGATCTCTCGACGTCGCATCCCTAGGCCCTGGCCCGATCGCGTCCCAACTGCTCGTCATTGTGCGGGACGATCGTCCGCCTCCGCGGGGGCTGCGCAAGCGCTTGGCCGGCCCGGGGGTGGAGTGGGCAGCGACGGGGGAACAACTTGATCTGCTCGACGTACCCATGACGGAATCCGCCGTACCAGCACAAACGATGGCGCGTGTGGTGGACTGGTTGGCGGAACGCTCGACCGGCCATCCTCAGCGCATCAGTCAGGTCCTCGTGCCGACCGTGACCTTTCGCAACGACACGGGGGTGCTGGTCAGCGAACGGGTCGTTGAATTGGGCTCTGCCGGACTTTTCGGCATCCTGTCCGAGCCGGAGACAGTGGACAAGCCGGTTCTTGTGGTGATGATCAACGTCGCAAATGATCGTCACACGGGGCCGGGCCGCCGATGGGTGGACTCCTCTCGGGAGTGGGCGGACGACGGTTTTCGCGTGCTCCGAATGGACCAGAGTGGGACAGGCGACAGCCCCACTCACGAGGGCCAACAATTCGGCACCCTTTACGCGCGCGAATGGTTGGTCGACCTGCCGGATGCGCTGTCCTGCCCGATGCTGGAGCACAGCCCGCTGGTCGTGATCGGACTGTGCACCGGTGCGTACAGTGCTATGGAAGCCGCGTTCTACCGCCCGGTGGTTGCGGTCTATGCCATCAACGTGGTCCTGCATGTCGGGGTAATCAGCCGTAGGTCAAATCTTGCTGATCCGCGCCGGCTTGCTGCACGCCCAGCCGGTTGGGCTTTTCAGAAGACCGGAGACCGTTGGCCACGATCAGCCGCGCTGATGTGGCGGATCTACCGACAGGTCACGGTGTGGAACGCGCCCCTGGCGGCTGTGGCTGGGTTGGTCCGGCGTGGAACGATAGTGGTACTGGTGATGAGCCCTAACGACGGTCGGCACTTTCGCGAGAGCGTTTTCTGGAGTGGACTGCATGCGTGGCGCTGGCGCCGTTCGGGGAGGTACTCACTGCTTGAATCTGCTGAGGTCGACCACCCGCTGATGACCCAGGAGGGGCAGAACTGGGCCCTGGGGGCTATTCGTGCGGACCTCATCCGCCGATTCGCGGCATCCCCTCACGAAGCTCACTTTTCCTCTGTGGGCGGGATTGCGGTATGAGAGGGCTCGAGTTCGTCAGGAGGATGATCGGCGATCCGGTACACGTGGTCAGCCTGCCTGCCCAGCGAGAACTATGTTGGCAACGCCTACTCACCTGAGAAGCTGTTGGCGCTCATCATCAGCCAAGATCCGGTCAACTACAGGACGCTCAGTTCGTGCCACGCCTCATCCACGACATAGCCAGCGAATTGACTGCGCGGGACTGACTGGGCCCCGCTGAAATAAGTGGGTTAGTCGACCAATGCGATGACACACTCGTCGCATGTATGGTCGGGATTCGGCGGTGTGGCGATTTCTTGTGGCCTGCCGCCGTCTCTGGTTCATCGTCGCTCTAGGGCTTGTATCCACCGCGACAGCGGGGGCGGTGGTGCACGGCCACCGAGGCGTCTACTACACGAATGCCCGGGTCCTTTTCATTCGCCCGTTTGTTGCCCACGCGAACCCACTCACGGACGGTAACTCGCTGATCAGTACCGCCAGTATTGTTCAACGCGCGGTGAGCGGAACGAACCATGTCCGGTTCACATCGCAGGACATCACGCTGGCTGATGCCGGTGTGCGTCGCGGGAGTCGAGTAACAATGTGGAACGACGGAAATCAATGGAATAATCATTTCGACGAGCCTGTTCTCCGCGTTGAGGTAGTAGGGCCAACGAGCCGAGATGTATCCGGCCGGATAACAACTTTGGTGAACGAGATCAACAGAGATCTTCGTACGAAACAGGCGGCATCAGATGTGGCGCCAAGTGCACAAATCACCACGCTAACCATTCTGGCGGGGCCAAATCCCGCCTACCTTCAGGGGAGCCCCTACAAAGCATTACTGACAGTCCTGTTGTTGGGGCTCGGACTGACAGCTGCTGCCGTCAATGTCGTGCACGCCTATGTTTCTGAACGGGCAGCGGGTTTGCGTAACAACAGGTCGGCTTTGGGGTCCAATCGGAAACCAGAAATTGCCGACCCAGGTAAACGGGTGGTTCTGCCAGTGCCTTGAGATGCTGAGGATTGTCCTTGAAATAGTCCGGAGATTACTCGGGAACGAGAGGGAGATAACAGCGCAATGTTGATGGCTGAGATGTGGCGTTCACTATTACGTAGATGGCACTGGGTTGTGATGGGGGTATTGCTCTCGGCAGCGATGTGTGTGGGGGTGTACGTTCAAATTGGCCCTCAATACTCGCTCGTAACGGAATCGCTCCTCCTTCCGCCGTCGTCATCATCGCCACAACGCAATAACCCCTACCTGGGGCTGAGTACCCTCAACGGTGCCGTGGACGTAGTGTCAGCGGGCGTCCTCGGTCCGAAGACATCTGACGCGATGCGGGCTTTGGGAATCTCCGCGACGGTGACCGGGGGGGCAGACCCCGCGAGTCCGGCTCCGCTTATCATCGCAACTGTCACCGCCAAAACACCCACGAACGCTAAGCGCGCTTCCAACTTTCTCCTCGCTGCGATCCCGGAGACTCTGACGAATTTGCAGGCACGTTCGAACGTGCCTGCGGCAGAGCGGATCACAAGCACGATCATTGTCCAAAATAATAAGCCAACCGTGGTGCGCAAGAGCCAGATCCGTGCTGCGATCGCAGCCTTCATCTTCGGCGCAGTGCTGGCGTTGCTGGTAGTCGGGGCTCTCGATGCTTTGCTTGCCCGAAACCGTGGTCGACGTCAACGATCGGACGATGGTTCCCAGACCGTTGACACGGTGGAACCAAATACCACCTCGCAGGAATACCCGTTCGAAGCAGAGCTTGGACCTGAGACGCGCTCCCAGCAGAGCGGAGAAGTACCGGGCACGAACCTGGTGGGAGCCAGTACGGAAGAGGTTGCAGAGGGGGACTGGTCGCG
>JALYVK010000151.1 GCA_030853265.1 Actinomycetota bacterium
GGACGGCGGCGACGCGGTAGCTGATCGTGTCGGGTGCGCCGGTGAGACACGTTCGCAGCAGCCGGATTCGGTCGTCGTCGCCCAGCATTGGCGCGGTGCGGGCCGAGCGTCTGGCGATAGCGAGTTTGCGGCAGGTGCGGTTGTTGCCGGCCCAGACGATGAACGTGCGGATCGCGGTTCGTGTGCTGGGTCCGTTGGTCAGCCATTCCTCGAGGTCGGCTTCAGTGCAGTCGGCGATGGCCTGATCCCGGTCGGCGAGCCACGACAGGAACCGTCCAACCTCCGTGATCTCTTGTTTGGCGGTGTGGGTGGCGCCGTGCACGTCTTCGCCGTGGTGGACGCGGCGACGTATTCGTTCCAGGTGATGCCAGGTCGCGAAGCGTTCCAATGGCCGCCGAACCGCCGGGTCGGCGATGCTGTCCAGGCGGGTCTGCAGCCAAGCTTCGAAATAGCCGAGGTCGACGCTGCGGGCCGGGAGAAACCCTGTGTGGAAAAGCATCTGACGCAGGTGTTCCCGGGCTCTTCCCGCTGGTGCGGCGTCGATGCCGCCGTGGTCGAGGGTGACCTTGCCGGTCCCGATGTCGGTGACCAGACCGACCACGTCGGGGTGACGTTTCCAGGTGATGATGCTTTCGGGTCGATCAACCGCGCAGAGGCCGTCGATCAACCGGTGCAGGTCTGGGACTGCCGGTTTGCCTTGGGGTGCCAGCATGTTGGTGAGGTCGTCGCGCAGGGCGCAGCGGGCGCAGATGCCCTGTCGGTAGCGTTCACCTTCGGCGCCGCACCGGGTGCAGGTCAGGGCGGTGGTGATCCCGGAGCAGGGGATACAGAGCTGTTTGTTGCCGGAGCGGCCGGGCAGCAGCCGCTGCTGGCCACACTGGTCGCAGGTGCCGAAGGTGCGGGTGGCCTGGTGGTAGCAGATGCCGCAGATCCGGCCGTCGGGCCAGTGCACCCGGATCTTGCCGTGGCCCGGCCACACCGCTCGCAGTGGAGTTCACCAGTGCTGCGGGGCCGGCCGCGGGGGCGGCGGGCGGTGTCAGTGGTCATCGGTCAGCCTGGCCCGGACTGGTTTGATCGCGTCCGTCATCTTGGTGACGTTCCCGGCCCCGGCGACGGCACGGGTTTTGGCGGCGTCGGTGGCGGTGATGGTGACCAGGTCTTCGATGCCGCAGTCGAAGATGTCGCAGACCGCGGCGATCAGTTGCAGGGAAACCCGTTCCGGACGTTGGGTGACCAGGCGATAGACCTGCGAGGGGGACAGGTCGATGCCGCGTTCCTTCAGCAGGGGAGTCAGTGCGGTGGTGTTGTGCATCCCGTGCCGGGCCATCACCTCGGCCAGACGCCACCGGTAGTCCACAGTCCGTTTCATCAGTTATCCCCGCCCGTTGCCAGTGCTTCTTTGATGGTCGAGTCCAGCGCCGCCCGTAGGGTTCTGGTGCGGTAGTCACTAGACACGCAGGTGTAGATCGCGGTCGTGGAGGCGTACTCGTGTCTGATATGCGGGTGATCTTGTCGGCCTTCACCCGCCGGGCGAACGGCACGGCAACCCGTCGAAAGGCAGCGCCCGTGTCGTGGTATCCGTGCCTGGTCCGCGTTGATCGCGGTTCTGATCTGGCTGTGCTGACTATTGGTCATCCGGTGGTCGATGACTACCTGGCGTTCGTGGGTTCCCGCGCCCGGCCGAACACCTGGCTGGCGGTGGCGTTCGACCTGAAGGTGTTCTTCTCCGTCGTGACGAAGGATCCCGCCGAGGTGAGCACGGCCGACGTGTTCGCGTTCATCAAGGCGCAGCGTGAGCCGCGTATGGGTGAGCGGGTGGTGCGTCTGGAGGACGGGCAGTCGGGATTGTCGGCCCGCACCATCGCCCGCCGCTTGTCCAGCATCAGCGGCCTGTTCAACTATCTGCTCGCCCGCGGCGACCGCGGTGTGACACGTAACCCGGTGCCGCGGGGAATGGCGGCCCGCCGTCCGGGCGATCGTCGCCGGACCAGCGTGCCGTTGGTCCGTCGACCGCGGACGCTGCCGCGAGTGCTTGGCCCAGACCAGGTCGACGCGCTGGTGACCGCGCTGCGCACGCACCGGGACCGGGCGATGGTGCAAGCGATGCTGCTGGGCGGGCTGCGCCGCTGCGAGGTGCTCGGCCTGCGCCTGGGGGACGTGAACGCCGGGGAACGGCGACTGTTCGTGGCTGAAGGCAAGGGTGGACATCAACGGCTGGTACCGATCTCGCCCCGTTTCCTCGCCGCCTTGGCGGCCTACTTGGACGAAGAGCGGCCGCGGACCTCGGCCACTGATCACCTCTTCGTCGTCCTGAAAGGACCCAACCGCGGCCGACCGTTGTCGGCCGCCGGCCTGGACGAAATCGTCTCTGGTGCCCGGATCCGCGCTGGTCTGCCGAAGGTGACGTGTCATCAGCTGCGCCATACCTGTTTCACCAGGCTGCGGGAAGCCGGTATGGCGCTGGAGGCGATCCAGGCCCAGGCCGGGCACCGATCCATCGAATCCACCCGGATCTATCTGCACTTGACCAACGGCTGGCTCGCCGAGGAGTACCGCCGAACGCTGGATGCCATCGATGATGTCGAACTGGACGACCAGGAGGTGCAGCGGTGAAGGCCTTCGTTCGCACCGCGGAACTCGACTCGCTTGTTGATGCCTATACCCGGTCATTGACGGCCGCCGGTCTGTCGGCCGGCTTCCCCAACGACTCGGTGGCGCGCAGCTTCTTCGTGCACGTCGGTATCGCGAGCTGGCAGGCGATGCCGCTGGCCGAACAACTCACCGTGCCCGGCAAGTATCGGCGAGTGGTGAGTTGGCTGCTCGCCTCGCAGCGCATGCAGCCGACCGCGGCCTACCTGGCGGTGGCACGTCCGTGGGTCGGCGTGATCGGCCGCTACGTGCACGCCGAGTTCTACGCCCGCTTCCGGAATGTCGCCGCCGGGGTCGGCTTCGCCGAGCGCTCCATCGACCTGCAGTGGGCAGCATTGATGAAGGTCGCGGCGCTGAAGCACGTTGCCCCGGACCGGCTCACCCGCGACCTGCTGCACGCCGGCCGTGATGAACTCATCGCTGCCATCAAGGGACATTGCCCAGTAGCCAGCGGACACATGTGGATCACCGCGGCGCTGTTTCGCGCCGAGGCCAGCCTGTTCCACGCCGGGGTTCTCGCTCAACCGCCCGGCCGACGCGGCCTGCGTCCGACGCCCACGCCCGCGCAGCGGTGGGCGCACGTGACCCCCGGCCTGGCCCACACGCTGCTCGGCTATCTCGATCAGATCATGGTGTCGCTGCGGCCTTCCACCGTTGCGCGGGCGGAGACAATCCTGCGCGAGTTCGCCGGCTTCGTCACCGACACCGACCCCGCTGTCGCACGGGTCGGCGACCTTCGACGCGCCCACATCGAGGCCTACAAACTCCACCTCAACCAGCGCCCCTCGATCACCGGCGCAAAGCTGTCCAAGAGCTCTCTGGGCAATCACCTCGGCGTACTGCGCAGCTGCCTGGAGCGGCTGACCGAATGGGACGGCGCTGACCGGCCGTCCGGTGTGCTCGTGTTCTCCGGCGACCTGCCACGCCTGGACGATCCGCTGCCCCGCTTCCTCGACGACGGCGCCGCGACCAAACTCCTGCAGGCCGCCCGCAGCGACGAGGACCCATTCGTGCGCCTCGCAGTGGAATTCCTGGCCCGCACCGGCATGCGCAAAGGCGAGTTCGTCGATCTCACCGTCGACTCGATCGTGCAGATCGGATCGGCGTTCTGGCTGCGGGTGCCCCTGGGCAAACTGCGCAACGACCGATACATTCCGCTGCACCCCCAGCTCAAGACGCTGCTGGATGACTGGCTCGCGCTGCGCCCCGACGGACTGCGCAGCAACTACCTGTTCATCGAAAACGGCCGGCGCATCACCAAATCCCGCGTGGAACACGCCGTCCACAAGACCGCGGCCAACGCGGGGATCGGGCACGTCACCCCGCACCAGCTCAGACACACGCTGGCCACCCAAGCCATCAACCGGGGCATGTCCCTGGA
>JALYVK010000152.1 GCA_030853265.1 Actinomycetota bacterium
CGCCGGCCTCGCCGACCAAACCACCACGATCCCCTGGCTCGACGGCCGACAGCTCCGCTTCCGCTTCCCACCGCGATGACCGCCCCAAAACCTCAGCACAACTATCTGACCGAGAATCGAGGTTAGCTCGACGCCGAGACCGGTACGCGAGGTCCTGGAGCTGGGCAGCGGCGGTGGCCACAACGCCGTCCACCTCAAGGCGCATTTCGCCCTGACGCTCGTCGACGTCTCAGAGGAAATGCTCGCGGTGTCAAGAGAGCTCAACCCCGAGTGCGAGCACCACCAGGAGGGCATGCGCACCCTGCGACTGGACCGCACGTTTGATGCGGTGTTCGTCCACGACGCCGTGGACTACATGACGAGCGAGGCCGACCTCCGACAAGCCATCGAGACGGCCTTCGTGCACTGTCGTCCTGGCGGCCTCGCCATTTTCGTTCCCGATCACACTGCCGAGACCTTCGAGGCGACGAGCGACCACGGCGGGACGGATGATCGTGGCGCTCGCGGCGTGCGCTATCTCGAGTGGACATGGGACCCGGATCCCGACGACACCTGGATCCTGACCGAGTATGCCTTCCTCCTCCGCGATGCTGACGGCTCAATCGACGTCGTGCACGAGACACATCGCACAGGGTTATTCGGTCGCGACACCTGGCTTGCCCTTCTGGCCAACGCGGGCTTTGACCCGAGCGCTTTGACCGAGCAGACCACCGAGGAACGCAGGCCACGCGAGCTGTTCCTCGGGCGCCGACCATCCGCCTGACCGGGCCGGCCCGCCCGCCCAGGCCACGGCAACCTGCCGTCATAGGCCACTTGTTACGCAGAGGATCCGCGGCCGGGACATGAGCTGCGCCGCAGATCGCTCGCGCACGAGATGACTGAAGACCATGATCCACGGCGAGGCGCAAGCCCGGCGCGAGGGTCTTGCTCTTCGTGTCGGCCTACGCGACACAGTCAGGTGCCTTGCCCTGCAGTGAGGCAACCTGATCAGGGTCGTAGCGGTGCGCGGAGCCGATGGGTGGCGTGACCTGCATCCGGAACCTGCGCCTTCCGGCAGCCACGATCGTGGGGATGGTCGCCGACGGGATGAGCAAGCCGAGTTCCGCGCCGATTACCCGGACCTGGAGGCCACCGACGTTGGCGAAGCGCTGCGCTACGCCGCAGAGGCAGTACAGGAACGCAGAGATCCGGCTCGCCGCAGGCAGATGACCGCTCGCCATGTTTCGCGGGGCAGTAGAGCACGACACCGCTGCGGGTTAAGGTCCCTGAGGCCATAGATGTCCAAGGCAATGGCGGCGACCAAGACGAGGACCGGAAGCGCGGCTACCGGTAGCGGGCTCATCGAAGGTCCCATGAGGCTTCACGTGGACGTCATGGGATGCGAACGTCCTTGTGCTCGCGCGCAAGCCGGAGCTCATCGTCAGACAGGTCGGACTCCCTGACCGGCGTCACCAACAACCAGTGCTGACCAACCGGGCAGCGTTGAAATCTCCACCAGCCCAACCGAAGCGACTTCAGAGAGCCTCCCGGAAGCCAAATCGTCGTAAACAGGTGCCCGTCGCCGCAGCGCACGACGACGTTGCCAGCGATCCGCGACGCGCGTAGCCACAGTGCGGCAGCCTCGACGGCGGCAGCGATGACCGCGATCATGGCAACCCGGCCACGACCGCGCCTACGCACGCCCCCGCTGCGGTCGCGGTGATGCCTGAACGAGAATCTACCTGGCATATTTCGATCCTTTCCCGCTTTGATATCGCTCCCAGTAAAGTTACCAGCCTTGATAATGGTTGCCAAGATCTCGTGACCAGCGCCGACCTTCTCCTGCACCCCGTCCGCCTGCGCATCGTCCAGGCGTTCCTGGGCGACCGTGCCCTGACAACCGCCGATCTGCGCATCGAACTACCCGACGTGCCACCCGCGAGCCTCTACCGACACGTCGCCCGGCTTGTCGACGCGGGCGTGCTCAGTGTGGTCAGCCAACGGCGCGTCCGCGGTGCGCTCGAGCGCACCTACGTGCTGCGCGTAGCCGCCGCAAGCATCAACCTCCAAGAGATCGAGCACATGAGCCGCCAAGAGCACCGGCACGCCTTCATGGCCTTCGTAGCCGGGCTGCTCGGCGACGTCGACCGCTACCTCGAACGAGAGGACTTCGACCCCGTTCGCGACGGGGCCGGATACCGACTCGCCGGCCTCTGGCTCAACGACGCCGAATTCGCCGAGTTCATGCGCGACCTCGCTCGCGTGATCCAACCGCGCCTGGCCAACCCACCCAAACCCGGCCGACGCCGACGGATCCTCGGCACTGTGCTACTCCCGGGCGAGGACGCACCCCCATGATCAGACAACATCCCGACTGACCACACCAGACGACGCTGCCTCCAACGCTCAGACGGTACTCCCGCCACAGGCGCGAGGCGAGCGAGCGCAGGTCATGGACCTCAGGCCCCGCGACGGTTGCCCGCGCCAGACGCGGCGTGTCGGTCGCCATTGCGGCTACGGCATCCGCCGCCTCGTCCACGTCGACGGGCTGAAACCGGGCTCGGGCCGCGGGCAGGACGTGACGGCGTCCGGCCGCCGAGAGCAACGCGCCTAGCAGGTCATGGAACTGCATCGAGCGCACGATCGTCCACGGCAACCCAGCGCGTTTCGCGCGTGGCGACGAGCGGGTGCACACCGGCGCTGGGAGCGGGTTTTGCGTCCGATGCGAGCAGGCCCAGACGCTGGCCGGGGGTGCTCGAGTTCGTGTGCGAGAGCGGGAGCGGGAGTGTGTCCCGTTTCGGGTCGGCGGGGATGGCCGCGGGCGTGGCGATGTCCCAAGAACCTGTTGAGACAGGGCGGCTCTGGATCGGTCAGGTGCCTCGGCGCCCTGCCTGGCGGCGGGAGCGATGATCGTCTGGGTTCAGCTGGCTCGCTGTCTGGGCTGTTCCGAGGCGGCCGGTGATGTAGGCCTCGATCGTGGGGCCGATCCACGCCGCGACCTGCGCCCGGGATGCCGAGGCGAACGGTTCCATGCGCACGACGTAACGGGCCCAGGCGGCGCCGAGTAGCTGGGAGGACACTAGTGCGGCAGTCCTCGCCGTCGCTTCCTCGTCGGTATCGGATCGGTGAGCCCAAACCCGTTCGATGAGGAACTCCCGCAGAGCTCGGGCCACCTCAGGTGCGCTGGAGACGGCCTGGGTGAGGGTCACAAACGACCGGCCGGGATCGGCGGTGTCCTTGGGCGAGCCGACGCCGCCGTGGACGTGGTAGCTGCGCCGCACCCGTGCCGGGGAGCTCGGGGCGCGCCTGCGCCCGCACGTCGGCCAGCCATGTGTGGGCGAGGCGCTTGGTCAGGTAGCCGGCCGCGGCCGGTCCACGCCGGCCCGAGCTCGCGCTGGACCTGGCGACCATCGGGCAGCCGGCAACTTGGCGTACTAGTAGACCGGCCCGCGCTTGCGCTCGACCCGGAAGACGTGCCTGCCGGGTGGAGGACACTTTGGAAAATCGGACCCGAGGCAAAGTCTCGGCCACGGGCTCGAAAATGCCTCATTGCCGCCACGACGCGGCGAAGGAATCGAACCTTCCAAGCGGGGGGCTGCCCCGCCCTGCCGGTTTTGACGTTCCTTGTTTGCACGTATTTTGTAGTCGCTAGCAGCAGTTGCCTCTAGTTAGCGCAGGTTGGAGCAGGTCAGAATTGCCGAGTTCGGGACATATTTCGGGACACGGTTTTGCCCTCGGCGCGAGCGACTGTTGCGCGTTGAACGGTGCCCGTCGGCCCGCTGACCGGCCAAAACGTCTGAGACGCAGGCTGGGACGGGCGTGCTCCGCGCCGACTCACACGGCCGGCGCCGGCTGGCAGACCACAGCGATCCCGTGCGGACCGACCGGCAGGGCTCGGAGGCGCGGTTCTCGCCGGTTGCGGGGCGGAGGCGTGATCCAGCAACGCGCCAATGAGTAGGCACGATCCGACTTTCGGACGCTATCGCCGGCGCTCGCGGCGGCGCGCAGTGTGGCAACGGCGGCGATGAAGGGG
>JALYVK010000033.1 GCA_030853265.1 Actinomycetota bacterium
GCCGAGTACTCGGCCGCGACCAGCTTGATCGAGGTGACGTTCTTGCTGCCACCCCCGCTACTGCTCTTGCTCCCGGTGCCGCCGCCGCAGGCGGCCAGGCCGAGTGCGGCCGCGGTAATGCCTGCGAGCAGGGCGATCTTTCTGAGTGCCATCGATTCTCCTGAGTCTTCGCACGATGTCTCGTGTCGCGGCGTCCAGCGTCATACGGATCTGCGATGTCGGTCCGCACGATTTTGCGCCAACCGCCGCCGTCTGGCAATGGTGTAGACCATTTTTCCTTGGGTATGGTCTACACCAGTTGCCGGTCGGGGCGCCATCCGGGTCGCTGGTGTGAAGGTCGTGATAAGTGTCAGGTGAGATCGAGACGGTAATCGCCGTGGACGTCGGCGGCACCGAGATCAAGGGTGCCGTCTGCGACGCTGGCGGTGCGGCGCTGGCCCAGCGACGCCGGCCGACCCCGGTCAGCGCCGGGGTGCCGGCGGTGCTCGACGAGATCGCCGGCCTGATCACCGAACTGGCCAGCGCCGCCGAGAGCACCGTCCGCGGGGTCGGGCTGATCATGCCCGGTGTGGTGGACGCAGCGGCCGGCATTGCCCGCTATTCCACCAATATCGGCTGGCGCGACCTGGCGATCCGCGACCAGATCCGGGACCGGGTGGGCCTGCCGGTCGCGATCGAGCACGACGTGCGGGCCGGCGGGCTGGCCGAGGCTCGACTCGGCGCGGCACACGGGGTGGACGAGGCGCTGTTCCTGGCCATCGGCACCGGGATCGCCGGCGCCAGCATCCTCGGTGGCCGGCTGGTCACCGGCGCCGGCAACCTGGCCGGCGAGATCGGCCACCTGCCGGTGTTCCCGGACGGCGAGCTGTGTGCCTGCGGCCAGCGGGGCTGCACCGAGACCTATGCCAGCGCCGCCGCGCTCCCCCGGCGCTACCGCACCCTCGGCGGCACCGGCGGCGAGCGCCCCGAGCAGATCCGCGCCGAGCAGGTCATCGAGCGCGCCGAGGCCGGCGACCCGATCGCGGTGCGGGTGTTCGACGAGGCGATCACCGCGCTGGCCCGGGCCCTGGTCAGCTACATCCTGCTGCTGGATCCGGCGCTGATCGTGATCGGCGGCGGGCTGTCGCTGGCCGGTGACCGGTTGCTGGTGCCGCTGGTAGAGCGGATCGGGCTGGGCCTGGTCTGGCGGGACGTCCCGGAGCTGGTCACCGCCCGGTTCGGTGCCGACTCCGGCCGGGTCGGCGCGGCGCTGGTCGGCTGGCAGGCCTACCGGTCCGGGCTGCTGGCGACCGTACCGCTGGCGGCCACGCCATGAGCGATCAGGCTACTGGCGATCGGGCCGCTGGCGGCCGCGTCGTGAGCGATCGGGCTGCTGGCGACCACGCCGTGAGCGATCGGGCTGCTGGCGACCGTACTGTGACCGTTCTGGACCCGGTCGCCGGTGCGCTGATCGCGCTGGATTTCGACGGCACGCTGGCACCGATCGTGGGCGATCCGCAAGCCGCCCGGCCGGTGCCAGGCGTGATCCGGACCCTGGCCGCGCTGGCCGGCGCCGGTGCCCGGATCGCGGTGGTGACCGGCCGGGACGCGCTGACCGTACTCGAACTCGGCCAGCTGGACCGCGTCCCGGGCCTGGTGATCAGCGGCCTGCACGGCGCCGAGAGCTGGCAGGACGGTGAGCTGACCACCATCGCCGAACCGGCCGGCCTGGCGTGGCTGCGCGGTTCGCTGCCACCGCTGCTGCCGGCCGGCGTCTGGATCGAGGACAAGCGACTGTCGCTGGTGCTGCATACCCGCCGGGCCGACAATCCCCAGCAGGCGTTGGCCGAACTCGATCGGCTGCGCCCGCTGGTCAGCGAGCAGGGGCTGGAGGCGCATGCCGGCAAGCAGGTACTCGAGCTCCGGATTCCGGGGCTGTCCAAGGCCACCGCGCTGGACGAGCTGCTCACCCCGGACACCACCGCGGCGCTGTTCGCCGGCGACGATCTCGGCGACCTGCCAGCGGTCGCGGCGGTTGGCGCCTGGTCGCGACGGACCGGCCGGCCGGCCTGCACCATCGCGGTCGGCGAGGTGGCCGAGCTGCGCGGGGTCACCGACCGCCAGCTCGACTCTCCGGCCGAGCTCGCCGAACTGCTGCGCACCCTGATCCCGACCTGAGCCGGCGCCGAGCCGCTGCGCACCCGCGCCGCCGTAGCGACATCACCGCTAGCGGTTGACCCCGGTGCCCTCCAACCGGCGGGCGGCGTTGATCAGGCCGACATGGCTGTAGGCCTGCGGCAGGTTGCCCCACAGCATGCCGGTCCGCTTGTCGTACTCCTCGGCGATCAGGCCAAGGTCGTTGGTGACCGAGAGCAGCTGTTCGAACAACCGCTCGGCCGCGGCCAGCTCGCCGATGCCGCCGAGCGCGTCCACCATCCAGAACGAGCAGGCCAGGAAGGACGCCTCGCCGCCGGCCAGGCCGTCGGTGGAGGAATCCGGTTGTGCCAGGTAACGCCGGACGAAGCCGGCCTCGTCGGTCAAGGTGTCGCGCACCGCGTGCACGGTCGCCACGATCCGCGGGTCGTCCCAGGGCAGAAAGCCCACCCGGGGCAGCAGCAACAGCGCCGCGTCGAGTTCCGCACTGCCGTAGGACTGGACGAAGTGCGTTCCGTCCTCGCTCGTGCCGCGGGCACACACCTCGGCATGGATCTGGTCGCGGAGCTGGCGCCAGCTCTGCACCGGGCCGTCCAGGCCGTACTTCTCGACGCCCCGGATCATCCGGTCGAAGGCCACCCAGGCCATGACCTTGGAATGCACGAAATGCCGGCGCTCGGCCCGGATCTCCCACAGCCCGTCATCGGGTTCGGTCCACCGCGCGGCGACCGCGTCGGCCAGCAGCCGTTGCACCTCCCACGCCGAATCGATCTGGTCGCTGGGCTGGCGCCGGGGATCGGGGTGCTGGGTGATCCCGCAGGCCCGGGCGAGGTCCAGGGTGTCCAGCACCTCGCCGAAGATGTCCAGCTGGAACTGCCCAGCAGCCGCGTTGCCGATCCGGACCGGGCTCGAATCGGCATACCCGCTCAGCCAGCCGAGCTCGGACTCATCGATCCGGCGGCCACCGTCGATGGTGTAAAGCACCTGCAGTTCGGCCGGGTCACCGCCCACCGAACGCAGCAGCCAGTGCCGCCAGGCGGTCGCCTCTTCGGTGTATCCGCAGGACAGCAACGCCTCCAGGGTGAAGGTGGAATCCCGCAGCCAGCAGTAGCGGTAGTCCCAGTTGCGCGGGCCCTCGGGCTGCTCGGGCAGCGAGGTGGTCGCGGCCGCGACGATGCCGCCGGTCGGCCGGAAGGTCAGCGCCTTCAAGGTGATCAGCGACCGGTGGACCTGCTCGGGCCAGCGGCCGCGGTATTCACAGCCCGACATCCAGTCCCGCCAGTAGACCTCGGTGTCGGCAAGGGCAGAGTCCGGATCGGTCCGGCCGGGTTCGTCGGCGTGCGAATCGGTACGGGTCAGGACGAAGCTGACCTGCTCGCCCTCGGCGACGGTGAACTCGGCTCCGGTGGAGTGATCCCGGCCGGTCAGTTCAACCTCGGACCGGACGTAGATCGCGTCCGGGCCGGCCACCGCGGCGATCCCGCCGTCGACGTGGCGCACCCAGGGGATCACCTTGCCGTAGTCGCAACGGATTCTCAGCAGGGTGGCGAACTCGACGCTGCCCTGCTCGCAGCGCACGATCCGGACCAGATCGGCCACCTCGTCGCGTGGCGGCATGAAGTCCAGCACCAGGGCGGTGCCGCTCGCGGTCCGGAACCGGGTCTCGAGGATCAGGCTGTCCGGCCAGTACCGGCGACTGCTCTCGAGGATCTCGCCGCTGGGCGAGAGCGACCAGTGCCCGTTGTCCTCGGTGCCGAGCATCGCCGCGAAGCAGGCCGGCGAGTCGAAACGCGGCAGGCAGAGCCAGTCCACCGAGCCGTCGCGGGAGATCATCGCGGCGGTGTGCAGGTCGCCGACCATCGCGTACTCGCCGATGTCGGCCGGCGCTGCCCAGGCGGTAGGGCCGGCCGGCTGGTGGCCAGCGCTGGAAGCTGCAGGCTGTCCGGTTTGGTTGCGATCCACGGTGTCTGTCTACCAGCCGCGTCCGACGCCGGGGCTGGCAGAAACCTGAGGACACGGCGTAAATGTCTGCGTGGCCGTCTCAGCTGTCTGTTTGGATGGGTGCCATGACTGCCTCCACCCAGCCGGCCAATCCGTCCCAACACCGGACCGAGCAGTCCGACGGCCGGATCGTGGTGGACAACCTGACCAAGGTTTTCGGCACTCAGCGGGCGGTCGATTCGCTCAGTTTCACCGTCGAGCCGGGCTCGGTAACCGGATTCCTCGGGCCGAACGGGGCCGGCAAGACCACCACCCTGCGGATGCTGCTCGGTCTGATTGAGCCGACCTCCGGATCGGCGACCATCAACGGGGTCCGCTACCACTCGCTGGCCAAACCGCTGCAGACGGTGGGGGCGGCGCTGGAGGCATCCAGCTTCCACCCGGCGCATACCGGCCGCCAGCACCTGCAGATCTACGCAGCGGCCGCCGGGCTGCCGGCGGCCCGCGCGGACGAGGTGCTCGCCCTGGTCGGTCTCAGCGACGCGGCGAAGAAGAAGACCAAGGGCTACTCGATGGGTATGCGGCAGCGCCTCGGGCTGGCCGCGACCCTGCTGGGCGACCCCCGGGTGCTGATCCTGGACGAGCCAGCCAACGGACTGGATCCCGAAGGCATCCGGTGGCTGCGCGGGTTCTTCCGGCACCTGGCCGGCGAGGGACGCACCGTGTTGGTGTCGAGCCACCAGCTGGCCGAGGTGCAAGAGGTCGCCGACCGGGCCGTGATCCTCAACCGTGGCCGGCTGGTCAGGGCCGGCACGCTGGCCGAGCTGTCGGCCGGCACCACCACCGCGGTGGTTCGCGGGCCGGACCTGCGCGCGTTGCAGCAGGCACTGGCCGGCGCCGGCCTCAGCGGCAGCACCGAAGCGGACGGTTCGCTGCGGGTACGTAGCGAGAACCTCGGCCACATCGGCCACCTTGCCTTTACCAACAACGTGGAGTTGCACGAGTTGAGCCTGCAGGAATTCGACCTGGAACAGCTGTTCTTCACCCTGACCGAGGGCGAGCATCGAGGTACCACCTTCGACGAAGCAGGCCCACCACCACCGGCCGGACCGCCGGTCGGCTACCAGCCGGGTGGGGGTCAGTGATGTTGAACCTGATCAAGTCCGAGGTCCTCAAGACCCGCAGCACCCAGGTCTGGCTGTGGATGATCCTGCCGGCGGTCGCGCTGACCGCCCTGACCACGATCGCTACCGTCTACGGCTCGATCTATGACCACGAGCACGGTGGCGACCCGATCCGCTACTACGACATCTTCACCCAGTCCAGCGGAGCCGGGATCGCCCTGCTGGTCATCGGCATCCTCGGCCTGACCACCGAGTTCCGGCACAAGACGATCACGCCGACCTTGCTGGCCACCCCGCAGCGCTGGTCGCTGCTGGCCGGCAAGGCCATCTCCTACGCGTTGTTCTCGCTGTTCTACGCGGCCATCTGCGTGATCCTGAACTTCGTCATCGCGATCATTTGGCTGGATGCCAAGAACGTACCGCTCGATTTCGGACACGGCGTGATCGGCGGCGTCATCAAGGCGTTCTTCGCGCTGGTACTCACCGCGCTGTTCGGTCTCGGTCTCGGCGCGCTGATCAAGAACCAGGCCGCCTCGATGGTGGTCGGGATCCTGTACTTCGCCATCATCAATGGCCTGCTGTCGGTCATTCCCTATGTCCGCAAGGGCTATCCCTACACGCCGGGCGGCGCGATCACTGCATTCACCTCCAACGGTCATGTTCAGGGGGGAGTGGCCTCGGACGTGCACATGCTAGAGCCGCTCGTCGGCGGCTTGGTGTTCCTGATCTGGGCGCTGGTGTTGCTGGTCGCCGGCGGGTTCCTGAGCCTCAACCGCGACATCAGCTGAGCCTGGCAGTGCGGCTCGGGTGTGGCCCGTTTGTGAGCAACCGCACCGAAATTCCGGGGCCAGTTACCCCGACGGCGCTGCGTGGGCGCGAGCTTCGCGCGTAGGCTTGTTGTTCGGGTCGTCGCCGGCAACCTGCCTTGTCCTGTCGTGCCTTCGGCGCCCACCCGAGAATGGTTACGCACTGACAAAGAAGGTGGCCCGCAACGTGACCGCGCAGTCCTCGACTGGCAATGAAGCATCGGCAAACCAACCCGACTTCGGGGCGAACGAGTGGCTCGTGGAGGAGATGTACGAGCGCTACCTCGCTGACCCGAACGCCGTCGATGCCGCCTGGCACGACTTCTTCGATGACTACCGCCCCTCGATCGGACCGGCCACCACCGCGCCGCCGCCCAAGGTGGTGCAGCCGCAAGATCCCTCGGTGAGCAACGGCGCGGCCACCGGCACCAGCAATGGGCAGCCGACCGCCCCGATCGACCCCACCCCGCCGACACCGGCCAGCACCGCGCCCAAGCCGGCGGCCGCCACGGCAAAGACCGCGACAGCGCCGGCCGACCAGGCAAAGACGGAGCCGGCAAAGGCCGAACCGGCCAAGGCGGTGAACCGGCCGGCGTGGACCACCCCGACCGTCGCGCCGACCGCGGCCACCGAGGCGACGGCCACCATCCTGCGCGGCGCGCCAGCCAAGGTCGTCACCAACATGCAGGCCTCGTTGGAGATCCCGACCGCGACCAGCGTCCGGGCGGTGCCGGCCAAGCTGATCGCCGACAACCGGATCATCATCAACAACCACCTGCGGCGTGCCCGCGGTGGCAAGGTCAGCTTCACCCACCTGATCGGCTACGCGGTCGTCCGGGCGCTGCACGACTTCCCCGAGATGAACAACTTCTTCGCCCTCACCGCCGAGGGCAAGCCGGCCATGGTGCGTCCCGAGCACGTGAACTTCGGCCTGGCGATCGACCTGCCTGGCAAGGACGGCGGCCGGTCCCTGGTGGTGGCCGCCATCAAGTCCGCCGAGCAGATGGACTTTGCCGCCTACTGGGGTGCCTACGAGGACATCATCCGGCGCGCCCGGGCCGGCAAGCTGACCGCCGACGACTTCACCGGCTCGACCATCAGCCTGACCAACCCCGGCACCATCGGCACCAATCACTCGGTCCCCCGGTTGATGCAGGGCCAGGGCACCATCATCGGGGTCGGCGCGATGGAGTACCCGGCCGAGTTCAGCGGGATGAACCCCGATGCCCTGAACGACATGGGCATCTCGCGCACCATGACGCTGACCTCGACCTATGACCACCGGATCATCCAGGGCGCCCAGAGTGGTGAGTTCCTGCGCCGGGTGCACCAGCTGCTGCTGGGCGAGGACCAGTTCTACTACGAGATCTTCGCCTCGCTGCGGATCCCGTACGAGCCGGCGATCTGGCTGACCGACCGGGAATTCAGCCACGAGGGCCAGATCGACAAGGCCGCCCGGGTCATCGAGCTGATCAACGCCTACCGGACCTCGGGCCACCTGATGGCCGACACCGACCCGCTGGAATTCAAGATCCGGACGCACCCCGATCTCGACATCACCAAGCACGGGCTGACCCTGTGGGATCTCGATCGGGAGTTCCCGGTCGGTGGTTTCGCCGGCCAGAAGCTGATGAAACTGCGCGACATCCTCGGCGTGCTGCGCGATGCGTACTGCCGCCGGGTCGGTGTGGAGTACATGCACATCATCGATCCGGAGGAGCGCGCCTGGATCCAGCAGAACATCGAGGTCAAGAACGACGCCCCGACCCGTGAGGTGCAAAAGCACATCCTGTCCCGGCTGAACGTCGCCGAGGCCTTCGAGACCTTCCTGCAGACCAAGTACGTCGGCCAGAAGCGGTTCAGCCTCGAGGGCGGCGAGACCGTGATCGCGCTGCTCGACGCGGTGTTGGCGGCCGCGGCCAGCCAGGACCTGGACGAGGTCGTCATCGGCATGCCGCACCGGGGCCGGCTCAACGTGCTGGCCAACATCGTCGGCAAGCCGTACGCCAAGATCTTCAACGAGTTCGAGGGCAACATCGATCCGGGCACCGCGCAGGGCTCCGGCGACGTGAAGTATCACCTGGGCGCGCACGGCACCTATGTCGGGCCGGACGGTGCCGAGGTCGCCGTCGAGCTGACCGCGAACCCCTCGCACCTCGAGGCGGTGAACCCGGTACTCGAAGGAATCGTTCGTGCCAAGCAGGACATTCTCGATAAGGGCGAGGACGGCTTCACCGTGCTGCCGCTGCTGATGCACGGCGATGCGGCCTTCGCCGGCCAGGGTGTGGTGGCCGAGACGCTGAACCTGTCCCAGCTGCGGGGTTACCGCACCGGCGGCACCGTGCACGTGGTGGTCAACAACCAGGTCGGCTTCACCACCTCGCCGGCGCAGTCGCGGTCCAGCCTGTACTGCACCGACATCGCCCGGATGATCTCGGCACCGATCTTCCACGTCAATGGCGATGACCCGGAGGCCTGCGTCCGGGTCGCCCGGCTCGCGGTGGACTACCGGATGCGGTTCAAGAAGGACGTCGTCATCGACATGGTGTGCTACCGGCGGCGGGGCCACAACGAGGCGGACAACCCCTCGTTCACCCAGCCGTTGATGTACGACATCATCGACAGCAAGCGCAGCGTCCGCAAGCTCTATACCGAGGCACTGATCGGCCGTGGTGACATCACGATGGCCGATGCCGAAGAGGCATTGAAGGATTTCCAGGCCCAGCTGGAGAAGGTCTTCATCGAGACCCGGGACGCCTCCAACACCCCGCGACCGGCACCGGTGATGGACGAGGACTCGGCCGGGCCGAGCGTGCCCACCGCGATCTCGGCCGAGTTGATCAAGACCATCGGCGACCTCTACGCCAACCATCCCACCGGCTTCACCATCCACCCCAGGCTCAAGCCGCAGATCGACCGCCGGGTCGCCCAGACCACCGGCGGCGACGTGGACTGGGCCACCGCGGAGCTGCTCGCGTTCGGTTCGCTGACCGTGGACGGGCAGTCGGTACGGCTGGCCGGCCAGGACTCCCGCCGGGGCACCTTCACCCAGCGGCACGCGGTGCTGATCGACCGGGCCACCGGCGAGGAATACACCCCGCTGCGGCACATCCCCGGCGCCTCGGCCCCGTTCCGCGCCTATGACTCGTTGCTGTCGGAGTACGCCGCAATGGGCTTCGAATACGGCTATTCCGTTGCGAACAAAGAGGCTCTGGTCGTCTGGGAGGCGCAGTTCGGTGACTTCGCCGACGGCGCGCAGATCATCATCGACGAGTTCATCGCCTCCGGCGAGGCCAAGTGGGGCCAGCGGTCCTCCGTCACCCTGCTGCTGCCGCACGGCTACGAGGGCCAGGGCCCGGATCACTCGTCAGGCCGTCCGGAGCGGTTCCTGCAACTGGCCGCCGAGAACAACATGACGGTCGCGGTGTGCTCCTCGCCGGCCAACTACTTCCACCTGCTGCGGCGGCAGGCGCTGGCCGGCCTGCACCGGCCGCTGATCGCCTTCACCCCGAAGTCGCTGCTGCGGCTCAAGGCCGCGGTGAGCCAGCTGGACGACTTCACCAGCGGCACCTTCCGGCCGGTCATCGGCGACGACGCGGTGGACCCGGCCGGAGTCAGCCGGGTGGTGCTGTGCAGCGGCAAGATCTACTACGACCTGCTCGCGGCCCGGACCGAGGCCGGCCGCACCGACGTGGCGATCGTCCGGCTGGAACAGCTCTACCCGCTGGCCGGCGACGAGATCGCGGCGGTGCTGGCCAAGTACCCGAGCGCGCAGCTGGTCTGGGCGCAGGAGGAACCGGCCAACCAGGGCGGCTACCCGTTCATCGCGCTGAACCTGCCGGAGCGGCTGGCAGCGGCCGGCGACAACCGGCCGATCTACCGGGCTTCGCGCAAGGCCTCGGCCTCGCCGGCCGTCGGTTCGGCCAGCGTGCACGAAACGCAGCAACGCGAGGTAGTAGCCACCGCGCTCGGTTAGATTGGGCGGATGGCTTCTCTGATCCCGGACGACCGCCCGATCCGCTGGGGATTCCTCGGAGCCGGTGGCATCGCCGGCAAGCTGGCCAAGGATTTGGCCCGGTCGCCGTCCAACGTGTTGGCGGCGGTCGCGGCGCGGTCGGCCGAGCGAGCCCGGACGTTCGCCGACCAGAACGGCGCCGAGCGATCCTATGACGACTACCGCCGGCTGGTGGACGATCCGGCGGTGGACGTGGTCTACATCGCCACCACTCACCCGCACCATCGCGAGCAGGCATTGCTGGCCGTCCAGGCGGGCAAGCCGATACTGATCGAGAAGCCGGTCTGCCTGAACGCGGCCGACACCAGCGAGGTCTTCCAGGCCGCGGCTACCGCTGGCGTGTTCGCCATGGAAGCCATGTGGATGCGTACCAATCCCCTGATCCGTACGGCTCAAACGCTCGTCGCACAGGGCGCGATCGGCGAGTTGCGGTCGGTCAGCGCGGAGATGACGCTCGGCCTGCCCTTCGATCCGGCGCACCGGCTGTATGAGCTGGCCAACGGCGGCGGGGCGCTGCTGGATCTCGGCATCTACCCGCTGACTTTCGCCTGGATCTTTCTGGGCAAACCCACTGACGTGCGGTCCACCGGCAAGGTCGGCGCCAGCGGGGTGGACGAGACGGTCGCAATGCTCTGTGACTATCCCGGCGGCGCTACCGCCCAGTTGCTCTGCTCGGCTCCGGTGCCGGGGCCCTACCGCGGGCTGATCCAGGGCACCGACGGCTGGATCAGGTTCGAGGGCCGCTTTCACCGACCGACCGGCCTGACGGTGACCACCAGGCAGCAGCAGCGAGTCATCGATGACCCGCTCGATCCGGAATTGCCCGGCTACCTGCCTCAGATCGAGGAAGTGGAACGCTGCCTGCGGGCCGGTGAGCTGACCAGCCCGCTGGTGCCGCCGGCCGAGTCGATCGCGATCATGACGGTCCTCGATGAGCTCCGCGCCGGCCTCGGCGTGCGGTACCCCGGCGAGTGAGAACGGAGTCTTTCGATGTATTTCACTGATCGCGGTATCGAGGAACTCGAGTCCCGGCGCGGTGATGAAGAGGTCAGCCTGGGCTGGATTGCCCAGCGATTGCAGACCTTTGTCGATCTGAACCCGGAGTTCGAAACCGCGGTGGAACGCTTTGCCACCTGGTTGGCACGGGCTGACGACGAGGATGACTAGCTAGCTTCTTGGCTAGCGCCGCGAGCTTTCTGGGTTACAGCTACCAGCCAGCTGGCTAGTGCTGCGAGCCTTCGCGAATAGCGAGCGCGGCCAGCGCGAGAAGCGCAACAACCAGCAATACGATGCCGGGTCCGGTCATGGTGATCATCAAAACCACCTCCTTTCCCCCACCACTATGCCGGCTGCTTTACACGGATGCAAATCTGTAAAGTATCTCGTCCGTCACTGCGGCAGCGTCCAGGATTCAGACGGCTTCCTCGACTGGCTCTTGTTCCGAGCCGCCTGTCGGCACGCCCGGTATCCGCAGCAGCCGCAGGAACAACTGGCTCAGCGGGCCGATGCAGACCGCGAACAGCACGGTGCCGATCCCCACCGTGCCGCCGAGCAACCAGCCGAGGGCAAGCACGCTCAACTCGATCAAGGTGCGGGTCAGCCGGATCGACAACCCGCTGCGGCGCGCGAGGCCGGTCATCAACCCGTCTCGCGGACCTGGGCCGAGCCCCGCCGAGATGTACATCCCGGTGGCCACGCCACACAGCGCGATACCGCCCGCCAGCACCGCTATCTGTGCCGGATAGCCAGTTGCCGCAGGCAAAACTCGCAACGCCTGGTTCATCGCCAGCCCCAGCACGACCACGTTGCTGACGGTACCCAGGCCCGGCCACTGACGCAGCGGGATCCAGAGCAGCAGCACCAGCGCGCCGACCGCGATCGATACCGTGCCCATCGCATGGTGACTGCGTTGAGCAAGCCCCTGGTGCAGCACGTCCCACGGATCCAGACCCAGCCGGGCGCGCACCATCATTGCCGCCGAGATGCCATAGAGCACCAGGCCCAGGTAGAGCTGCACCAGCCGACGGGTCCACAACCGCACCGGCCGGCGCTGGATCCGCTGGTCGGTCCGGGCGCCGGCGGCACCACCCACAGAAGTAGTCACCTGCTCAGGATGCCCGTGCTGCCAAACCAATAACAGAGCCAATTGGCTGTTGCTGGCTTGATTGGCCTGCAAAAGGGTAGCAATACCAGGCCAATCTCGGCACAATCGAGCAATGGCCACCCCGCGCCCATCCACATCCCAGCTGACCACCGGCCGGCCGACCCACCGGTTGGGGGTCCGGGCGCTGACCGCCCTGCTGCCCGATCTCGCCGACCTGGCCACCCCGCGCTACCGCTCGCTGGCCGAAGCGATCGAGGCACTGCTGCTGGACGGCCGGATCGCGCCGGGCGCCGGGCTGCCGTCCGAACGTGAGCTGGCCGTGGCACTGGGCATCAGCCGGTCCACCACCACCGCCGTCTACGAGCAGCTCGCCGGCGACGGGCTGCTGACCAGGCGGCGCGGCTCGGGCAGCTACCTGCGGCTGCCGACCGGCTCCCGGGTGAACGGGCCCGGTGGCCGGGTGCACCGCCAGGACGGGGTGATCGACCTGTCCATCGCGGCGCTGCCGGCCGCGGCCGGGGTGCTCGAAGCCGCCGCCGGCCGGGCGGTCAACCGGTTGGCCGAGTTCACCACCGGCGTCGGGTACCAGCCGTACGGGCTGTCCGAGCTCCGCGGCCTGATCGCCCAGCGGTTCAACGATCGCGGGGTGCCGACCGGACCGGACCAGATCCTGGTCACCAACGGAGCCCAGCACGCCCTGGACCTGATCCTGCGGCTCAGCCTGGACCCGGGCGAGAAGGTGCTGACCGAACTGCCGAGCTATCCCGGCGCGCTGGACGCGATCCGGGCCCACGGCGGTCGGGTGCTGGCCATGCCACCGGCAGCCGACGGCAGCTGGGATGTCACCACCATGTCGGCCACCCTGCTGCAGACCTCGCCCCGGCTGGCGATGCTCATGCCAGACTTCAACAATCCGACCGGCGCGCTGATCGCGACCGACCAGCGCCAAGCGGTGCTGGCCGCCGCCCGCCGGTCGGGCACCCGGGTAGTGATCGACGAATCCTTCGTAGAACTCGACCTGTCCCGGCCCACCCCGGCCATCGCCGACCGGCCGCAGCCGATGGCGGCGCTCGACCCGGACGTCTTCAGCCTGGGGTCGCTGTCCAAGCCGGTCTGGGGCGGCCTGCGGATCGGCTGGATCCGGGCCGACCCCGAGACGGTGTCCCGGCTCGCGGTCCTGCGCGCCCAGGCCGACATGAGCGGCTCACTGTTCGACCAGCTGATGGCCTGTGCGGTGCTCGCCGACTACGACCCGATCCTGGACCGGCGGCGCACCGAGCTGCGGGTCAAGCGGGACGCCCTGCTGGCGGCGCTGGCCACCGAGCTGCCGCAGTGGACCCCGTCCCAACCGGTCGGCGGCCTGTCCACCTGGGTACGGCTGGACGCGCCGGCCGCGACCGCGCTGACCCAGCTGGCCGAGCAGCGTGGCATCCTGCTGACGCCCGGTTCCCGATTCGCCGTGGACGCGAGCCTGGAGCGCTACCTGCGACTGCCCTACGCGCTGGCGCCGGAGGTGCTCGTCGAGGCGGTCACCCGGATCGCCCAAGCCTGGGCCGATCTCGATCAGCGCCGGGTCCGCCGGCCGGAGGCGTCGGCGCTGCTCCCCGCCTAACCCGCGACACGTCGGCCGAGGAACGCCCGGAGCCGGTCGCAGGCCTCGAAGGCCTGACAAATGCCACCGCGGGCAGGTGCACTCCTGGAGAATCTTCAGAGGGCCTGGGCGCCAAGGGCGACGTCGAAGCCGGCGCCGTTGTTCGCCAGACCCACCAGCAGGATGCCGGCCCATTCCAGGGCGTGGGCCATCTGAAGCCCTCCTGCGTCGAGCGGTCGCAGGTTCAGGCTCTCAACGAACGCAGCGACCTTGGCCTTGGCCTCGGCGCTGTCGCCGGCGAAGAACACATCCAGCCGCTGGTCTCCGGCCAGGACGCCGCCGAAGATCGTGTTGAAGGCCTTCACGACATGTGCGTCCCCGGGAGCGGCTGCGGCGATCTGCTGCGACACCGAGTTGCCCGGGGTAGTCACGACTCCACTGGCGTCAGCGTTGAACGGGTTGGTGATGTCGATGAGGATCTTGCCGGCCAGCGCATCGCCGTAGTCCGAGACGACGTCAACCGCGCCGGCGAACAGGACGGCCACGATGACGATGTCACCCGCCGGCCTTGCGCCGAACGTGCCGACGGTCGCTCCGTGGCCGAGCTGGTCGGCAAGCGCCTGAGCCTTGGCGGTGTTGCGGCTCATGAGCTCGACGGTGTGGCCGTGCTTTGCCGCCCGGGTGCCGATGGCGGTGGCCATGTTGCCCGAGCCAATGATGCTGATGGTGGTCATGATGGGTTTCCTTTGCTGGGTAGGGATGAATGGGCCGGACGGGCGCTCAGATCACTGTGGTGCCGCCGTCGACGACCAGCTCGTGGCCATTGACGTAGCTCGAATCGTCCGAGGCGAGGAACAACGCGGCCGACGCGATCTCTTCGGGATGGCCCATCTCGCGCCGCGGGATCACGGACTCGAACTGCGCCTTCGACTGCTCGTCCAGCACCGCTAGCATCATCGGCGTGCCGACCTGGCCGGGGGTCAGCACGTTCACCCGGATCTTGCGGTCCCGCAGCTCGGCGACCCACACCCGGGCGTAGGCGGGCAGCACGGCCTTGCTCGCCGCGTACACACTCCAATCGGGGTAGCCCCGGAGTGAAGCGCTTGACCCGGTCATGACGATCGAGCCGCCATCGTTGAACAGTGGCAGTGCCTTCTGGACGGTGAACAGCGTGCCGCGCGCGTTCAGCGAGAAGGCGGCATCGAACTGCGCCGGAGTGATCTTGCCGAGCCTGCCCTGCTCGCCCGTCCCGGCACTGGCCCACAGCACATCGATCGCGCCCTTCTCCTGCTTGACCGTCTCGAATAGTCGGTCCAGGTCGTCGAGGTCGGCCGCATCGCCCTGCACGCCGGTCACGTTCCGGCCGATCAGCTCAACGGCTTCGTCCAGCGTGTCCTTGCGCCGGCCGGAGACGAAGACATACGCGCCCTCGTCGACGAACAACTTGGCGCCGGCCAGCGCCATCCCGCTGGTTCCGCCCGTGATTACAGCGACCTTGCCATCGAGCTTTCCCATGATTGCTCCGTTCACTCACTGCGTCGATGTTAAGTACACCGATCTGCGTACTTAAAGTATCGACGAATGGCGCGGCACGCAAGCTATGCACACCGATCAGTATCCGAACGAGCTAAGCTGAGCCGGTGACAGAGTTGGAGAAGGGACCGCGAGGCGTACGGCGCGGCCGGGGCGCACGGGAGCGCATTCTCAGCGCGTCACAACAACTGTTCCGCGAGCAAGGCATCAACTGCACCGGCATCGACCAGCTCTGCGCGGTTGCCGAGGTGTCCAAGCGCACGCTGTACCAGCACTTCGCCAGTAAGGACGAGTTGATCGCCGAACACCTCACCCACTTCGATCCCGGCATCCTGCCCGAAGTGTTCGAGCGCACCGATCTCACACCGCGCGAACGACTTCTCGCGGTGTTCGACGTGCACTCGCCGCTGTGCCCGTTCATCGCTGCGGCGGTAGAGATCGCGGATCCGGCCCACCCGGCGCGGGTGCACGCCCGCGACTACAAGAAAACTTTCGCCGTGCGCCTAACCGAGACCGCCCGCGAGGCCGGCGCGACCGATCCCGAACAGCTCGGCGAACAACTGGCGTTGCTACTGGATGGCGCGTCGGCTCGCAGCCGAGTCCTCAACACCGAGACCCTCGCCACCGCCGCCGCCATCGCGGCCGTCCTCGTCGACAACGCCATTCCCACGGCAGCGGCCGGCGCGAGCGCTGTCGAGCAGCACGGCCGGGGCCAGATCCTTGACCGCATCACGGAGCAGATGTGATCAGAAAGCCTCATTGAGCCGACTAGGCGATCGAAATCCGTCAAGATCCGGCCGGAATCCGGGCCTGGCCTTCCCGCCGCGCCTGCTCGGCCACCGCCAGCCGGACGGCCGGTGCCACCCGCTCGTCGAACGGCGCCGGCACGATCCGGTCGGCCACCAGCTCGTCGGCCACCACCGCACCGATCGCGGCGGCCGCGGCCAGCTTCATCCCCTCGCTGATCTGGCGAGCACCGGCATCGAACGCGCCAGCGAAAACCCCAGGAAAGGCAAGGACATTGTTGATCTGGTTGGGCAGATCACTGCGGCCGGTCGCGACCACCGCGGCATGCCGGTGGGCTACCACCGGGTCCACCTCGGGCGTCGGATTGGCCAGCGCGAAGATGATCGACTCATCCGCCATCCGGGCCACCGTGGTCTCGCCGATCACCCCGGCGCTGACCCCGATGAACACGTCCGCGCCGGTCATCGCGTCCTCCAGCGAGCCCGTCAACCCGGCCCGGTTGGTGGCCTGGGCCAGTTCCCGCTTGACCGGGTTGAGGTCCTCGCGGCCGGGATGCACGATGCCCCGGGAGTCGGCCACCGCCAGATCGCCGACCCCGGCCGCGAGCAGGATCTTGGCGCAGGCCACCCCGGCCGCACCCGCGCCGGAGATCACCACCCGCAGGTCGGCCAACGTCCGTCCGGTCAGCAGGGCGGCGTTGCGCAGCGCGGCCAGCACCACGATCGCGGTGCCGTGCTGGTCGTCGTGAAAGACCGGGATCGGCAGCAGTTCCCGCAACCGGCGTTCGATCTCGAAGCAGCGCGGGGCCGAGATGTCCTCGAGGTTGATACCGCCGAAGGACGGCGCGATCCGCACGACGGTGTCGATGATCTCCTGGGTGTCGGTGGTCGAGAGCACGATCGGCACCGAGTTCAGCCCGGCGAACTCGGCGAACAGCGCGCACTTGCCCTCCATCACCGGCAGCGCGGCGGCCGGGCCGATGTCGCCGAGGCCGAGTACCGCGGTGCCGTCGCTGATCACCGCGACCAGCCGCGAGCGCCAGGTGTAGGTGTCGGCCAGCGACTCATCGGCCGCGATCGCGGCCGACACCTCGGCCACGCCGGGCGTGTAGGCCAACGACAGGGCGGCCCGGTCGGTCAGTGCCATGGTGCTGCGGACGGCGAGCTTTCCGCCTATGTGCGCGGCAAAAACCGGACTGGCCGGATCGAAGGATTGAGCCACGACGTCGCTCCCAACGGCTCGGGAAATCATTCTGCGGTCACCGAACTCACAGCCGTCCGGGGATCGCCCGGTTACGCCAGAGTCTGGCATGCGCGGCCGACGGCAGCACCGAAATGCAGCCGTGAGCAGCACCACTACCGCTCAGAAGCCACCCGGCGGCTGGCTCGCCGGCCGGCCGCCCAGCCAGCGTGCGATCAGCGGTGGCTGCCGTCGGCCCGCGCCGGTCTGCCACTGCCAGACCACCACCGCCCGGACGTCGGCCACCCCGTACTGGCGGGAGTCCGAACCGGCCCGCGGATTGTCGCTGGACAGCAGCCAGCCGCCGTCCTCTCGCGCGATTGCCCTTTTGATCACGGCTAATTCGGGCTGGCTTCGGAACCGGGCAAGCACTACCGCGCCGGGCCGGACCCGGCCGCGGTGCAGCACCAGCAGCCAGTCGCCGGCCAGCAGGGTCGGGGTCATCGACTGGCCCTCGACCCGCACCAGCTGCCACGGAATCAGCGCCTCCATCGCGCTCATGCTGCCGCAAGCGAGTGCGTAGGCCGGGAGTAGGGTCAAAATGCGGCCCCTGTGCGGGGGTATTGCCTTATTGCGACTTGGAGGAATGTCATGCGCTTGATGCGTCGTCCGATCACTGCTTCCGCTCACTGCGACCTGCCGTGTGGTGTGTATGACCCGGCTCAGGCTCGGATCGAGGCAGAGTCGGTGAAGGCCATCCAGGAGAAGTACCAGGGCAACGAGGACCCGGCCTTCCGGACCCGGGCGATCCTGATCAAGGAGCAGCGGGCCGAACTGGTCAAGCATCACCTCTGGGTGCTGTGGACCGACTACTTCAAGCCGCCGCACTTCGAGAAGTACCCGCAGCTGCACGAGCTGTTCAACAAGGCCACCAAGCAGGCCGGCGCCGCGGGTGGCAAGGGTTCGATGGATCCGGCCGACGGTCAGAAGCTGCTCGACCTGATCACCGAGATCGACACCATCTTCTGGGAGACCAAGAAGGCTGCGTGATCAGCCAGCCCGCCGATTCAACCGCCGCGGAGGTCGACCGTTCCAGGTCGGCCTCCGCTGTGCATTCTGAAGCCTCCGGGGCACCTTCCGAAGCGTCCACTTTCGAGGCTGCCGCCGTGCCTTCGGAGGACCGGCCGGCGCTGATCCTGATCCGGCACGGCGAGACGGACTGGAGCCGGACGGGTAGGCACACCGGCCGGACCGACCTGCCGCTGACCGAGACCGGCGAGCGGCAGGCGCGCATCGCCGGCGAGCTGGTCCGGACGCTGCTCGGTGGGGTCCCGCCCGTCCGGGTGCTCAGCTCGCCCCGGCAGCGCGCGGTCCGCACCGCCGAGCTGGCCGGCTTCACCCCGGACCTGCTCACCGAGGACGCCGCCGAGTGGGACTACGGGGACCTGGAGGGGCTCACCTCCGAGCAGATCTCGCAGCGCTACCCCGGCTGGTCGATCTGGTCCGGCCCGGTGCCGGCCGGCGAGGATGCCGCCGCGGTGGGCGACCGGATCGATCGCCTGCTCAGTACCGCCAGGGCCGAGCCTGCCGGGCCGGTGCTGGTCTTCTCGCACGGCCACGCCAGCCGCTGTATCGCCGCTCGCTGGCTGGCCGAACCGGTGACCGGCGGCCGGCACTACCGGCTGGACACCGGCGCGGTCAGCGCGCTGGGCTTCGAGCACGGACGGCCGGTTATCCTGCGCTGGAACCTCGACAACAGCGTCACCGACGTATCAGGATGATCGACAAGCGCTCGTCCCGCCGTGGCACAGATCAGGAGCGTCGCGTGACTGAGTCCGTCGCCGAGGGCCTGACGCCCACCGACACCGTGGAACTCACCGTGCCGGCCGACCCGGCCTACGTGTCGGTGCTCCGGACGGTGACCGCCTCGCTGGCCGCCCGCCGGGACTTCACCATCGACGAGATCGATGACCTGCGCATCGCGGTGGACGAGGCCAGCGCGCTGCTGCTGCCGCATGCCGCTACCGACGCTTCACTGGCGGCGGTGTTCGGCGGATCGGCGGCCGTCCTGCAGGTGGTCGTCTCGGTGGAGCTGGCCGACGACGCAGACGAGGCCGACGAGGCGAGCCGGCTGGACCAGACGGGCTTTGCCTGGATGGTGCTGGCAGCGCTCGCCGACACGGTGAGCACCGAGATAACCGGCGGCCGGTTGAGCCTGGCCCTGACCAAAACCCGAGGCGCTCGCAGCTGATGACCGAGCGCAGCCGACCCGACCGGGATCGGACCCATCAGCTGTTCGCCGAGCTGGCCACCCTCGACCGGGACAGCCCCCGTCGCCACGAGGTTCGTTCGGCGCTGGTCGAGATCCACATGCCGCTGGTGCGCTATCTGGCCAGGCGCTTCAACGGCCGAGGCGAGCCGGCTGACGATCTGTTGCAGATCGGCACCATCGGGCTGCTACAGGCCATCGACCGGTTCGAACCCGAACGCGGCCTGGAGTTCTCCACCTTCGCCACCCCCAACATCGCTGGTGAGATCAAGCGGCACTTTCGCGACCGGGGCTGGATGATCCGGGTGCCGCGACGGCTGCAGGAACTGCAGGGCGAGCTGGCGAGCGGCATCAACGACCTGTCCCAACGGCTGAGCCGCTCCCCTACCGTGCGTGAGCTGGCCGAGCACCTGGGCCTGACCGAGGAACAGGTCATCGAGGCCACCGACTCGGCCCGGGCCTACTCGGCGGTGCCGATCGACGTGCCCAATTCCAACACCGGGATGACCGTGGCCGACAGCCTGATCGAGTCCGACGACGCGCTGGAACACGTCGAGCTGCGGCACGCCCTGCGTCCGGTGCTGGCCGGGCTGGGCGAACGGGAGCGGACCGCGTTGCTGCTGAGGTTCGTGGAGAACAAGACCCAGAACGAGATCGCCCAGGCGCTCGGGGTGTCGCAGGTGCACGTATCCCGATTGCTGGCCAAGACCTTGCTCGAGCTGCGGGGCAAGCTGCCCGACGTGCACGTGCCGGGCTGAGTTCAGACGATCCGGTCCAGCGCCTCACGCGCGGTCGGCGTGAACAGCAGCACCAGCACGGCGAGCGCGACCACCAGGATCGGCAGCGCGATGGCCAGCCGACCACCCTGAAACCCGAGGTCGAAGCCCACCGGCAGGGCGATCAGTTCCAGCAGCACGATCGGCGAGCGGGCGCTGGGTCGCAGCGCCACCAGGCCCCGGGCGCACAGCCACAGCACCACCGCGCCGAGCACCGCGAAACCCACGATGGACAGCGCCGCCCACAACCGGGTACTGCTGTGCACGACCGCGAGCACCGCCAGCACCACCGCGACGACCGCCAGCGCGGCGGCCTGCAGGGCGACCAGCGCGGCCGCCGCCCGGACGGTGGACGGCGGGGTTTCCGACACGCTCGGTTCAGCCACCCGAGCAGCGTATTGGACGGGGCCGGCGAGAGATCTCGCGCTCCCGGCGAGCAGGGTGGGTTAACCGCCGGTGAAGGGGCAGCACTCAGTTGATCTCGACGGTGGACGCGGCCCACTGGATGCGGTCCAGGTTGTGGGCAAGTCGGTAGAGTCGGGGCCGTGCGTGTCCTCGTCGTGTCCAATCCGCGGGCAACCAGCACGACCGTTCGGCAGCGCGACGTCCTGGTGCACGCGCTGGCCGCCGACGCAAAGCTCGAGGTCGAAGAGACCGCCAATCGCGGGCATGCCGCCGCCCTGGCCTGCCGGGCAATGCGCGACGGGGTGGACGTGGTGGTGGCCCTGGGCGGTGACGGCACCGTCAACGAAGTGGTCAACGGCCTGCTCACCGACGGCGTGCATCCCGGCGTCCCGGCCCTCGGAATCGTGCCGGGCGGCTCCACCAATGTCTTCGCCAGGGCGCTCGGCCTGCCCAACGACCCGGTCGAGGCGACCTCGGTGCTGATCGACGCGATGGCCACCGGGCGCAGCCGGCGGATCGGGCTGGGGATGGCCGACGAGCGCTGGTTCCTGTTCACCGCCGGCTTCGGCTACGACGCGGCGGTGGTTGCCGCGGTCGAGGCGCACCGGCGCCGGGGCCGGACCTCCACCCATTCGCTCTACGTCCGCACCGCGGTCCGGACCTTCTTCGGCGAGGACCGCCGGCATCCTCGGATCAGCCTGGAGCTTCCGGACGGCAGCTCGGTCGACGACCTGTACATGGCGTTGGTCAACAACTGCGACCCCTGGACGTTTCTCGGCAACCGGCCGGTCTCGCCCACCCCGCAGGCGTCCTTCGACGCCGGCCTGGACGTCTACGCGCGAACCCGGATGGGGGTCGCGGGCATCCTGTGGTCGGCGAGCCGGATGGTCAAAGCCCGACCGCCAACCGGGCCGGGCGATCTCAGGCCAGCCGAGCTGGCAGAGCTGGCAGAGCACTCAGATCTCGAGGTACCGGTCGAGCTGGCGGAACCAGCCGAGCCGACCACGCCCGGCGCCTCACTGCCCCGCCGGCTGCTCGACCGGGCGCTTCCCAAGCGTGCCGACACTGTGTCGAAGCCGACTCGACCGGGTTTCGGCGCGCGAGTCGAGCACGATTTGCGCGAATTCGCACTGCGTTCGAGTGAACCATCGCCCTTTCAGGTGGATGGTGATTCGCTTGATGATCGAGAATATGTTCGATTTCGTGGCGTACCAAACGCCCTTGAAGTATTTATCTAACAATTAACGTACGTGAATAGCCAGATAACCGAACATACGTACTATTGCAGCTGTGATTAAGCTGTGCAGATTCCGGGACCGCGATCTGGAAGGTAATTAGCACTTGCTCAGTTGCACTCAGTGAGCAAGGCTTTACGCGAAGAGGGACGTAGCCGGACATCGATCGTCCGGTCGCCAGACCGGGATTCTGACAAAAATGAAAACCCGTTCGCAGGTTGGTCCTTGAAGAACGTCGCAGCTCGTGAAAGAATTCACAAGCGCTGTTGCTAACCGTGTGAGTTGTCCTGCAACAGTTCCCACCAAGTGAGGAGATCCACCCCTATGGACTGGCGTCACCGCGCGGTATGCCGCGACGAGGACCCGGAACTGTTCTTTCCGATCGGTAATACCGGTCCGGCATTGATGCAGATCGAAGAAGCGAAGGCCGTGTGCCGCCGCTGTCCCGTCATGTCCGAGTGTCTGGCTTGGGCACTCGAAAGTGGACAGGACGCCGGCGTCTGGGGCGGCCTCAGTGAGGACGAACGGCGGGCCCTCAAACGCCGTAACGCGCGCGCTCGGGCCCGGATGTCCTAACCGGCAACCAGCCAGCTTACGAGGCCGCTGAACCGCGCCCAGCGCGGTCCAGCGGTATACGCAGGGTTACTTCGGTGCCGGCTTGAGCCGGTCCGCGCCGAGCCAGGTCCAGGCTGGCTTCGAGTTCGGCGTCTACCAACGTCCGGACGATCTGCAGGCCGAGCCGGTCCGAGCCGTCGAGCGAAAACTTGGCCGGCAACCCAGCACCGTCATCGGCGATGGCCACTGTCAGGATTCCCCGGTCTCGCTGACCGCTGACCAGCACCGAGCCCGATCGACTGTCCGGGAACCCGTGCTCGATCGCGTTGCCGACGAGCTCGGTCAGCACCATCACCAGCGGCGTGGCCAGCGCGGCCGGTAGTTCGCCGAACGAGCCGGTCCGGCTCACCGCGACCCGGCCGGCGGTTCCGGTGACCTCGCCGAGCATCGCCAGCAACCGATCGACCACCTCGTCGAAGGCCACCTCCTCATCGATCGCCGAGGACAGCGTCTCGTGCACCAGCGCGATCGAGGACACCCGACGCATCGACTCCTCCAGCGCCGTCCGAGCCTCCGCATTGGCCACTCGCCGCGACTGCAGACGTAGTAACGCCGCGACCGTCTGCAGGTTGTTCTTCACCCGGTGGTGGATCTCGCGGATGGTGGCGTCCTTGCTCAGGATCTGCCGATCCCGGCGGCGTAGCTCGGTGACATCCTGCAGCAACACCAGCGCACCGAGCGACTCCCCGCGCGGGTGCAGCGGGATCGCCCGGAACTGCACGGTGGCACCGGCTTCACTGTCGAGTTCCCGGCTGTGCGGATGGATCCCGGCCAGCGCCTCGGCCATCATCGCCGCCACCTCGGAGGTTTGGAACGGATCGCGCGCCAACGCCGCCACCGCGTCGACGAGCAGCTCGCCCTGCAGGTTGCCGTTGAACCCCAGCCGGCGCAGCGCCGACGAGCCGTTCGGGCTGGCGTAGAGCACCTGTCCGGCCGGGTCCACTCGGATCATCCCGTCGCCGACCCGCGGCCCGGCCGCTTCCTCGCGCTGGCTGGCCGGTCCGGGAAACTGCCCGGTCGCCACCATCGAGGCCAGATCCGCCGCGCTCTGCAGGTAGGCCAGCTCGAGTTGGCTGGGGCTGCGCACGCTGGTCAGGTTGCTGTCGCGGCCCAGCACCGCAACGGTCTGCTCGCCGAACACGATCGGGATTGCCTCGCGGCGGATGGGGGTATCGCCTTCCCAGTCCGGGTCAGACTCGCGGAAGATCCGGGACTCGGTGAGCGCGATCTGCAGCGCGGCCGCCCGGCTACCGTCCAGTCGCTCGCCGACCCGGTCGTGCAGGTACGCGGTCGGCCCGGTCGTCGGCCGGCACTGCGCCGCGCAGACGAACACCACCTCGTCCTCGCCGATCCGGGTAGGCACCCACAACAGCAGGTCGGCGAAGGACATGTCCGATACCAGTTGCCACTCGGCCACCAGTTGCTGCAGGTGGCCGGTCTGCTCGGCGTCCAGCGTGGTGATGCTGGCCAGAAGGTTGGACAGTGCTGACATGGTGTGCTGAGCGTCCCACACCGGCTAGCGGACGGCCTCGATTGCCTGCCGAACGGTGCGGTGCGCCGCGGCCCGCTCCGCAGCCGCGGCCGGCTCCAAGCCGGTAGCCAGGTGCACGATCGCCGCCCTGGCGTTCCAGTCGCATCGTTGGAGTGCCTGCCAGGCCTGCTCGTCGGTGTGTCCGGTGCTGGCCGCGACCACGCCGCTGACCCGGCGGCGCAGCTTGTCGTTGGCCGCCACCACGTCCACCATGTAGTTCTCGTGCACCCGGCCCAGCCGGATCATCGTGGTGGTGGTCAGGGTGTTGAGCACCAGCTTCTGCGCGGTGCCCGCCGCCAGCCGGGTGGAGCCGGCCACCACCTCGTCGCCGACCGGCACCTCGATCGCGACGTCGGCCAGCGCAGCCAGCTCGGACCCGCGCAGGTTGGTGATCGTGACCACCCCCGCGCCGAGTTCGCGGGCCAATGCCGCCGCCGCGCAGGTGTAGGGCGTCCGGCCGCTGGCGGCCACCGCGATCAGCGCGTCGGTCGGCCCTACCCGCAGCTCGCGGAGATCGGCCCGGCCCAGTTCCACGTCGTCCTCGGCCGCGTCGGTACCGACCAGGTGCGCAGGCCCGCCACCGGCCACCCGCGCCTGGATCCGGTCCGCCGGGATGCCGTAGGTACCGGGCACCTCGACCGCTTCCTGGACCGCGAGCCGGCCGGACGTCCCAGCACCCAGCAGCAGCAGCCGGCCGCCGGCCAGGTAGGCCCGGGTCAGCAGGTCCACCGCCCGGCCGATCTCGGCCTGCGCGGCCTGGACGGCCTGGTGCACCTGAGCCTGGCCGGCCAGCACCGCCTCGACGGCCGGGCCGGTGTCCAGCAGGTCCAGCGCCCGGCTGGCCGGTGGCTCGGTCGCGATCGGCCCGGTCGTGATCGACTCGGCCATCTCCATCACCATGTCTGGGTCACCTTCGACAAGCCGCGCGGGGCGTCCGGATCGCCGCCTCGCTGTAGGGCCAGCTCGCAGGCCAGCTGTTGCAGCGGCAGGATCTCCAGTACCGGGAACAGCTCCTCGACCACGCCGGCGGTGACCACCGGCAGCAGGTGGCCGGCGTCGAGTTCCAGTGCGGCGTCCGGCCAGCCGCCGACCACCAGCAGATCCGCCTGCCGCTGGCGCAGCCGTTCGAGCACCGGCAGCATCGCCCGGCCGCCGGCACCGGGCGTCAGGATTGCCAGCACCGGCAGGTCGGCATCGATCATCGCCATCGGCCCGTGCAGTAGGTCCGCCCCGGAGAAGGCCTGCGCCCCGACATAGCAGGTCTCCATCAGCTTCAGGGCGGCCTCGCGAGCGGCCGGATAGCCGAAACCGCGCGCGGTGGTGATCAGCCGGTCGGCGAACCGATACCGGCCGGCCATCGCGCGCACCCCGTCGGCGCCGGCCAGGGTCGCGTGCGCCGCGGTGGCCAGCGCGGCTACCTGCCCGGCCAGCTGACCGGCGTCCGGACCGCCATCGGCCAGCGGCGCGAGCAGCAGGTAGAGCGCCAGCAGCTCGGCGGTGTAGGACTTGGTAGCAGCCACCGCCCGTTCCACCCCGGCATGCACGTCGACGGCGAACTCAGCCGACCGGGCCAGCTCAGAGGACGGGTTGTTGGTCACCGCGACGGTGGTCGCGCCGCAGTCGCGGGCCGCGGTCAGCGAATCGATCAGGTCGGGCGAGCCGCCGGACTGGCTGACCGCCAGGAACAGCACGTCGCGCAGGTCCGGACGCGCCCCGTAGACGGTCATCGAGGACGGCGAGACCAGGCCGGCCGGCAAGCCGAGACGTACCTCGATCAGGTACTTGGCATACAGGGCGGCGTGGTCGGAGGTGCCGCGGGCGGCCAGCAGGACGAACCGGGGCCGGCGGGCGCCGATGGCCGCGGTCACGGCGGCCAGGTCCTGGCCAGCCTCGGCGGCCAGCCGACTCAGCATGGCCGGCTGCTCGGCGATCTCGGCCGTCATGAAGCGGCCTGCGGGTTCGGTCATCAGGTGAGTTTCTCCCCTTACGCACAGGTTTGCCAGGCCGATTCAGGCATCATAATTGGACTAGACAAATCCTCAGCCTGCCGGGTTCGTTCCGTTAAGTCAATGGTATAGACCACTGTCGCGGCAAGATGAGATAGTGGTCATGAAACGACCGGAAGGAAGGTCATCGGTGACCGAGGATCAGCCACGCGAGCCCAAATACTATCTGGTGAAGCGGCACCTGCTCGAGCTCATCGCCGAATACGAGCCCGGCACCCCGGTGCCGACCGAGCGTGAGCTGGCCGAGCGGGCCGCGACCTCGCGCACCACGGTCCGGCAGGCGCTCAGCGAGCTCGTCACCGAAGGCCGGCTGGTCCGCCGGCAGGGCTCGGGTACCTATGTCGCCGAACCGAAACTGGCCTGGCCGCTGCAGATGTCCAGCTTCACCGAGCAGGCCGCCTCGTCCGGGCTGAAGGTCGAGACCACCCTGATCTCTGCCGAACGAGTGCCGGCCACCGCCGAGATCGCCGAGTTGCTGCAGGTGAAGGTCGGTGCCCAGGTGCACCGGATCGAGCGGCTGCGCGAGGTGAACGGCTCGCCGATGGCCCTGGAACAGTCCCACCTGTCGGCCCGCCGGTTCCCGGGACTGGCCAGGGCGCTGCGCCAGACCGGCTCGCTCTACCAGGTGCTGCACGAGGAGTGGGGGGTCTGGCCGGTATCGGCCGTCGAGACCATCGAGACCGCGCCGGCCTCACCCCGCGAGGCGGGCTTGCTGGCCACCGACACCGGCGCGCCGATGCTGATCCTGTCCCGGCACAGCATGGACTCCGAGGGCCAGCCGGTGGAGTGGGTACGCAGTTGGTACCGCGGCGATCGCTACACCTTCGTGGCCCGATTGGGTGCTCCCGGCAACTGAGTGACCAGCTGAGTTGCGACTCACGATGCAATAGATAAACCTAGAGTTAACGTTATTTGCACTAGATTGCGACCGGTCCACCCCTTGGAGGTCGCATGTCCACGCCAGCCCGGCACCGGCTCTCGCCCGGTGTCCTAGCCACGGTCACCGTACTGCTCGCAATCCCGGTCCTCGCACTGCTGATCGTCCCGATCTATGCCCGCAAGGCACCGGAATTGTGGGGATTCCCGTTCTTCTACTGGTATCAACTCCTCTGGGTCCTGCTCTGCGGGTTGTTCACCTCGGCGGCCTACCTGGTGATCGAGCGGGCTCGTAAAGGCACCGGCCGATGAGCGCGGCGGTCATGCCGATGACAGCCGGGACGAAGGTGGACGGGGTCGGCCTCGGGGTGCTGCTGTTCTTCTTCATCGTGGTCACCATCGGCGGCTTCTGGGCCGCCCGCTGGCGGCGAGCCGACGCCCCGCACTCGCTGGAGGAATGGGGGCTGGGCGGGCGCAGCTTCGGCACCGTGATCACCTGGTTCCTGCTGGGTGGTGACCTCTACACCGCCTATACCTTCATCGCCGTACCGGCCGCGATGTTCGCCACCGGAGCGGTTTCCGGTTATTTTGCGGTGGCATACACGATCCTGGTGTACCCGATCATCTTCATCTTCATGCCCCGGATGTGGTCGGTGGCGCACAGCAAGGGCTACATCACCGCGGCCGATTTCATCCGCGGCCGGTTCGACTCCCGGCTGCTGGCGCTGGCCGTCGCGATCACCGGCATCATCGCCACGATGCCCTACATCGCCCTGCAGCTGGTGGGCATTCAGGCCGTGCTGGACACGGTCGGCCTGGGCGGAAAGGGCAATGCCTTCCTGCGTGATCTGCCGCTGCTGATCGCCTTCGCGGTGCTGGCCGCCTATACCTATTCCTCCGGCCTGCGGGCGCCCGCCCTGATCGCGTTCGTCAAGGACAGCCTGATCTACCTGGTTATCGCGGTGGCCATCGTCTATGTCGGCGTGCACATCGGCTTCCACCACCTGTTCCAGTCGGCGCAGACCAAACTGGCCACCAAGACCAAGACCGGTGCGGCGACCGGGGTGTTCGTCCCGGCCCGCAATAACTACTGGGCCTACGCGACGCTGGCGCTCGGCTCGGCGATGGCGCTGTTCATGTACCCGCACTCGATGACCGCGGTGCTCTCGGGCCGCTCGCGCAACGTGATCCGGCGCAATGCCTCGATCCTGCCGACCTATTCGCTGATGCTCGGCCTGCTGGCGCTGCTGGGCTACGCCGCGATCGCGGAGAAGACCTCGGTGATCGGCAGCGACGGCAAGCCGAATCCGCAACTGGCGATACCGCACTTCTTTCGCGACCAGTTTCCGCACTGGTTCGCCGGGATCGCCTACTCGGCCATCGCGATCGGCGCGCTGGTGCCGGCCGCGATCATGTCGATCGCGGCGGCAAACCTGTTCACCCGCAACGTCTACAAGGAGTTCCTGGTCCCGGACGCCTCACCCAAGCATCAGGCGCAGGTTTCCAAGATCACCTCGTTGCTGGTGAAGTTCGGCGCGCTGATCTTCGTGCTCGCACTGGACAAGCAGAACGCCATCAACCTGCAATTGCTCGGCGGCGTCTGGATCCTGCAGACGTTCCTGGCCATCGTGGCCGGTCTCTACACCCGCTGGCTGCATCGCTGGGCGTTGCTGACCGGCTGGGCCGCCGGCATGCTCTACGGGACGGTTGCCGCCTACCACCAGGCCACGCCGGCGACCAAGCACTTCGGCGGCTCGCTCGCGACTTTCCCCTACACCCACACCAAGGTCTACATCGCGTTCTCGGCGCTGGCGATCAACATCGTGGTGGCGGTGGTGCTGACGGCGCTGCTGCGGCTGGTCAAGGCTCCGGCGGGCATTGACGCGACCACTGCGGAGGACTACTACTCCGACTCTGCCGGGGCCAGCGCTGCCTCGGCACCCGGCACCGATGGCGGGCTGCCGGCACCCGGCGCGAGCCCGGCTTAAAGCGGCTCCTCGGTTAAGCCCGTCAGAGTGCGCGGAGCAGGTCGGTCGCGATCTGCTCCGCGGAACCGGTACTGGCCCGCTGGTGGCCGGTACCGGCCCACATCGCCATCACCGAGGTATCGCCAGCCGCCGCGGCCGCCTTGCGCAGTGGTGAGGTCACCGCGTGCACCTGCGGGTAGGCCGCCGGCACCGCGTCGGAGAAGCTGGCCATGAAGCGGTTGGCGATCCCCCGGGCGGCCCGTCCGGTGAACACCCGGGTGATCTCGGTGCGCGCTCCGGCGGCGGTCAGCGCGGCCTTGTGCGCGGCCGGCGCGCCGGACTCGTCGGCGGCCAGGAACGCCGTGCCAGCCTGGACGGCCAGCGCCCCGGCGGTCAGTGCCGCGGCCACGTCGGCCGGGCCGGAGATGCCACCGGCGGCGATCATCGGCACGCTGGCCACGTCGGCCACCGCCCGCAGCAGTTGCGTGAGCGGCAGCGTGGAGCCGGCGTAGTTGCCGAAGGTGCCACGATGCCCGCCGGCCGAGGCTGCCTGCACACACAGCAGGTCCACCTCGGCCTCGCACGCCTGGATCGCCTCGGCCGGATTGGTGACGGTCGCGATCAGCACCGTGCCCCGGCTGCGGATGGCGTCCAGCACCGCCCGCTCCGGTAGGCCGAAGGTAAAGCTGACCGCCGGCACCGGCTCGGCCAGCAGGTAGTCGATCTTGTCGGTGAACCAGTCATCGATCCGGATCGCGTCCAGGTCGGTGGCCGCGGCCAGGTCCAGTTCGAAACGGTCGGCCTCCGGCTGGATCAGCCGCCGGTAGTCCTCGATCGTCGCGGTCGCGACCAGCGCATCGGCCGGTGGCGGTACGAAGAGGTTCACCCCGAACCGGCCGTCCGGGCTGGCGTCGTTGAATGCCGTTATCTGGTCGATGAATTCTTCCGGACGGCGGTAGCCGCCAGCCAGAAAGGGAAGCGCCTCACCACGAGCCGCGGCCAGTGCCAGTTCGGTGGTGCCGACACCGGCCATCGGAGCGAGGATCAGCGGCGTGTGCAGCAGGTGCATGAAAGGCGGAATATCGGCCACGAGGTAAGAGTTTTCGCTTTACTCGGCGCGGTATTCCAGGTGCGTCGTCTCAATGACGACCTGGGTCAGCCGGCCCCGGATCCGATCCTTCAGGTTGGACGGCGCCCGGTCACCACCGCAGCTGCGTGCCACTAGCGACTTCACGTCCTGTTCGAGGCCGAACCGGCGCAGGCAGGGCGCGCAGTCGTCCAGGTGCGTCCTGATCCGCTGCCGCACATCGAGATCGGATTCGTCGTCGAGATAAAGGTAAACGTCGGCGAGTACCTCATCGCAGTCCAGGCCGCCCGGGCCGAAACCGGTCATGAGTTGTCTCCCTCGACACCAGCACCGGACGCGCTCTTGACCAGCCCTCGGCCGCGCGCGTAGTCGGCGAGTAGCACCTGGAGTTGCTTGCGACCCCGGTGCAACCGGGACATGACCGTCCCGATCGGAGTATCCATGATCTCGGCGATCTCTTTGTAGGCAAAGCCCTCGACGTCGGCCAGGTAGACGGCCAACCGGAATTCCTCGGGTAGCGACTGCAGGGCATCCTTGACATCGGAGTCCGGCAGGTGATCCAACGCCTCCATCTCGGCCGAACGCAGACCGCTCGAGGTATGCGATTCGGCAGCGTGCAACTGCCAATCCTCGATCGTGTCGGCGTTGCTCTGCAGGGGCTGGCGCTGCTTCTTGCGGTAGGTGTTGATGAAGGAGTTCGTCAGGATCCGGTACAGCCAGGCTTTGAGGTTGGTGCCCTCGGAGAACTGGTGGAAGGCCGCGAAGGCCTTGACATAGGTTTCCTGGACCAGGTCTTCGGCATCGGCCGGGTTCCTGGTCATCCGCATCGCCGCGGCGTACAGCTGGTCGAGGAAGGGCAGGGCATCCCGCTCGAAGCGAGCCCGGCGCTGCTCGACAGTTTCCTCGGCCACCAGGTCCCCTTCCAGCTCGGCTGCCAGCTCGCTGATGCGGTCCGACAGCTGAGAGCTTACGGGGCCATCGGGGCTTGCGATGCGCTCGGTCGCCAGGGACCTCGATTGATCGGACCTTGATCGGTCCGGACGGTCCAAGACCAGCATGATCGCTCCTTCCGCACGGTGTCGGCGGTACTAGGGGTTCGCTGGGCTGAACGTATGACGAATCCAGATCCATTCCCCGCAGGCCGAATCGCCCGGGTCCGAGCAGCTGCCTCAGACCAGCTGACGCCGATCGCCTCGGGGCAGGTCGGGATCGGGCACCTCTTCCTCGCTGCCGCCACCACCACCCGAGCACCACGGGCACCACGGCTGCAGCTTGCGGTGGCTGCCGTAGGCCAGGATCAGGTAGATCATCGAGGACTGCACGACCGCCCAGCAGAGCCGACCCGGCGTGCTGGTCAGGAAGTTCGAACCGATCAGCACGATCAGGTACGGCACCACCAGCCGCCAGTTGCTGCCGGCATGCGCCAGCCAGAAGCGGCGCTGGTAGCGCGCGGCGTGCTCGGCCGCGTTCAGCGGCATCGAGGCGGCGCAGCTCTCGCACAGCCGTCGGTCGTGCTGGCGCATCAGCAGCCAGGTCATCACCACGAAGACCAGCAGCGAGAGGCTGGCGAGCACCGTCAGCGGGCTCGGTGTGATCGGCCGGATTCCGAGCGCGATGGCGGTCAGAATCGCAGCACTGAGCAGCTGGGGCGCGAAATGCCCCCAGCGCCGGCCGAAGCCGCCGGCATAGGACAGCCCATAACTTTCGGTCATTGCGATCCGTTTCCCCCGCGGATAGCTATACCCGGTACCCCTCAAGACAGACCCGATTGCGATCGTCGGACACTACTGAGGATTGCGTAGTAATGATCATGCGCCGGTCATCCGCGCCGGGGCAAGTCCGAAGCTCATGCGACCAGAAACTGCTGGCCACGCACGGTAATCAGGTCGCCACGCACCAGTTGCCGGCCGCGCCTGGCTTCCGGTTCGCCGTTGACTTCGACGCTGCCCTCGCCCAGCAATAACTTGACGTCCGAGCCGATCTCTACCGCGTCGGCAAGCTTGAGGAACTGGCCGAGCCTGATGCCGCCGTCGGAAATCGTGATCTCGCGCATCCGTCCATCATGCGCCACCAGCGATCGCTGGCTGTCACTTCGTTCCGGTCCTCGCTCAGCTGAGGTTGCCGGCCGCCGCACCGGCCAGCGCGATTACCTCGGCCTTGATCTTGGTCGGGTCCGGCCGGTTGGTGAACACCGCCTGCACCAGCAACGACTTACTGCCCTTGAGCAGGTTCACCGAGGTGGTCTGCGGCAGGTAGAAGGCACTGTCGCCGACGCCCGGCACGTCCACCGCGGTCGGCAGGCCGGCCTTGGCATAGCCGAACTTGGTCGGATCCTGCAGCTGGGCAGGTACCGCGATCACGATGTCGCCGCTGCCGGTACCGAGGTTGGCGCCGGTCACCGTCCACTTGCAGGTCGGATCGACGACGTCCGGCGCGGTGTCGAGCGCACCGGGTGACACCGTGCCGCCGAAGATCGTGGTGAGCTGGGCAACCGTGGCGTACCCGCAGGGGCTACCCGCCGCCGAGGGGTTCGCTGCCGGCTGGCCGCTCGACTGGCTGGTCGGCTGGCTGCTCTGCTGGCTGGTGGTCGGCGTGGTTGCCGGGCCGTCGGCGGTCTTCTTGCTCGAACCGCAGCCGGCCAGGCTGGCTAGCAACACCGCTGCCGCGGCGGTGCCGACGAGGGCGGCACGAGCCCGGGGGGACGGGATGGTGAGGCGCACAGGAGCTCCCAAATTGATGACTATGACGCAACGAAGTGTTGCATATAGCGCGACCAATGCGCTCGCTCAACGAGCTGGTTGGCCGGTTTCCGGTTGTGGTGGGCTACCGTGGCCAGCGTGTCGCAGTCATTCATCCGAGGCCTGCGCCTGCTCGAGACCGTGGACTTTCACGGTCCGCTCTCGGTCTCTCAACTCGCCCGCCGGCTGCAGATCGACAAGGCGACCGTGTCGCGGATGGTGGCGGCCTGTGAGCAGGACGGCTGGCTGGCTCGCGATGCCGCCGGCATCCGGATCGGTCCGCGCTCGGCGATGCTGGGACAGGGCGCGCCGGCCGGCGAATCGGTACGAGCGGCCGAGCCGCTGGTGCACGCCATCTGTGGCGTGACCGGACAGCTCACCCAGGCGGTCGGCCTGGTCGGTGCGCACTGCGTGGCCCTGGCCTTGGCCGGCCCGCTCGGGTATCAGCTGCCCTACGGCCTGACCACCAGGTTCCCGTTGTGGCTCAGCGCCGGTTCGAAGGTGGTGGCAGCGCAACTGACCGAGACCGATCTTGACCGGCTGCTGCCGGCCGATCCGTTTCCAGCCGTCGCAGAGGTACTGGCGCAACTCGCCCCGCCCGCCGTGCTGGCCGATTTCAGCGACGCGCTCGGGGGTTCCGCCGAGCCGGTCGGGGCCAGCACGCTGGCCGCTGACCGGGCCGAGCTCGCAGATCAGCTCGAACAGATCCGCCGGGACGGGGTGTTCGTCGACCGGGCCGAACTGCTGCCGGCCACCTCGTGCGTGGCGGTGCCTTGGTCGCGGCCGGGGCTGGCCGCCGGGCTGGTCTGCATCGGTCCGGCGGGCCCGATTACCGAGCACCGGCAGCTGATCGAGCGCACCCTGCGGGCAGCGGCGCTGCCACACGCCGACCGGGAATCGATCGTCACCGCCGCGGCCGGCCGGTGAGCGGGGCGACGCCGGCCACCACCGCGCTGGACCGGGCCGGCATCAGCTACCTGCTGCACTCCTACCAGCACGACAGCCGGGCCGAGTCCTATGGCGACGAGGCCGCCACCGCGCTCGGCATCGACCCGCGGCAGATCTTCAAGACCCTGATCGCGTCGGTGGACGGGGCCCTGACCTGCGCGGTGGTCCCGGTGGCTGCCCGGCTCGACCTCAAGGCGCTGGCCGCCGCCGTCGGCGGTCGCAAGGCCGAGCTCGCCGAACCGGCCAGAGCTCAGCGGGCCACCGGCTACGTCCTCGGCGGGATCAGCCCGCTGGGACACCGCAGCCCGATCCCGGTCGTGCTGGACGAATCGGTGGCCGACTTCGAGTCGGTGTTCGTCTCGGCGGGCAAGCGCGGACTGCAGCTGGAGCTGTCCCCGCTCGACCTGATCGACGCCGCCAGGGCCAGCACGGCGGCGCTCGCACGGCGCTAGGGCTTTGTCAGATCCCCTTCGCGGTACTCGGTTGCCGGCTGCTGTCCGGCCCGGTCGTGCTCGGCCTTGCGCAACTCCACCCGGCGGATCTTGCCGCTGATGGTCTTGGGCAGATCGGCGAACTCCAGCCGCCTGATTCGCTTGTACGGCGCGAGGTGTTCTCGGCAGTAGGCCAAGATATCGGCAGCCGTCTCGGCGGTCGGCTGGTAGCCACCGGCCAGCACCACATAGGCCTTTGGCACCGTAAGCCGGACCGGATCGGGTGCGGGCACCACGGCAGCCTCGGCTACCGCCGGATGCTCGATCAGCACGCTTTCCAGCTCGAACGGACTGATCCGGTAGTCGCTGGATTTGAACACGTCATCGGTACGTCCGACGTAGGTCAGATAGCCATCGCCGTCCACGGTCGCGACGTCGCCGGTGTGATAGAGCCCGTGTGCCATCGCCACGTCGTTTCGCTCGGCATCGTCGCGGTAGCCGACCATCAGGGCCACCGGGCGCTCGGCCAGGTCCAGGCAGATCTCGCCCTCAGGATTGGCCACTTCGACCCGCTCCTCGCTCGTTCCTCGCTGCGCTGCTCCGTCAGCTGCGCCGGCTGCCTGAAGCCGCTCGCCGGTCACCGGATCGGCCAGCAGCACGGTGTAGCCGGGTAGTGGACGCCCCATCGAGCCAGGCTTGAGCAGCTCACCGGGCGGGTTGCCGATCGCGCAGGTGGTCTCGGTCTGGCCGAAGCCGTCCCGGATCGTCAATCCCCAGGCGCGGCGGACCTGTTCGATGATCTCGGGGTTGAGCGGCTCGCCGGCCCCGACCAGTTCGCGCAGGTTCAGCTGCCAGCTGGCGAGGTCCTGCTGGACCAGCATCCGCCAGACCGTCGGTGGCGCGCAGAACGTGCTCACCTGAGCATCGCGCAGCACGTCCAGCATCCGAGCGGCCTCGAAGCGGACGTAGTTGAACAGCACCACCGTGGCACCGGCATTCCACGGGGCGAAGAAGCAGGACCAGGCATGCTTGGCCCAGCCGGGCGATGAGACGTTGAGGTGCACGTCGCCGGGTTGCAGCCCGAGCCAGTACATCGTCGACAGGTGGCCGACCGGGTAGCTGAGGTGGGTGTGTTCCACCAGCTTCGGCTTGGCGGTGGTGCCCGACGTGAAGTACAGCAACAGCGGATCGCCGCCGGCGGTCGGGGCTTCCGGCAGGAATGTGCCGTCGTGCTCGGCATAATCGGCATAGCTCAGCCAGCCGGGCACCGGCTCGCCGACCGCGACCGGCAGGTACTCGTGGCCGGTGTCGGCGAACCCGGCGACCAGCTCGGACCGGCAGATCACCGCCCCCACCGCACCACGTTCGAGCCGGTCGGCCAGATCGGCCGACGAGAGCAGCGTGGTCGCCGGGATGATCACCGCGCCGAGCTTCATGCAGGCCAGCATCGACTCCCAGAGCTCGACCTGGTTGCCGAGCACCAGCAGCACCCGCATTCCGCGACCCACGCCGAGCCTGGCCAGCCAGCCTGCCAGCCGGGACGAGCGCTCGGACAGCTCGGCAAAACTGTAGGAGGCATCGCTGCCGTCGTCCTCGATCAGGCGCAGCGCGGCCTGGTCGGCCCGCTCGGTGGCCAGCACGCCGTCGAAGAAATCCAACGCCCAGTTGAACCGCTCAAGCCGGGGCCAGTCGAACTCCCGGTAGGCGCGTTCGTAGTCGCCGCGGCAGTCCAGCAACAGGTCGCGGGCGGCGAGGAATTCGGCGATCGGCTCGGCCTGGGCCTGGGATTCACTCATGCAGCCGACTCTGACATGCCGAGCCGGGCTTGTCACTGGCGGCGCGGCTTCGTCACCGGCGGCCAGGCCTTGCATTGCGCGGCCCGAAACCGCGGTTTGCGGTGAAAATAACGCGGGTTCGGGCCGCACAATGCATGAGGTGAGCGCCGGGTCAGAGGGCGCTGATCCAGCTGGCCACCAGCTCGCCGACCTCGGCAGCGGAGGCCTTGAGCGAGTGGTTGCCGGCCACCTGCCGAACCTGCCGGCCGGCCGCCGGCCCCGGCATTCCGAACGGGTCGCTGGTGCCCTGCACCACCAGCACCGGCACAGTGACCGAGTCCAGTTCGGCGAGCCGGCTCTTCTCCGGTTTGCCCGGTGGATGAACGGGAAACGCCAGCGCCACCACCCCGATCGGCCGGGGTTCGACCTGGTCGTCGACGGCCGCCCGGCACGCCACCCGAGCACCGGACGATCGGCCGGCGTAGACGAAACCGAGGCTCGCGAGCGCCTTGCGCCGGCCCAGCGCGGCGAGTACCGCGGCCCAGGCCGAATCGAGGTTGGCCGCGGCCGGCGGCAACCGGCGACCGGCCAGCCGGTAGGGCTGGGTGACCCGGGCAACGCTGATCCCGGCAGCCAGGCAAGCTTGCTGGACGGCCACCAGGTCCACCGCGTCGATCGAGCCACCGGCACCATGACCGATGACCAGTAGCTTCGAGGCGTTCCGCTTCACCTCCAGCTCGACTTCGGCCGGCCCGACCGGAGTTTCTACGGTCAACCGGGTCATCGACGACCACCAGCGGAGCTGCGCATCGTGCCAGGCTACTGACCGCTAACTCTCGTGTCGTACGAAAGCCACCGTCGGCGGCAGCGACACCAGGTTGTCGGCCTTGCTGGCATCGCTCACCGTTCGCAGGTAGGGATGACCGACGTGCGGATCGTCGGAGCGGACGAACACCTCGGCCTGGCTGCCATCGGCACCCTTGACGAAGAAACTGTGATCGCCTGCGTTGAGGTAGTCGATGCCCTGATCCCGGCTGATCCGCCAGGGCGAGCCATCGGCGAAGCTGCCGCCGATGTGGCTTATCCAGCGGGCAAACTCGCCCCGCTCCTGGTCGGCACCGGTCACCTGGTACCGGCCCGGCGGCAACGAATCGGCCGCTGGGGTATAGGTGATGTTGATGCCCTGCCAGATCATCCCGTGCAGGTTGTAGGCCGAGTCCCGGCCATCGGTGGAGCCCAGGAAGTCGGTGATCGTGATCGCGTTGCCATCGCTGGTAGCGGCCAGGTCATCCATCGTCCAGATATGGGTGAACCCATCGATCGGGGTGTCGCCGTCGATGGCCTCGCCGAGCGCTCCCCAGAAGCCGAGATTCTTCGCGATCGCTTCGAACACCACCGGCTCGGCGTAGTCGGTGAGTACCTTGCGCACTGGCGCAAACTTGTCGGTGAAGACCTTGACGGTCGCGTCGTTGATCGACATTCCCTTGGTGGTGACGAGGTTCTGCACGTCGGCGGCCACCTCGATGAGGCTGAGACCGGTCACGAAATCGGTGAGGTTGCTACGTACCAGGTTGTTGAGGGCCTGATGGCCGTCCTCCATCGCCGAGTTCGGGGTGAGGTTCTCTTCGAAGAGCCGGCCGATCACGCCGACCACGCCGGGCACCTGCACGGTGGTCGTGCCGTTGGTCAGCGCGATCGGCTCGACATCCAGCTGCCAGCTGCCGACCGCCGGCGGGATCTTCTGGGTGACGCCGGACTGGGTGCTGCTGCCCAGGTTGCCATGGCTGCCGGGGCTGAGGAAGAACTGCGGTGTGCCGACCAGGTTGTTGCCGGCCTGGCTGATGGTGCTGCCATCCAGGGCGAACATGATCGTCCACAGGTACGGCTCGGACTCGTCGTCGTCCTCACCTTTGAAGCAGAACAGCGAATACAGCGATACGTCGACCTTCATCGATCCTCCACGGTGGGTTCATTCTCAGGTGAAGGAGTCGGGCGGATCGGGCGCGATACAACGGGCCTTCAGAACAGCTGCTGCGCCTCGATGGCGGGCCGGACCTCATCGAGCAGGTCTGGCGCGTTGTTCGCCACGTTGTTGACCCGGTCGGAGACCGGCCGCAGTTCGAGCAGCTCGCGAGCCGCCTCGTCGCCCGGTTGCAGCAACTCGGCCGGTCCGCCGGCGGTCGGGTCGAGCCAGCGGGTCCAGTCCGACTGCGCGATGGCCAGCGGCATCCGGTTATGAATCTCGGCGAGTTCGCCCGCGGACGGCACCGTCACGATGGTCACCGACAGCAGCAGGTCGGCGGCCGGATCGTCCTTAGGCTTCCAGAATTCGTACAACCCGGCCAGCGCCAGCGAGCGCCCGTCCGTCCTGCGCATCAGGAACGGCTGCTTGCCTGGCTTGCCGTCCGCTCCGTCGATCCGCTGCCACTCGTACCAGCCATCGGCTGGTAATAGGCATCGGCGAGTGGCGAATGCCTTTGCGAACGCTGGCTTGTCGGCAACCGACTCGGCGCGGGCGTTGATCATCTTGCTGCCGATCGAGGGATCCTTGGCCCACGACGGCACCAGCCCCCAGCGAGCCACCCGCAGCTGCCGGACCGCCGGATCGGTCTTGGGCTGCCCATGCGGCACTCGGGTAACCACGATCCGGACGCCGGTGGTCGGCGCGACGTTGTAGTCGGTCTCGGTCGCACTGCCTTCGGTGACATCGAGGGCGTCGAACTCATCGAGCAGGTCCTCGGTGGCCTTCACGGATACGTACCTGCCGCACATCCCACGACGGTACCGCGCCGAACCGGCGTTGCCCTGTCGGTTGGCGCTGCCGGTCGGATCGGCGTTGCCTTGTCGGCTTGCGGCGCGGGCCGGGTCAGCGGTGCCCAGGCCGTTGGTGGTGCGGGTCGGATCAGCGGTTCCCAGGCCGTTGGTGGCGCGGGCCGGGTTGGCGGTGCCCGGGCCGTTGGTGGTGCGGGCCGGATCGGCGGCGCCCAGACGGTCGGCGGTGCGGGCTGGATCGGCACCCGGCCATACTGTGAGGCATGCCGGCAATCGAACAGCCCTGGGC
>JALYVK010000086.1 GCA_030853265.1 Actinomycetota bacterium
ACCGGGATCGGTGCAGCGGCGACGCTGGCCCGGACCCTCGGACGCAGCAGGTGGGTCAGGTCGGCCGGCACCTCGGTGAGGCCGACCGGCCCGCGCCCAATCCCCGACCCAGGCCCAAGCCCGCGCCCAAGCCCCGGCCCGAGACCAGTCGCCGGACCGAGATCAGTCGCCGGCCCGAGACCGGTCGCCGGCCCGACGTCGGCGGCCAGCCCGAAGGGCGGCCGGCCCACAAAAGCCTCTCGTTCGCGGTCCCGGCGCTCTGTCGAGTGCCGGCCGACCTTGGTGAGAATCCGGCCACCCGCCAGCACCACCGGCGCTGGCGTCAACGCCGCCCGCAGGTCCAGCGCGAATTCGGCGGCGGTGCCGCGCCGGTCCGGTGCCGGATCCAGCGCGCGGGTAAGCACCTCGGCGATGGCTGGCTCGAAGCCGGCCAATCGCTCGGCCAGGTCGGCGATCTCACCGGTCGCCGCCACTGCGAGCACCTGCGCGACGTCGACTACCGGTGCCCGGGCCGAGCGGGCAGCCGCGCGGCCGGCCGATCCTGTGACTGGGCATTGCCACGGCCCGGTGCCGGTTAATGCATGCAGCGCAACCGCGGCGAGGGAGAACACATCGCTGGCAGCGCCCGCCGCGCCGCCGGCAGCGATCACCGGATCGACGTAGGCCGGCGTGCCGATCGCCTCACCGGAACCGGCCAGCAACCGAGCCACCCCGAGATCGGCGAGCTTGGGCTGACCAGCCGCGGTGAACAGGATGTTGGCCGCGCTCACGTCGGCATGCAGCACGCCCTGGTCATGCGCGTGTGCCAGCGCCGCCGCGACCGGGCTGATGGTGGCCACCACCTCGGCGGGGCTGAGCCGATCACGCCGGCGGAGCAATTGCGCCAGCGAGCCTGCCTCAGCGAGTTCCATCACCAGCACCATCGCGGACTCGGTCACCACGAACTCGCGCAACTGGATCAGGCTCGGATGATCCAGCACCCCCAGCAGCGCCGCCTCCGATCGCGCGGCTCGGGCGGTAGCCGGTGAGTCGACCACGATCCGTTTGAGCGCGACCCGTTCACCGGTCGCGATCGACTGCCCGGCCCATACCTCAGCCTGGCCGCCCGACCCCAGCAACTGTTCGACCCGGTAGCCCGTAACGGTGAATGTCATCCCGCGACCGTAGGCGGTTCTCGCTATCCGCCGCGAAAGTTATCCACAGGCGGGTCATTCCTTGGCGCGTGCCAACGCCGACGGCCACCAGATCTTCCGGCCGATCTCGGTCGCCAACGCCGGCACCAGGATGCTGCGCACCACGATGGTGTCCAGCAGCACCCCGAACGCCACCGCGAAACCGATCTCGGCGAGAAAGACGATCGGCAGGATCCCGAGCACGGCGAAGGTCGCCGCCAGCACCACGCCGGCCGAGGTGATCACCCCGCCGGTCACCGACAGACCACGCAGCACGCCGCGGCGGGTGCCGAACTCCTGGGTCTCCTCACGTACCCGGGTCATCAGGAAGATGTTGTAGTCGATCCCGAGGGCTACCAGGAAGACGAAGGCATACAGCGGGAACGACTGATCGGCGCCGGCGAAGTTCAACACGTGATTGAAGGCGAAACCGCACACGCCAAGTGTCGCGGCAAAGGACAGCACCACGGTCGCGATGAGTAGCAGCGGGGCAATCAGCGCCCGCAGCAACAGCGCAAGCACGATGAAGATGACCAGCAGCACGATCGGGATGATCAGGTTGCGGTCATGCACGGAGGCGGTCGAGACATCCAGGGTGGCCGCGGACTGCCCGCCGACCTGGGCGGCCGCGCCGGGGATCGCATGCAGTGTTGTCCGCAGCCGCTTGATGGTGGAGTAGGCCGCCGGCGAGTCATAGGAGTCGGTCAGGATCGCGTTGACCACGGTCCGCCCGTCGATCGGGTCCACCTGGACCTGCGCCGGTGCGCAGCCGGGTTGCGCCGAGCCGGCTGCCCCGCCGAGCTGCTCCACCTTGGCGTAGTCGACCTGGACGCAGACCGATCCCGGCGTGGTGGCCACGCCGGACACCTTCGAGGCGGCGGCGATGACCTGGTCGGCCTTGTCGGCGTTGACGGTGATGACGGCCGGCGCGCCGGCGCCCTTGTCGAACTTGGCGTCATAGATCTGCTGGCCCTTGACCGCGTCGGGCTTGTTGGTGAAGCCCTGGGCGGTGCTCAGGCCATTGGTCTTGAGAGCCGGCAGCCCGCACAGGCAGATCAGCAGGATCACCGTGGCCCCGATCCAGGCCGGGCGATGACGCCGTCCCACGGTCTCGGCGATCCGGCCCCAGAGGCCATGCGAGGCCAGATCCGCCGCATGATCGACCGGTGGCTTGCGCGGCCAGAACACCCCGCGCGGGAAGATCGCCAGCGCTACCGGCAGCACGCTCATCATCGTGATCAGCGTGCAGCCGATCCCGATTGCGGCGACCGGGCCGAGGCTCTTGTTGGAGTTCAGCTCGGAGAAGCTGAGGCAGAGCAGTCCGATGATCACCGTCGCGGCCGAGGCGAAGATGGCCGGGGCGGACTCCCGCCAGGCCTTGATCATCGCGTCGAAGCGGCTGGAGTACGCATGGAGCTCCTCTCGATATCGAGAGATCAGCAGCAGCGCGTAGTCGGTGCCGGCGCCCAGGACCAGGACGGACAGGATGCCCTGGCTCTGCCCGGTCAGGGTCAGCACGTTGTTCTTGGCAAGCAGGTAGATCACGCCGGAGGACAGGCCCAGGGCCAGGAAGGCCGAGATCAGCGGGAAGATCCAGAGCACTGGCGAGCGGTAGACGACCAGCAAGATGATGATGACGACCAGGAACACCGCACCCAGCAGTGCTCCGTCCAGGCCGGAGAACGCGTCGATGAAGGCCGCCAGCAGACCACCCGGCCCGGCCGGAAACGCCTGCAGACCGGCCGGCAGCTGCTTCTGCGCGGTGTCCACGATGCGCTTCTCGTTGTCGGCCAGCACGTTGCCCTGCAGCGTCTTGCCGTTCTGCTTGGCGATCAGCGGGGCATAGATCGAGGCGGCGGTGTTGTCGGAGGAGAACACCGGCGGGGTGAGTTGCTGCACGTCGACGCCAGGCAGTCCCTTGATGGCGGTGTAGGTGCTTGCGACGGTTGCCTTGTCCGCTGCCGTCAGTCCGGAATCGCGATGGAACACCACGAAACCGGGAATGGTCTCGAGCTTGAGGAACTTGGCCGACTCGTTGACGACCTTGGTGGATTCGGCCGAACCGGGCAGGTAGGAGGCATTGTCGTTCTTCTGGACCTCGCTGAGCTTGCTCTGGGCGCCTAGCCCGGCGAAGCCCGCCAACAGGGTTACGACCGCGACGACCAACACCGCGATGACGGGCCACCCCCAGCCGAACTGGCGCCGCCGCGAAGTGGAACTCGGCTCGGCTACCTCGGTCTCAGTCATCAACTCTCCTGCAGTCGGTGGATCACCTGGTGATAGCCAACACCATGACAGGCGGGTCTGACATCTCATATACGACGCGGCGGCGACACCCCCGACCGGCGGATATTGTGGACGGGTGAGCGAGCTGAGGACGATCCGCGCCGGTCTGGTCGACTACGCCGAGGCTTGGCGGTGGCAACGTCAGCTGCACGGCCAGCGAATCGCCGGCGAGATCGAGGACACCGCGCTGCTGCTGGAACATCCACCGGTCTTCACCGCGGGCCGGCGGACCGAGCCATGGGAGCGCCCGACCGACGGAACGCCGGTGGTCGAGGTCGACCGCGGTGGCAACATCACCTGGCACGGGCCGGGTCAGCTGGTCGGCTACCCGATCGTCGAGCTGCCGCATCCGATGGATGTGGTGGCCTACGTCCGGCGGCTGGAACGGGTATTGATGGCCGTCTGCGCCGACCTGGGCCTGGCCACCAGCCAGATCGCCGGCCGCAGCGGAGTCTGGCTGTCGGCCGATGACCGCGGCCCGGACCGCAAGATCGCCGCGATCGGGATCCGGGTGTCCCAAGGGGTCACCCAGCACGGATTCGCCTTGAACTGCAACCCTGATCTGAGCTGGTTCGGCCGGATCGTGCCGTGCGGGCTGGCCGATGCGGGGGTGACCTCGCTGAGCCTTGAGCTGAGCCGGGACGTCACCGTCACCGAGGTGTTGCCGGTGGTCGAGGCCAGGCTGAGCGAACTCACCGCGGTGGACGCCGCGCAACCGGAAATGGAGCGGGCCCCAGCATGAGCGAGACCACCAGCCAGGCCGGCCGCAAGCTGCTGCGCATCGAGGCGCGCAACGCCGAGACCCCGATCGAGCGCAAGCCCGAGTGGATCAAGACCCGGGCGGTGATGGGGCCGCAGTACACCGAGCTTCGCCAGCTCGTCAAGGCCGAGGGGCTGCACACGGTCTGCCAGGAGGCCGGCTGCCCGAACATCTACGAGTGCTGGGAAGACCGCGAGGCCACCTTCCTGATCGGCGGCGAGCAGTGCACCCGGCGTTGTGACTTTTGCCAGATCGCGACCGGCAAGCCGGCTCCGCTGGACACCGACGAGCCCCGCCGGGTCGCCGAGAGCGTGCAGAAGATGGGGCTGCGCTACGCCACCATCACCGGGGTCGCGCGCGATGACCTGGCCGATGGCGGTGCCTGGCTCTATGCCGAGACCGTCCGGCAGATCCATGCCCTGGAACAGGGCGTCGGCGTCGAGTTGCTGATCCCCGACTTCAACGCGGTGCCCGAGCAGCTGGCCGAGGTCTTCGGCTCACAGCCCGAGGTGCTGGCGCACAATGTCGAGACCGTGCCCAGGGTCTTCAAGCGGATCCGGCCGGCCTTCACCTATGAGCGCTCGCTGCGGGTGATCTCCGAGGCCCGAGCGGTCGGCCTGGTCACCAAGTCCAACCTGATACTGGGGATGGGCGAGGAACGGGCCGAGATTTCCCAGGCGCTGCAGGACCTGTACGACGCCGGCTGCGAGCTGATCACCATCACCCAGTATCTGCGGCCGTCCAAGCTGCATCACCCGATCGACCGGTGGGTCAAGCCGCAGGAGTTCGTGGAGCTTCGCGAAGAGGCCGAGGAGATCGGCTTCGCCGGGGTGCTCAGTGGGCCGTTGGTGCGCTCGTCCTACCGGGCCGGCCGGCTCTACCAGCAAGCCCTGGACGCTCGGAAGCTGAGCAACGCAGCCGTCTGAACCCTGCCCGGACGCCATTTCGCGGCCCGAGTTTGCACGACACGCCGACAGCGCTGGAAACTCGGGCCGCGAAATGCAGCTAGCTAGCGGCGGCGGGCGCTCACTACGGTCGTGCCAACCAGGCCCGCCATCGACACCAGGAAGACCAGCAGGATCAGCAGCGCGGCACCGGAGAACATCCCGTGCATCCGGAACACCGACACCAGGCGGGGCGCCTCGGCCTCGACCTGACGCGGCTTGGCGGTGCCTCGCGGCGGCGCCGGGCTGGTGGACGCCGGCTTGGCGGCTGCGGTGTGGCTGCTGGCATCGCCTTGACCGAGCGCCTGCTGATAGCTGTTGCTGCTTGCGGCCGGGATGACCGGAGCGTCCGTGTTGGTACGCGGCGCCAACGACTGGCTGGCGGGCGGGGTGGCCGACGGCTTGGGCGGGCTGGACGCCGGGTGCGAGGACGTGCTGGGGTGCGCGCTCGGGTGACTGCTGGTCGGCGTGCTGCTCTCGGACGGCCTGATCGGCGTCGGGGTGATCGAGCGCGAGGGCTGCGGGTCCACCGAGTCGCAGCTGAGTCGCCGGTTGCCGACCACATCGAGCGAGCCGTCCGGGCCGATGACCCGGATCTGGTAGCTGTCGGGCACCGAGGCGGCCTGGCTGATGCTGACCTTCTGAACACCGGGTTCGGTGAAGTAGGCGAGCTGGCCGGCCGGGTTGATATCGGCGGGCAGCCCACTGGAGTGCACCAGCAGCACGGTGTAGCCTAGCGGGTCGAGCCCGTAGCCACGCAGCTTGTCATCGACGGTGTTGTAGTTGGTCAGAATGACCTTGAGCGTCGCTCGCGAACCGGCGCAGCCCGGCTGGGCGACCATCACGTCCGGTTCGACCAGGCCGAAATCGGTCTGGCTGAGTCGCAGGCAGGAGTTCGGCAGCGGCACCGACTTCAGGTAGCTGGATCCGACCTGTCGGATGAAGACGTAGTCACCACGCTGCGGCAGGCCGGCCAGCCGGATCCGGATGGGACCCGATCCGAGGGTGACCAGCGTCGGGCCGGCATCGGGGTACCGGTCGGTGGAATCGGGCACCGACTTGTCCGCCAGGCCGACCTGCACCACGACCGGATGGTCCGGATCGCTGGCGTGCGGTCCTGGAGTCAGCGTCACCTCGACGAAGCTGGGCGCGTCCGAGACTGCGCAGCCGTACCGCAGCGAGGCGGTGAGGTCGAGGGGTCCGGACGAACTGGAGGAAACGGTCGGGGAGGAACCGGACGAACTCGCCGAGGCGTTTCCGGACGGGCGGGCCAACAGGGATAACGAAGCGACCAGCGCGGTCAGCAACAGAGCTGCCACGAGGTAGTCGGAACGTCGTTTGGTCACGGGGTGCACTGATTCCCATCAGGTCGATGAGCTAACACTGAGGTAACTGTAGCGGGTAATCCTTGACGTGAGTAATACATCTTCAAAAGAGCGCATAATCTGTTGTCATGGCGCAATCATCGGGGTCCACCAAAGCGGGCAAGTCCAAGGCTCCCAAGCCCAGCAGAGCGGAGAAGAAAGCGCTTCGCAAGGTGCGCAGGCAGTCTCGCCGCGAGACGTTCAGCCAGATGCTGCAGGCCTTCACGATGACCCGGAAGAACGACTCCAGGCTGGTTCCCTACCTGGTGATCGCTTTCGTGGTGGTCGCGGCGGTGCTCTACCTGGCTGTCTACTTCGCCACCGGCAGCCCCTGGTTGCCGATCGTGCCGGCGATCCTGTTCGGCGTGATCGCGGCGATGTTCCTGTTCTCCCGCCGTGCTCAATCCTCGGCCTATCGGCAGGCCGAGGGCCAACCGGGCGCTGCGGCCTATGTGCTCGGCCAGCTGCGCGGTGACTGGCACAAGACCGATGCGGTCGCCGGCACCACCCAGCTCGACGCGGTGCACCGGCTGCTCGGCCGTCCCGGCGTGGTCCTGATCGGCGAGGGCGCGCCGCACCGGGTCAAGCCGCTACTTGCTCAGGAGAAGAAGCGGGTGGCCCGGCTCGCCGGCGACGCCCCGATCTATGACGTGGTGGTCGGCAACGGCGAGGGCGAGATCCCGCTCGGCAAGCTCAACACCCACCTGACGAAGCTGCCCCGCAACCTTTCCAAGGAGCAGGTGGTGGCCCTGGATAGGCGGCTGTCGGCGCTCGGAGCCCAGCGCACGCCGATCCCGCAGGGGCCGATGCCTGCCGGGGTCAAGATGCGCAGCGTGCAGCGGGCCACCCGCCGCCGCGGCTGATGACCCGTCGCTGAGGTGGCAGCCGCGACCGCCAAACAGGCCTACCGGGGTGAACGCCTCGGGCTACCGTCCACCGGCCGGGGATCGCTGGCGCCGACCGGCCGACGGCTGCTGGCGCTGCTGATCGACCTGATCGCCGCGATCGGCGTCGCGGCGCTGTTCACCGGCGGCCTGCCCCGCCAGTGGAGCCTGATCCCGTGGGCGCTGGACTACGTGCTCGGGCTCTTGCTGCTCGGCCGCTCGTTCGGGATGTACCTGACCGGGCTGCGGGTGATCCGGGTGGATGCCGACGCCGACGTCGGGCCGCTGCGCGCGATCACCCGGACGGCCTTGCTGGGTTTGCTGATCCCTGCGCTGGTCGGCGATGCGGACCTGCGCGGCCTGCACGATCGACTGACCGCCACCGCCGTCATCCTGAACTGAGCCGTGATCTGAACTGGGCCGTGATCTGAACTGGGCCGGCAGTGATCGGCGGCACTCCCGGCCGAGCTGCCCGTAACCTGGCGGAAACATTCGAGACACCGACCAGCAATCGCCGCTATCTAGCTTTGCCCTCATCTCCTGTGCTCAGTACCCCACCCGCCGAGGCAGATAGAAGGACCGCCGATGTTCAGTAGTGCCGATGAGATCCTCAGCTACATCGAGACCGAGGGTGTCGAGTTCATCGACATCCGGTTCACCGATCTACCCGGTGTTCAGCAGCACTTCAACGTGCCCGCCTCGAACTTCAGCCAGGACTCCTTCACCGAGGGGCAGATGTTCGACGGCTCCTCGATCCGGGGCTTCGCCGCGATCCACAAGTCCGACCTGAAGCTGATCCCGGATCCGGCCACCGCCTACCTCGACCCGTTCCGCAAGGCGAAGACGCTCAACATCAACCACTCCATCGTCGAGCCGCGCACCGGCGAGCCCTATGACCGCGACCCGCGCCAGGTGGCCAGCAAGGCCGAGGAATACCTGACCTCGACCGGGATCGCCGACACCGCGTACTTCGGTCCGGAGGCCGAGTTCTACGTCTTCGACGACGTCCGCTACGAGTCCAAGATGAACGGTGCGAGCTACTCGGTGGACTCGGTCGAGGGTTCCTGGAACACCGGCCGGGCCGAAGAGGGCGGCAACCTCGGTTACAAGACCCGGGTCAAGGGCGGCTACTTTCCGGTCTCGCCGTATGACCACCACGCCGACCTGCGCGATGAGATGAGCACCGAGCTCATGAACGCCGGCCTGCAGCTCGAGCGGGCCCACCACGAGGTCGGCACCGGCGGCCAGGCCGAGATCAACTACAAGTTCGACACCCTGACCCACGCCGCTGACCAGGTGCTGCTGTTCAAGTACATCGTCAAGAACGTGGCCTGGCGCAATGGCAAGACCGCCACGTTCATGCCCAAGCCGCTGTTCGGCGACAACGGCTCGGGCATGCACTGCCATCAGTCGCTGTGGAAGGGCGGCGAACCGCTGTTCTACGACGAGACCGGCTACGCGGGCCTGTCGGACCTGGCTCGCTACTATATCGGCGGGCTGCTGCACCACGCGCCGTCGCTGCTGGCCTTCACCAACCCGACCGTCAACTCCTACCACCGGCTGGTGCCCGGCTATGAGGCGCCGGTCAACCTGGTCTACAGCGCCGGCAACCGCTCGGCCTGCATCCGGGTGCCGATCACCGGTACCAGTCCCAAGGCCAAGCGCATCGAGTTCCGGGTGCCGGACCCGTCGGCCAACCCCTACCTCGGCTTCTCCGCGATGCTGATGGCCGGCCTGGACGGCATCAAGAACAAGATCGAACCGGCCGACCCGATCGACAAGGACCTCTACGAACTGCCGCCGGACGAGGCCGCCTCGATCCGGCAGGTGCCCGGCTCGCTGAGTGAGGTGCTCGATCACCTGGAAGCCGACAACGAATACCTGCAGGAGGGCGGCGTGTTCACCGCCGACCTGATCCAGACCTGGATCGACTACAAGCGGACCAATGAGATCGACCCGGTCCGGCTGCGGCCACACCCGTACGAGTTCGAGCTGTACTACGACATCTAGTTTGTAACAGGCAATACCCTCGAAAGGCCCTGGCGAAAGCTGGGGCCTTTCGTCGTGGGTGCCGTCCACCGCAGCCCGGCGGCCGTACCGTACGGTCGAAAGTCAGTCGGTCGTCGTTGGGAGTGTGGTGAGCAGAGCGGTTGTCGGACGGGATATTGCCGTGCCAGCGGAGTCCCGCGGCGAGCTGACCGGTTGGCGGGACGAGTTCGCCTCGCTGTGCGGCCGAGTGATCGTGCTGGGCGGGTTCTGGTCGCTGCTCAGCCTGATCCTGCGGCCGGTGCACTGGGCCCGCCGGATCGATGACCTGTTCGGCCTGGTCAACCTGCCGGTGGGGCCGAGCCTGTTCTCGATCGTGCTGCTGTTCGTGATCGGGGGCGCGGTCCGCCGCCGGATCCGGTTCGCCTGGTGGCTGCTGCTGGCCTTCCAGACGCTGGCGGGCATCTACCTGATCGTGGTGGTCGCGGCGGTACTCATCAACCGCAACGACGCCCGCGACCTCAGCGCACTGGACGCGATCGAACTGGTGCTCAACGCCGGGCTGACGGTGGCGCTGGTGGTGCTGCTGTGGCGCAGCCGGCGGGCGTTCTCCTCCCGCCTGGAACCCGGCGCCCGCTGGCTGGCCCTGGGCGTGCTGGTGGGCGGCCTGCTGATCTCGATCACGGTCGCCGTCATGCTGACTTTCGCCTTTCCCGCTAAGCTGATCGGGGGAGCCCACAAACTCGCCTGGTCGGTCCGGGTGGCACTCGGCGTGGAACCGGCCAGCACCGAGGTGGGCTGGAACGGCCAGCACGGCCACCACTGGATCGGCGCGCTGGCCGGCTTGCTCTCGGCGCTTGCCCTGGTGTCGGCAGCGCTGATCTTCCTTCGCTCAGCCCGCGCCAAGAGTTACCTGACCTCGCAGGACGAGCTGGATATCCGCCGACTGCTGTTGCAGTCCGGCGAGCGGGACTCGCTCGGCTACTTCGCAACCCGGCATGACAAGTCGGCCATCCTGACCCCGGATCGGACCGCCGCGATCACCTACCGGGTACTGGCCAACGTCAGTCTGGCCAGCGCCGACCCGATCGGGCCGGTGGCTGCCTGGCCGGCCGCGATCGCGGCCTGGCTTGCCGAGGCGCGCTCGTTCGGCTGGTTCCCGGCCGTCCTGTCGGCGAGCGCCGAGGGTGCCGAGGCCTACGTCGCAGCCGGCCTGAAGGCGCTGCCGATCGGGGACGAGGCGATCATCGATGTCGACACCTTCACCCTGGAAGGCCCGACCATGGAGCCGGTCCGCCGCGCGGTGCGGCGGGTCCAGCGAGCCGGCTACACCATCTCGGTCGGCCGGCACGCCGACCTGAGCGCCGAACAGCTGGCCGAGATCGACCGGCGCGCCGAGGACTGGCGCGGTGATGACACCGAACGCGGCTTCTCGATGGCACTGGGCCGGCTCGGCGAACCGGTCGACGGCAACTGCGTTGCGGTGCTGGCGCACGACGCCGAGGGCCGGCTGCGCGGCCTGCTCTCGATGGTGCCGTGGGGCCGGCGCGGGCTGTCGCTGGATCTGATGCGCCGCGACCGGGATTCGGAGAACGGCCTGGTCGAGGCGATGGTCAGCCAGCTGGTGACGGCGTCCCGCGACGAGCTCGGGGTACGCGCCATCTCGCTGAACTTCGCAATGTTCCGGGGTGTGTTCGGCGCCGCCGAGCGGGTCGGTGCGGGGCCGGTGGTCCGGCTCTCCAGCCGGGTGCTGACCTACGCGTCGCGGTTCTGGCAGATCGAGAGCCTCTACCGGGCCAATGCCCGCTACCTGCCGCGTTGGACCCCGCGTTACCTGTGTTACGACTCCTCGCTCACGCTGACCCGGGTGGCGCTGGCAGCGGGCGCGGCCGAGGGATTCCTGCCGACGCTCGGCGGCCCACGGGAGCGCGCCGGCGACGAGCCGGTGGTCTTCGAGGGCCACCGGCTGCCCTTCGCCGAGGCGGTGCAGGCGGTCGAACGCAGCGCGCGGCAACCGGCCCGGCCGGTAACCCGGCTGTCCCAGCAGCAGCGGGTCCGGGTGGACAAACTCGGAAAGCTCGCCGACGCCGGCCGGCCGGGCTATCCGGTCTCGGTGCCGCGCGATCGAGAAATAGCCGAGGTGGTAAGCCAATTCCAGGCGCTGCCGGCCGATTCGCGAACCGGCCAGCAGGTCTCTATCGCCGGCCGGGTCCGTGCCCTGCGCGACTTCGGCGGGCTGACCTTCGCGGTGCTGCAGGACGGCCCGGCCGTGGTCCAGGCGATGATCAGCAGCGACTGCCTGGGGCCTGAGGAACACCGGTTGCTGCGGGCAACCGTCGATCTCGGCGACTACCTCAGCGTCACCGGCGAGGTGCTGACCAGCCGGACCGGCGAGCTCTCGGTGCTGGTGACCAGCTGGCAGATGGCCGCCAAGTGCCTGCGGCCACTGCCCGATGCGCACGCCGGCTTCGCCGATCCGGACGCCCGGGTCCGGCAGCGGCACGTGGACCTGATCGTCAACCCCGACACCATGGACGTGCTGGTCAAGCGCAGCGTCGCGGTCCGCGAGATCCGGCAGGCCCTGGCCCGGCGGGACTACCTCGAGGTCGAGACCCCGATGCTGCAGTCGGTGCACGGCGGGGCGAATGCCCGGCCGTTCGTCACCCACATCAACGCCTACGACGCCACCCTCTACCTGCGGATCGCACCGGAGCTCTACCTCAAGCGGCTCTGCGTGGGCGGCATGCGCCGGGTCTTCGAGCTCAACCGGAACTTCCGCAACGAGGGCGCCGATGCCACCCACAATCCGGAGTTCACCTCGGTCGAGGCCTACCAGGCCTACGCCGACTACCTCGACATGCGGACGCTGACCCGCGAGCTGATCCTGGAGGTGGCGACCGCGGTACATGGCGCGCCGGTCGCCCACCGGCTCGATCCGGCGGGCCGTCCGGTCGAGATCGACCTGTCCGGACCGTGGTCCTCGATGACGGTGCACGAGGCCGTCTCGCGGGCCTGCGGGGTTGCGATCAGCGCCGATACCGGCCTCGCCGAACTCGAACAGCTGTGCCGGACGCACGGGCTGGGCCGGCCGGTCGATGCCACGCCCGGTCGGCTGGTCACCGAACTGTACGAGGCGCTGGTCGAGAAGCAGACCGTACTGCCGACGTTCTACCTTGATTTTCCGGTGGAATCGTCACCGCTGACCCGGTGTCATCGGGAGGACCCGAGGCTGTCGGAGCGGTGGGACCTGGTCGCCTTCGGTGCCGAGATCGGCACCGCGTACTCCGAGCTGATCGATCCGGTCGATCAGCGCAACCGGCTTACCGAGCAGTCGCTGCGGGCCGCCGACGGCGACCCGGAGGCAATGCAGGTGGACGAGGCGTTCCTGGCCGCCCTGGAGTACGCGATGCCACCCACCGGCGGCCTCGGCCTCGGGGTGGATCGGCTGGTGATGATGCTGCTCGGGGCCTCGATCCGGCAGACCCTGGCGTTCCCGTTCGTCCGGCCAGGCGGTCGCTGACCGGCCGCACTCAGCTTCCTCCAAGGGTCCTTGCATCCAACTCACAGCTGATAGCTTCTCCTCCCTCAGGTTGAGGCCGCATTCTCATCCCCGGTCCGGGCTCGTCATGCCCGTCGCCGGAGAGGTTGAGCTGCCATGGTTCGAGACGACGCATGCGAACACTGACCCGTCCCTTCACCGCTCGACCCCGGGTCAGCGCGCTGGTGATCGTGCTGGTGGTCGTGCTCGGCGCCGGTGCCTTCTGGTGGAACGGGCACAACGCCAAGGCAGCGACCACCCCGTCCTACCGGCTGGTCGCGGCCAGTACCGGGACGATCCGGCAATCGCTGAGCTCCACCGGCACCATCGAGCCCGCCCAGCAGGAGGCGTTGAACTTCGCGGTGTCCGGTCGGGTCACCGCGGTGCGGGTCACCGCCGGCCAGAAGGTCTCGGCCGGCAGCGTGCTCGCGACGGTGGATTCGGCGTCCCTGAAGGCAAATCTCGCCCAGGCCCAGGCCGCGCTGGCTAGTGACCAGGCGAAGTTGACCGCCGACGCCAGCGGCACCGCTACCCAGCTGGCCGCCGACAACGCCTCGATCACCGCCGCCCAGGGCCAGCTCAGCTCGGCCCAGAGCGCGCTGACCGAGGCCTCGTTGACCTCGCCGATCGCCGGCGTGGTGGCCTCGGTGAACCTGACCGTCGGGGCCCAGGTCAGCGGCTCGGCGTCGTCGGGTTCCAGTTCGGCGTCGTCCGGATCCGGCTCTGGTTCCGGCGGTGGCGGTGGCGGAGCGACCGGCGGTTCGGCGGCCGGTGGCGCGAGCAGCTCGTCCTCTTCGAGCAGCTCTACCGCGCAGTTCACCGTGATCAGCACCAGTTCCTGGATCGTGAATGCCACCGTGGACGACACCCAGGTCGGCCTGTTGGCAACCGGCGAGCAGGCCCAGCTGGTCGCCTCGGGCGCGACCGGCACGGTGTACGGCACCATCAGTTCGATCGGCCTGATCGCCCAGAACACCACCGGGGTGGCCAGCTACCCGGTGGTGGTGGCGGTGACCGGCAACCCGGCCGGCCTGCACGCCGGGGCGACCGGCACCGTCTCGCTGATCTACCGGCAGTTGGCCGGAGTGCTCACCGTGCCCTCCACGGCGGTCCGGGTGGTTTCCGGTAAGGACGTCGTCTACGAGATTGCCGGCGGCAAGCAGGTCGCCCACCCGGTCACCGTCGGGCTGGCTGCTGGCGGGCTGACCCAGATCACCGCAGGCCTGACCGAGGGCACCCAGGTGGTCATCGCACTCCCCCGGGCCGTAACCAGGACCGGCGGTACCACCGGCGGCACCGGCGGCCGTACCGGCTTCACCGGCGGTGGCTTGGGCGGTGGCCTCGGCGGCGGCACCGGTCTGGGTGGCGGCGGCGGCTTCGGCGGGGGTGGCGGCTTC
>JALYVK010000003.1 GCA_030853265.1 Actinomycetota bacterium
ACCTGGCACCACCGGCAGACCGGCCGCGGCGAGCTCGGCCAGGTAACGCTTGTCACTGTTGGCGTGGATCACCGCGGCGGGGTTGTGCAGCCGCGGCACCCGATCGGCCCAGGCCAGGAACTCGGTCCGGCGGACGGTGTAGTCCCAGGTACTCCTGAGCATGGTGGCGTCGAAGGCCGTCCAGTCCACCTCGGGAGCCGACCAGGCCAGCAGGCTGGCCCGCAGCCCCAGCTCCAGCAGCGCGGTGATCAGCAGCTGGTCGTCCGGGTCGCCATCGGGGAGCTGGTCACAGGTGGCGATCGCGATATGTCGAGTCACTCACCGATCGTACGGGCGCCAATGGTGCTGCCAATCGCTCCGCTCCTCACTCGCTGGCGCTCGCTGCGATGCTCACTCACAGTGCCACCAATCGCTCCGCTCCTCACTCGCTGGCGCTCGCTGCGATGCTCACTCACAGTGCCGCCAATCGCTCCGCTCCTCACTCGCTGGCGCTCGCTGCGATGCTCACTCACAGTGCCACCAATCGCTCCGCTCCTCACTCGCTGGCGCTCGCTGCGATGCTCACTCACAGCGATACCCCTTACCCTCTAGTAGGTCATGTCAGCGGCAACCGGGAGTTTCTAGCAGTGCCATCGGACGAGGCCCTCTCGTTATGGCGCCGGTTCGCTATCCGCCTGATCGCGGTCTGCGTGCTCGGCGTACTGGTCGGTGCCGGCTGGCTGGTGTTCAAACCGCCGGTGGACCGCCAGCTGACCAGCTACGGCCGGCCGGTCGCCAACGCGGCCCAACTACTCGACCAGACCGAACGGGTGATGCGGGCCGCGGTCACCGACCGGCACGGTAGCCGAGGCTCGGACGCCCGCTGCTACTACGCCACCGACTCGGCGGTACCGACCGTGGGCGGATCCGACAGCGACCTGCCGGTGGCGGTCGGCGACCGAATGCTGTGCGGCCCGGTGCTGTTCATCGACGGCGACCGGAGCCGGCCGTTCCTGAGCTTCGACCTGATCGCCACCCCGACCCCGGCCGGCACCATGCGACTGGCGGTGAACAGCCCGGACGGTGAGTCCAACACCCCGGATCCGCGACCGGCCAGCCAGCTGATCCGGCCGGACGGCAAGCTGCCGCCGGCCACCGAGCGGCTGACAACGCCCCGGCCACCAGCTGCGGTGGGCGACGTGCTGACCACCACCAGCACCCTGCGCAGCCAGCTCACCACAGCCCCGCCAACGGCCCGGATGGTCGGCCAGCTGTCGGGCGTTCGGTTGGTGGAGTACGGCTATGTGGCCAGCTACGGCTGGGGCGATCGGACCCGGACCGCCCCGGCCGGCTATCGCCTGCTGGCCTTTGCCACCGTGCCGCTGGCCGGCGAGTCCGGCAGCCAGCAACCCGACCTTTCGGTGCGGGTGGACGGGGTCGAGCGCGGGCCACTCACCTCGACCTCGGACTACCTGGTCACCGCGGTACCCGCACGTGCCCGCTCGGTCGATCTGGTGCTCACCGACAGCGGGCTGAAGCAGTCGATCTCGCTGCTCACCGGGGCACCGAACGCGGGCAACCCCGCCGTCACCGCCCGCACGCACACCTCGCAGACGCTGGCCATGACCAAACCCGTCCGGGTTCGGCTGACCACCTCGGCCGGCACCGGGACGCTCGATGGCACCCTCACCCTGCGGGCGGTGTCGCTCAGCTACTGGGCCGCCGACGGCAGCCACTGCGAGACCACCGATCGGGCCTGGCTACACCTCGCGGCCACCGTCAAGCTCGACGGCGACAAGCAGGCCTATGGTGCCGAGTCGGGGCTGCTCACGGTCACGGTGCCCGAGGCGGGCACGCTGGCGGTACGCAATGCGGCCGGCGACCCCGCCCAGCAGGTGGATGACGCAGTGCAGGTGCCGGCCGCGCTGACCGCCGGCAGCCTCACCTACTCCGGCACGGTCCAGACGGCCAAGGGGACGATCACGGTGCTGACCCCGGTCACGGTGCGCTTCGACATCCCGGCCGGCTGATTCGAGGCGGCCCAGAGCGGGTTCAGCGCAGGAAGGTGTCCACCGCGACCGCGACGAACACGAACGCCAGGTAGCTGTTGGACAGGTGGAACAACCGCATCGGCTTGCCGGCCTCGCCACGCTTGGTGGCCGCGTACAGCCGGTGCGCCTCGACCAGTAGCGCGGCACCGGCAGCGAGAGCCAGCACCCCGTACACCCAGCCGGTGGCCAGCGGCCAGAGCAGCACCGAGGCGGCGACCGTCAGGTAGGAGTAGCCGAGCATCTGGCGGGTCACCTGGATCGGCGAGGCCACCACCGGCAGCATCGGCACGCCGGCCCGTGCGTAGTCCTCGCGGTAGCGGATGGCCAGCGCCCAGAAATGCGGCGGGGTCCAGAAGAACACCACCGCGAACAGCACCACCGGCGCCCAGGCCAGCGAGTTGGTGACCGCGGCCCAGCCGATCAGCACCGGCATACAGCCGGCCGCGCCACCCCAGACGATGTTCTGGGCCGTCCGGCGCTTGAGCAGCATCGTGTAGACGACGACGTAGAAGGCGATGGCGACCAGCGTCAGGCCGGCGGCCAGCAGGTTGGTGGTCAGCCCCATCAGGCCCACCGCGATCACGCCCAGCAGCATCCCGAAGATCAGCGCGCCGGTCGGCGAGACCTCGTGGGTGGCCAGCGGGCGGTGGCCGGTGCGGCGCATCATCGCGTCGATGTCGCGATCCACGAAGCAGTTCAGCGCGTTGGCGCTGCCGGCCGCCAGGGTGCCACCGATCATTGTGGCCAGCACGACCCGCCAGCCCGGCAGCCCGTGCGCGGCCAGCACCATCGCCGGCAGCGTGGTGACCAGCAGCAGTTCGATGATCCGTGGCTTGGTCAGCGCGACGTAGGCGCGCACCGTGGTCAGCCGTGCACCTGCCGTGCCGTTCGACTCGATCGCGCCCTGCTCCGCGGGGGCTACCGGGGTCTGCGTCACCCGGCCAGAGTAACCCTCTCGACTAAGCCTCACGGCACCCGCAGGGCGGCGCGGTGACCGGGCTCGCAACGCTCGTACGAACGGCCGATGAAGCCGACCGGACCATCCCCCGACACCGCCCGTACCCGCCCACAATCGCTGGCCGGAAGCGATTAGGCTTGAGCTCGGCCGGCTGACCCTCGAGCCGGGGATTCGAGAGCAGGAGAATCACGTGAGCGACAGCGTCACCGGCCCAGCAGCTGAAGTAGTCCAGAAGTACCCGAAATGGTGGACCGATCTCGACTCGCAGGCGGTGGACACCGCCAGACTGCTCGCCGCCGATGCGGTGCAGAAGGTCGGCAACGGTCACCCCGGTACCGCGATGAGCCTAGCCCCGCTGGCCTACCTGCTGTTCCAGCACACCATGCGGCACGACCCGTCCGACCCGAACTGGGTGGCCCGCGACCGGTTCGTGCTGTCCAACGGCCACTCCTCGTTGACCTTGTACATCCAGCTCTACCTGTCCGGCTACGGGCTCGAGCTCGATGACCTGAAGCAGCTGCGGACCTGGGGCTCGTTGACCCCGGGCCACCCCGAGCACGGCCACACCCTCGGCGTCGAGACCACCACCGGCCCGCTCGGCCAGGGGGTGGCGAACGGGGTCGGCTTCGCGATGGCGGCCCGCCGCGAGCGCGGCCTGCTGGACCCGGACACCGCGGCCGGCGAGTCCCCGTTCGACCACCAGATCTACGTGATCTGCGGCGACGGCTGCCTGGAAGAGGGCGTCTCCGGCGAGGCCTCCTCACTGGCCGGCCACCAGCAACTGGGCAACCTGACCCTGCTCTGGGATGACAACCACATCTCGATCGAGGACGACACCAACGTGGCGTTCTCCGAAGATGTGCTCAAGCGCTACGAGGCCTACGGCTGGCACGTGCAATACGTCGATTCCGGCGAGGACGTCGCAGCGCTGGAGAAGGCGCTGGCCGCGGCCCGGGCCGAGACCGACCGGCCGTCCTTCATCGCGGTCCGCACCATCATCGGCTGGCCGGCGCCGACCAAGCAGAACACCGGCAAGGCCCATGGTTCGGCACTCGGCGCGGACGAGATCGCCAAGACCAAGGAGATCCTCGGCTTCAACCCCGACGTCCAGTTCGCCGTGTCGGACGAGGTGATCACGCACACCCGCAAGGTTTTCGAGCGCGGCCGGACCGCCCGCGCCGACTGGCAGCCGAGTTTCGACGAGTGGGCGGCAGCCAACCCCGAGCGCAAGGCGCTGTTCGACCGGCTGGTCACCCGCAGCCTGCCCGACGGCTGGGCCGATGCGATACCTGAGTTCCCGACCGAGAAGGACGACAAGCCCAACTCGATCGCCACCCGGGCGGCCTCGGGCAAGGTGCTCTCGGCTCTGGCCGGCGTGCTGCCCGAGCTGTGGGGTGGCTCGGCCGACCTCGCCGAGAGCAACAACACCACGATGGAGGGCGAGCCCAGCTTCGTCCCGGCCGACCGGCAGACCAAGGCCTGGACCGGCGGCCCGTACGGTCGCACCCTGCACTTCGGGATTCGCGAGCACGCGATGGGTTCGATCATGAACGGGATCACGCTGCACGGCGGGACCCGGGTCTACGGCGGCACCTTCCTGGTCTTCAGCGACTACATGCGCCCGCCGGTCCGGCTGGCCGCGCTGATGAAGCTGCCGACCATCTACGTCTGGACGCACGACTCGATCGGTCTCGGCGAGGACGGCCCGACCCACCAGCCGATCGAGCAGTTGGCGGCGCTGCGGGCCATCCCGGGGCTGGACATCGTCCGGCCGGCCGACGCCAACGAGACCGCGGTGGTCTGGCAGCAGGTGCTGAAAAACACCGACCGGCCGGCCGGGCTCGCGCTGTCCCGCCAGGCCCTTCCGGTGCTGGACCCGGCCAAGGTGCGGGACGCGAGCAAGGGCGGTTACGTGCTGGAAGAAGCGTCCAGTGGCGTGGCCCAGGTGATCCTGATCGCGACCGGTTCCGAGGTCTCGCTGGCGCTGACCGCCCGCGAGCGGCTCGAAGCCGACGGCACCCCGACCCGCGTGGTCTCGATGCCGTGCGTGGAGTGGTTCAACGCTCAACCCCGGTCCTACCAACAGCTGGTGCTGCCCCCCGCGGTCAAGGCCCGGGTCAGCATCGAGGCCGGTGTGCCGCTCGGCTGGCGAGAGATCGTCGGCGACGGCGGCGAGATCGTCGGCATCGACCACTTCGGTGCCAGCGCCGCGGCCAGCGTGCTGTTCGAGCAGTTCGGCTTCACGCCCGACCGGGTGGTTGCCGCCGCGCACGCCGCCATGGATCGCGCGAACATCATCACCGGCACCACCACCGGCACCTGACTTCACCAGCTGCAGAAGGAGAATCCATCGTGAGCGATGCACTCAAGGACCTGTCCGGCGCCGGCGTCTCGATCTGGCTGGACGACATCAGCCGCAACCGGCTGGTCAGCGGCAATCTGCAGGAGCTGATCGACACCAGGCACGTCGTCGGCGTCACCAGCAACCCGTCCATTTTCCAGAAGGCGTTGGAGGGCTCGGCCGAGGGCGACTCCCCCTACGCCGAGCAGGTGCACGATCTCGCCGTTCGCGGGGTGTCGCTGGAGGAATCGGTCCGGCTGCTCACCTCCTTCGATATCCGCTGGGCCTGCGACGTGCTGCGGCCGACCTACGACGCGACCCACGGCCAGGACGGCCGGGTGTCCATCGAGGTCGACCCGCGGATCGCGCACGACACCGACAAGACGGCGGCCGAGGCTCAGGCACTGTGGTGGCTGGTGGACCGGCCGAACGTGATGATCAAGATCCCGGCCACCGAGGCCGGCCTGCCAGCCATCACCGAGGCGACCTCGCTCGGAATCAGCGTCAACGTAACGCTGATCTTCTCCATCGAGCGCTACCGCAAGGTGATGGAGGCCTACCTGGCCGGCCTGGAGCAGGCCCGCACCGACGGCGTCGACCTGGCGGCCATCCGCTCGGTCGCCTCGTTCTTCGTGTCCCGGGTGGACACCGAGATCGACAAGCGGCTGGACAAGATGGGCACGGACGAGGCCAAGGCGGTGCGCGGCAAGGCCGGAGTGGCCAATGCCCGGCTGGCCTACGAGGCCTTCGAAGAGATCTTTGCCGGCGAGCGCTGGGAGTCGTTGGCCGCCGACGGCGCACATCCGCAGCGGCCGCTCTGGGCCTCCACCGGCGTGAAGGACCCGGCCTACGAGGACACCATGTACGTCACCGAGTTGGTCGCCCCGAACACGGTCAACACGATGCCCGAGGCGACCCTGAATGCGGTCGCCGACCATGGCACGATCGCCGGCGCCACCGCCAATACCGGCTATCACGAGGCCCGCGGGGTGGTCGCGCAGCTGGCTGAGCTGGGCATCGAGCTGGCGGAGGTCACCGAGCTGCTCGAGGTCGAGGGCGTGCAGAAATTCATGGACTCCTGGTCGGTGCTGCTCGAGGGCGTGCAGAAGCAGCTGACCGCGGGTGCCAAGAAGGCCGGCAAGTGAGCGAGCTGGCGGGCACCAGCGGCGGCGGTCTGAGCTGCGAGTTCGGCTACGCCGACGCCGAAGCCTTCGGGACGGCGATCGATGACCTGGTCTCGAACCGGATCGCCAGCCGGATCACCGCGCAGGACCCGACGCTGTGGGGTCCGGACGCCGAGTCCGAGGCTGCCATCCGGCTGTCCTGGGCGACGCTGGCCGAAACCTCCCGGCCGCTGGTCGCCGAGATCGCCGCGTTGCGCGAGCAGCTGCTGGCCGAGGGTATCGACCATGTGGTGCTGGCCGGAATGGGTGGCAGCTCATTGGCGCCAGAGGTCATCTGCGGCACCGCCGGGGTCGGCCTGGTCACCCTGGACACCACCGACGCCGGTCAGGTTTCGGCCGCGCTGGCCGAGGACCTGGACCGGACGGTGCTGGTGGTGTCGAGCAAGTCCGGTGGCACCGTCGAGACCGACTCGCACCGGCGGGCGTATGAGAAAGCCTTTGCGGATAAGGGTATCGACCCCAAGCAGCGGATCGTGGTGGTCACCGATCCCGGCTCGCCGTTGCAGCAGACGGCCGAAACCGCCGGCTATCGCAAGGTGTTCCTGGCCGATCCGCACGTCGGTGGCCGCTACAGCGCACTGACCGCTTTCGGGCTGGTGCCGGCCGGGCTGGCCGGCGCCGATATCGGGGCGCTGCTGGACTCGGCAGCCGCGGCCGCGTCGGTGCTGGCCACCGACGACCGGGACAACCCGGGGCTGCGGCTCGGTGCGCTGCTCGGGCTGGCCCACAACGCCGGCTGCGACAAGGTGGTTTTTGCCGATTTCGGTTCTGGAATAACGGGTTTCGGCGACTGGGCTGAGCAGTTGATCGCCGAGTCCACCGGTAAGCAGGGTCGCGGGTTGCTGCCGGTGGTGGTGCAGGAGCCGACCGCGGCCGGCTTCGCCGATGCCAAGCGCGACGCTGTCCTGGTTCATCTCGGCGGTTTTGATCCGGCCTACCCGCCGGTGTCGGGCTGGGGGGTGGCCACCTCCGGTCCGCTCGGTGCGCAGATGCTGCTCTGGGAGTACGCCACCGCGGTCGCCGGCCGGATCATCGGGATCGACCCGTTCGACCAGCCCAATGTCGAAGAGGCCAAGAAGCAGGCCCGCTCGCTGCTCGACTCGGCCGGCGACGAAGCGCCCCCGGAGCCGTCGCTCACCGACGGTGCCGTGCAGGTCTTCGGGCTGAATCTCGACCTGACCGGTGCCGGGGATCTGGCAGCCGCGCTCGGGCTATTCTTCGACGCCGCCCCGGAACTCGGCTACGTCTCGATCCAGGCCTACCTGAACCGGCACGTGGACACCCAGGCCGCCGAGCTGCGGCCGGCGGTGGCCAGCAGAACCGGCCTGCAGACCACCTTCGGCTGGGGCCCGCGCTTCCTGCATTCGACCGGGCAGTACCACAAGGGCGGCCATCCGAACGGGGTGTTCCTGCAGATCACCGGTGCGGTAGCCGCGGATCTGACGATCCCGGATCGCCCGTACAGCTTCGCGGTGCTGCAACAGGCCCAGGCCGCCGGTGACGCGAAGGTCCTTGCCGACAAGGGGCGTCCGGTGTTGCACCTGCATCTCACCGATCGCGCGGCCGGCCTCGCGCAATTACTGCAAGCCCTCTGAAGGAGTCCCGGTGACGATGAACACCAACAGCGTGACCGACGACCAGACTCCGGCAATCAGCGCCGGCGCCGGCCCGCAGCTTCCGCACGCCCTGCGGTCCAACCCGCTGCGTGATCCTGGTGATCGGCGACTGCCGCGGGTGCCGGAGCCGTGCGCGCTGGTGGTGTTCGGCGTCACCGGTGACCTGGCCCGCAAGAAGTTGCTGCCAGCCATCTATGACCTGGCCAACCGGGGCCTGCTGCCGGCCGACTTCGTCCTGCTCGGTTTTGCCCGCCGAGACTGGGAGGACGGCGATTTCGAGTCGCTGGCCAAGAAGGCCGCCAAGGAACACGCCCGGACCGGTTGGAACGAGGAGGTCTGGTCCCGACTGTCGGGCGACATCAAGTTCGTACCCGGTGCCTTCGACGACGACGAGGCCTTCGACACCCTCGCCAGCACCCTGGACGAGCTGCGCGAAAGCCATGGCATCAAAGGCAATGCGGCGTTCTACCTATCGATCCCGCCGAGCCTGTTCCCGACCGTGCTCAAGCAGATGGAACGCACCAAGATGGCCGACAACGCCGCTTCCGGTGGCTGGCGCCGGGTGGTGGTTGAGAAGCCCTTCGGCCACGACCTGCCCAGCGCCAAGGCGTTGAACAAGCTGGTGGACACGGTCTTCACCGCCGACGACGTGTTCCGGATCGACCACTATCTCGGCAAGGAAACCGTGCAGAACCTGATGGCGCTGCGCTTCGCCAACCAGCTGTTCGAGCCGGTGTGGAACGCCAACTATGTCGATTCGGTACAGATCACGATGGCCGAGGATGTCGGCATCGCCGGCCGGGCCGCCTTCTACGACGCCACCGGGGCGGCCCGCGACGTGCTGCAGAACCACCTGCTGCAGCTGCTCGCGCTGACCGCGATGGAAGAGCCGGTGGAGTTCACCGCCGAAGCCATTCGTACCGAGAAACTCAAGGTGTTGCGAGCCATCACGCTGCCTGCCGATCCGGCCGGCTATGCGGTACGCGGGCAGTACCAGCCGGGCTGGCTGGCCGGTGAACGGGTGCTGGCCTACCGCGCCGAGAAGGACGTCCCGGCCGACTCGAAGACCGAGAGCTACGCCGCCGTCCGGCTGGGTATCGACACTCGCCGGTGGGCCGGGGTGCCGTTCTACCTGCGGACCGGCAAGCGGCTGCCGCGCCGGGTCACCGAGATCGCGGTGCTGTTCAAGAAAGCCCCGCACCTGCCGTTCAGCCACACCGACACCGAGGAATTGGGCCACAACCAGCTGGTGATCCGGGTTCAGCCGGACGAGGGCGTCACGCTGAAGTTCGGCTCGAAGGTGCCGGGTTCGATGATGGAGGTGCGCGATGTCGCGATGGACTTCCTGTACGGCGAGGCGTTCACCGAGTCCAGCCCGGAGGCCTACGAGCGACTGATCCTGGACGTGATGCTCGGCGACGCGACGCTGTTCCCGCGCAACGAGGAGGTCGAGTCGTCCTGGCGGGTGATCGATCCGCTCGAGGAGTTCTGGGCCGGCCAGGAGCCAGAGCCGTACCGGGCCGGCGAGTGGGGCCCGCGGGCCGCCGATGAGATGCTGGCCCGCGACGGCCGCAGCTGGCGGCGTCCGTGACCACCGCCCCACGCAACGTGGGCCCGCGTTGGTCGCGAAAAGTATGGCGCAGACCGTGACTACGCCCTACGCAACGTGGGCACGCGTTGGTCGCGAAAAGTACGGCGTAGGCCCTAGTGCAGTCCGTTTTAGCCTTTCTTACAAGGGAGAACTGCTGTGACGACGCTCTGGGATACCACCGGGACCGCGGTAGTGCAGGCGCTGGCCGCCGAGCGCCGCACCGGCGGCGCGGTGACCAGCGGGCTGGCCCTGACCCTGGTGGTCGTGCTGGAGGAGAAGGACACCGCCGAAGTCGAGGCCGCGGTGGCGACCGCCGCCGCCAAGCACCCGATGCGGGTGATCATGGTGCTGCGGCACAGCATCGAGGCGCCGGTCCCCCGGCTCGATGCCGAGGTATCCATCGGCGGCCGGCACGGGCCTGGCGAATCGGTGGTGCTGCGGATGTTCGGCCGGTTGGCCCTGCATGCCGAGTCGGTCACCCTGCCGCTGCTGGCACCGGACGCCCCGGTGGTTGCCTGGTGGTACTCCGAGACACCGAAGATCATCGCGCACGATCCGCTCGGGGTGTTCGCCGACCGCCGGATCACCAACGTGATCCGCGACCGCGACCCGGCCGCCTCGCTGCAGCAGCGCGCTGTCGACTTCGCCCCGGGCGACACCGACCTGACCTGGACGGTGATCACCCCGTGGCGGGCCGCGCTTGCCTCGGCCTTCGACACCGCCTCCGCACCAGCCGAGTCGGTGGTGGTGTCGGGCAACCCGATCGACCCGTCGGCCCAGCTGCTGGCCGGCTGGCTGTCGTCCCGGTTGGGAATCTACGTCCCGGTGGAGAAGGCCGAGGGCAAGTACATCTCGGCGGTGTCGCTGAACTTCACCGACGGCCGCGAGGTGCGGATGACCAACGAGGGCTACAAGCTGCTGATGCGCCGGCCGGGCCAGGCCGACACCATCCAGCCGTTCCCGCAGCGGACCACCGGCGACATGCTCGCCGAGGAGCTGCGCCGGTTGGATGTCGACGAGCCGTACGCCGAGGCGCTCGGTGCGGTGTCCGGCCTGCGCGAGCTGTCCCAGCGACCGGCCGTCCGCAGCCATATCTGGCACGACCCGGCGCTCGCCGCGCAGGAAGCCTGAGCCGGGAATGGGCCCCCGCCCGGAGCTCATCGTCCAGCCGGACGCCAACCGGCTCGCTGCCGATGTCGCACTGCGAACCCTGTCCAGCCTGGCCCAGGCCCAGCAGCAGCGGGGCCGCGCCGCGCTGGCGTTGACCGCCGGCTCCATCATGGAGGCGGTCTGGACGGCGATTGCCGACGCCCCCGCTCGCGACAGCGTGGACTGGGCCCGGGTCGACGTGTTCTGGGCCGACGAGCGGTTCGTCCCGTTCGGCAGTGCGGACCGCAACGACACCGCGGCCAACCGGATCCTGTTCGACCGGCCGCCGTTCCAGGGGGTCCGGCAGTTTGCGATGCCGGCCAGCGACGGGCCGCAGCCGAACCTGGACGAGGCGGCGGCGTATTACGCCGGGCAGTTGTACGGCGCCCGGCGGGCCGATGACCCGGACGAGCTGCCGAACTTCGACGTCCTGCTGCTGGGCCTGGGCCCGGACGGGCACTGTGCCTCGCTGTTCCCCGAACACCCTGGTACCTATGAGGATTCCGGTCCGGTGACCGCGGTACGCAACTCGCCGAAGCCGCCACCGAACCGGATCTCGCTCACCTTCAGCGGGCTGGACGCGGCCAATGAGATCTGGTTCGTGGCCTCCGGCAGCGGCAAGGCCGAGGCGGTCGCGCTGGCCCACAGCGGTGCCGGCCGGGTGCAGGTTCCGTCGGCCGGTCCGAAGGGCCGGTTCCGGACGCTCTGGCTACTGGACCGGGACGCGGCCGCGAAACTGCCCAAGCACCCCGACGGCGGCCGGCCAACCCTGTTGTAGCGCCATGCCCCGGGCCAATGCCCATTGTGCGGCCCGAGTTTCCAGCGCCATCGGCGCGTCATGGAAACTCGGGCCGCACAATGCGGTTTGGCTGGCTTAGCCCTCGCCTCTTCTAGCCCGCAGTCGGGCCAGGGCCTCTTCGAGCAGGGCGTCGCCGTCGGCGTCCGAGCGCCGTTCCTTCACGTAGGCCAGGTGGGTCTTGTACGGCTCGTTGCGCGGTGCGGCCGGCGGCGCGGCCGACTCCTGGCCGGCCGGAAAGCCGCAACGCTTGCAGTCCCAGGTGTCCGGCACGGCCGCGTCGACGGCAAATGCTGGCGTGGTCTCGTGACCGTTCGCGCAGAAGAATGAGATGTACTGGCGGGGCGCGGACTCGCCACGCTCACGCTCGCCCATCGGCCCGGCGCCTACCCGGCTGCCCCGGATCGCGTTGCCACCTGCCACGTTCTACTCCCCTTGCTCAGCTGTGCTGGGTTGCCCTACCTGCGGCCGAGGTGCCCGGGTCGCAATTGTGAGCGGGCTCAGCTGTTCTTGTACAGCAGGCTCAGTCCGATGATGCAGATTCCCCAGACCACGCCGGCAACAATGGTCAGCCGGTCCAGGTTGCGCTCCACCACCGACGAGCCGGACAGGCTCGAGTACAACGATCCGCCGAACATCGAGGACAGGCCGCCGCCCTTGCCTCGGTGCAGCAACACCAGAACGACCAGCAGCAGGCTCGCGGCGATCAGAACAATCGACAACGTGATGATCATGTGGTTCTCAAGCCTCGCTCGGTCTCGACGGTGAGTAACGCCGGTTCGCGGCGTGCTATCAGCAAGAGGATACCCGCTCGATTGCGCCCAAACCCGGGTGGCAGCCCGAACCGGCTCATCCGGTGAAAGGCCCGCCGGCAGCGGCCACGCAGATCCCGGCGAATTCGGCGCCGTCCAGGCTCGCCCCGCCGACCAGCGCACCGTCCACGTCCGGCTGCGCCAGGATCTCGGCGGCGTTGGTCGACTTGACCGACCCGCCGTAGAGGATCCGGACGCCGGCGCCGAGTTCCGGGCTGTACAGCTCGCCTAACTGGGTCCGGACGGCGGCGCACACCTGCTGCGCGTCGGCCGGGGTGGCCACCTTGCCGGTGCCGATCGCCCAGACCGGCTCGTAGGCGATGACGATGCTGGCCGCCTGCTCCGCGCCGATCCCGGCCAGCGCGGCGGTGAGCTGGTCGACGCAGTGTTCGACCTGCCCGCCGGCTTCGCGAACCTCGAGCCGCTCGCCGACGCACAGGATCGGCACCAGCCCGTTGGCGTAGGCGGCCTTGATCTTGGCGTTGACCAGCTGGTCGGTCTCGGCGTGGTACTCCCGCCGCTCAGAATGCCCGATCACCACATAGCTGCAGCCGAGCTTGGCCAGCATCGAACCGGCGATGTCACCGGTGTAGGCGCCGCCGACCTGCGGGGACAGGTCCTGCGCGCCATAGCTCAGCCGGAGCTTGTCACCGTCCACCAGCGTTTGTACCGAGCGGATATCGGTAAACGGCGGCAGTACGGTCACCTCGACCGCGTCGAAGTGCTGCGGCTTGAGGCTGAAGGCGATCTTCTGGACCAGCGCGATCGCCTCGTAGTGATTGAGATTCATCTTCCAGTTGCCGGCAATCAACGGCTGCCGGGCCGGTTGGCGAGCCACTCAGGCCCCCGGCCCGGACAGGACCTCGATACCCGGAAGCTTCTTGCCTTCCAGGTATTCCAGCGAGGCGCCGCCACCGGTGGAGATGTGGCCGAACCGGTTCTCATCGATCCCGAGGGCACGTACCGCCGCCGCCGAGTCGCCGCCGCCGACCACGGTCAGGCCGCTGGCCGCGGTGATCGCCTCAGCCACTCCCCTGGTTCCGGCCGCGAACGGCTTCAGCTCGAAGACGCCCATCGGACCGTTCCAGAACACCGTGTTCGCATCGGCCAGAGCCGCACCGAAAAGTGCCACCGAATCCGGGCCGATATCCAGGCCCTTCTGGCCGTCCGGGATCGCCTCGACCGAGACGACCTCGGTCACCGCGTCGTCGGAGAAGTCCGCCGACACCACCACGTCGGTGGGCAGCACGATCTTGTCGCCGGCCTCGGCCAGCAGTCGCTTACAGGTTTCGACCTGGTCGGCTTCCAGCAGCGAGTCGCCGACGCCGTGGCCCTGCGCCTTGAGGAAGGTGAAGCACATCCCGCCGCCGACCAGCAGCCGATCCACCTTGGGCAGCAGGGCATCGATCACCGCGAGCTTGTCCGACACCTTCGAGCCGCCGAGCACCACCACGTACGGACGGGCCACCTCGGCATCGGCCCCGGTGAGCTGGCGCAGCACCTCGATCTCGCGCCGGACCAGGTCACCGCCGTAGTGCGGCAGCAACTCGGCGACGTCATAAACCGAGGCGTGCGCCCGGTGCACCGCGCCGAAGGCGTCATCGACATAGGCGCCGCCGTCCTCTTCACCGCCGGTGAGCAGGGCCAGCGCGCTGGCGAACGCCGCCCGATCGGCCGGGTCCTTGGCCGTCTCGCCGGGGTTGAACCGGACGTTCTCCAGCAGCAGTAGGTCCCCGTCCCGCAGCCCGTCGGCCATCAAGCGGGCACTTTCTCCCACCGTATCCAGCGCAAACTCGACCGGACTGCCCAGCAGCTGGGCGAGCCGGTCGGCCACCGGGCGCAGCGAGTACTTCGCCTCCGGCTCGCCCTTCGGCCGGCCCAGGTGGGCGGCCACAATCACCCGAGCACCGTGCTGGATCAGCTTGACCAGCACCGGCAGCGACGCCCGGATCCGGCCGTCGTCGGTTACCTTCGGCGATTCGTCCTTCGACAGCGGGACATTGAGGTCGCAGCGGACCAGGACCCGCCGCCCCTTCACGCCGACCTTGATCAGGTCGTCAACTGTGCGCATGCGTTAGTGCTCCGGTGGTTGGGTGCTGATTAGAGGCTGGAACCGACGTAGCTGACCAGGTCGGCGAGCCGGTTGGAGTAGCCCCACTCGTTGTCGTACCAGCCGACCACCTTGACCTGGTTGCCGATCACCTTGGTCAGGGTGGCGTCGAAGATGCAGGACGCCGGGTCGGTGACGATGTCGGCCGAGACGATCGGGTCCTCGGTGTAGACCAGGTAGCCCTTGAGCGGCCCCTCGGCGGCGGTCTTGTAGGCAGCCTTGACCTCGTCCACCGTGGTGTCGCGCGACAGCGTGACGGTGAGATCGGTCGCCGAACCGGTCGGCACCGGTACCCGCAGCGCGTAGCCGTCCAGCTTGCCCTTCAGCTCCGGCAGCACCAGGCCGATCGCCTTTGCCGCGCCGGTCGAGGTCGGGATGATCGACAGCGCGGCGGCCCGGGCCCGGCGCAGGTCCTTGTGCGGGGCGTCCTGCAGGTTCTGGTCCTGGGTGTAGGCGTGGATCGTGGTCATCAGACCCTTCTCGATGCCGAACGTGTCGTTGAGGACTTTTGCCAGCGGTGCCAGGCAGTTCGTGGTGCACGAGGCGTTGGAGATGATGTGGTGGTTGGCCGGGTCGTACTTCTCGTGGTTGGCACCCATCACGATGGTGATGTCGTCGTCGGTGGCCGGTGCGGAGATGATGACCTTCTTCGCGCCGCCGGCGATGTGCTTGCGGGCGTCGGCCGCCTTGGTGAAGAAACCGGTCGACTCGATGACCACGTCGACGCCCAGTTCCTGCCACGGCAGGTTGGCCGGGTCGCGCTCTTCCAGCGCCCGGATCTTCACCCCGGCGACGATGATGTTCTCCTCGTCATAGCTCACCTCGCCCGGGAACCGGCCCAGGATCGAGTCGTACTTCAGCAGGTGAGCCAGGGTCTTGTTGTCGGTCAGGTCATTGACCGCGACCACCTCGATGTCGGCGCCGGAAGCCTGCACGGCGCGAAAGAAGTTACGTCCGATCCGACCGAAGCCGTTGATGCCAACCCGAACAGTCACTTGAGAATCTCCTTGAAGTTCATACCGCAGGTGGATCGGGCAGGGGTGCGCCCTGGATTGTCACGCGAATCGAGAACGGCCTGCCGCCGATAATGGTCCCTGGTGCGGCAGCGACACTGCTTGCCGAACTCGTCTGTCACCGCGAACTTTATCTCCTACGTCACATCGGCTCGCCGCCAGCCCGGTACCGACCGGTAGCGTCGGCCGGTTACCAGCGGCGGCCGAGCCGGATCAGGGCGCCAGCATCTCCGGTGTGACGGCAGCCTCGGTGTTCGGGATGCCCTCGTCCTGCGCGCGCTTGTCGGCCATCGCGAGCAGCCGGCGGATCCGGCCAGCGACCGCGTCCTTGGTCATCGGCGGCTCGGACAGGCTGCCGAGTTCCTCCAGCGAGGCCTGCTTGTGCTCGAGCCGCAACCGGCCGGCCTGCAGCAAGTGGTCGGGCGCGTCCGCGCCGAGGATCGCCATCGCCCGCTCGACCCGAGCGCCGGCAGCCACCGCGGCCCGAGCGGAGCGGCGCAGGTTGGCGTCGTCGAAGTTGGCCAGCCGGTTCGCGGTGGCCCGGACCTCCCGGCGCATCCGGCGCTCCTCCCAGGCCATCACCGAATCGTGCGCGCCGAGCCTGGTCAGCAGGGCGCCGATCGCATCGCCGTCGCGAACCACCACCCGATCGGCGTTGCGCACCTCGCGGGCCTTGGCGAGGATGCCGAGCCGACGACCGGCACCGACCAGCGCCAGCGCGGCCTCGTTCGTTGGGCAGGTGATCTCCAGCGCACCGGCCCGGCCCGGTTCGGTCAGCGAGCCGTGTGCCAGGAAGGCGCCCCGCCAGGCCGCCTCAGCCTCGGCGATGGTGCCGGCCACCACCTGGGTGGGCAGGCCGCGGACCGGCCGGCCGCGCAGGTCGACCAGCCCGGCCTGACGGGCCAGGCCCTCGCCGTCCTTGCTCACCCGGACCAGGTAGCGGGTGCCCTTGCGCAGGCTGCCGCCGGTAACCACCTGGATCTCGGCGGTATGCCCGAAAACCTCGGCGATCTCCTTGCGCAAGCGCCGGGCAACCGAGCCGGTATCGAGTTCTGCCTCGATCACGATGTGGCCGGCGACCAGGTGCAGCGCCCCCGCGAACCTGAGCATGGTCGCGATCTCGGCCCGCCGAGCGGTCACCTTGCTGATCGTCACTCGGCTGAGTTCGTCCTTCACCGCAGCCGTCATCGCCATCAGCGCACTCCCTGTTCCGTACCTCGACGCTGGAGTCCATCGCCGTTGTCATCGATGTTCAGCCCGGCGGCATCGGCCACCGCCAGACTGAGCTTGCCTGGATCATGCCTTGCCGCGTCACCCACCGCCGCCACCGGTGTCAGTACCAGCCGCGAACCGGCACTGTCGGTGTAGCGGCGCAGACCACGAGGGTCGAGCACCGCGTCGGTATCGGCGATCACCACGTCCACCTTCAACCTCGGGCAGTGTTCGCGCAATGCGCGCAGGTGCTCCTCGGGTGAAAAACCCTCGGTTTCACCGGCCTGCTGCTCGAGGTTGAGGATGATGATCCGCTTCGCCGCGGTCAGTGTGAGGGCCGCCGCCAGCCCCGGCACCAGCAGGTGCGGGATGACGCTGGTGAACCAGGAGCCCGGTCCGAGGATGACCACGTCGGCATGCAGGATCGCCTGCACCGCCTGCGAGCAGGCCGGCGCCTCGGCCGGCACCAGCTGGATCGAGGTGACCCGGCCGGCGGTGGCCGCGATCGCGGACTGGCCCCGGATCCGGCGCAGCTGCACCGGATCGTCCGGGTCGACACTGGCCACCTCGGCGATCAGGTCCAGTGGTTGCTGTGACATCGGCAGCACCCGACCATGCGCGCCGACCAGCCGGGCCAACTCGTCCAGCGCGGTCACCGAATCCGAATGCAGTTCCATCAAGCCGGTCAGCAGCAGGTTGCCGATCGGGTGGCCGGCCAGCGCGCCGGTGCCGCCGAGCCGGTGCTGCAGGACGGTGGACCACGAGACCGGGGCACCTACGCTCGCCGGACCACCAACGCCGGCCGAGCTACCAACACCGGCCGAGCTACCAACGCCGGCCGAGCTACTAACGCCGGCCGAGCTACCAACGCCGGCCGGACCGAAGGAGTTGCTGGCCAGCGCCGCCAGCGCCATCCGCAGGTCACCCGGCGGCAGCACGCCCAGCTCGCGCCGGATCCGGCCGGACGACCCGCCGTCGTCAGCGACCGTGACCACCGCGGTGATATCGGTATCGAGCAGCCGCAGGGCCGACAGCGAGGAGTACAGCCCGTGCCCACCGCCGAGCGCGACCACCCGCAGCGGTCGGGGCTGCGGTCCGGGTCGCGCCTGCTCGGTGCCAATTGCTGCTGCCGGCACTACTCGCGACCCAGGTCTCGATGCACGACGGTGGCTCGGACGCCGAGTCCGGTCAGCCGCTTCACCAGCTCGCGGCTCATCGCCACCGACCGGTGCTTGCCGCCGGTGCAACCGACCGCCAGCGTCAGGTACTGCTTGCCCTCGCGGCGGTACCCGGCACCGATGATCCGCAGGATTTCAGTGTATTTGTCGAGGAATTCGACGGCCGACTCCTGGCTGAGCACGTAGTCGGCAACCTCGGCGTCCTCGCCGGTCTGCTCGCGCAGTTCCGGAATCCAGAACGGATTGGGCAGGAACCGGACGTCGACCACCAGATCGGCATCGACCGGCAGGCCGTACTTGAAGCCGAAGGAGACCACGGTGGCCCGCAGCTCGGGTGCGTCCAGGCCGGCACCGGAGAACGCCTGTTCGATTGCCCGGCGCAGCTGCGGGACGGACCGGTCGGAGGTGTCCACGACCAGGTCGGCGATGTCGCGCAGCGGTTCCAGGATCGAGCGTTCGGCGGTGATGCCGTCGGCCAGCCGGCCGTCGCCCTGCAGCGGATGCGCGCGCCGGTTGCCCTCGAACCGGCGGATCAGCACGTTGTCGTTGGCCTCGAGGAACAGGATCCGGGGCCGCAGTTCACGACGTTCCAGCTCGACGATCACTCCGGTGAGGTCGGTGGAGAACGCCCGGCTGCGGACGTCCATCACCACCGCCAGCCGGGTGACCGCGCCCTGGCTGCGGCTGCCGAGGTCGACCATGGTGGCGACGAGTTCCGGGGGCAGATTGTCGACTACGAAGAAACCCAGGTCTTCCAGGCATTTCGCGGCGGTACTGCGACCGGCACCGGACAGGCCGGTGACGATCACCGTTTCCAGAGCGCCGCGTTCCGCGCTGGCCATGGCGTGAGCTCCTTCAGTCGAAACGGCCGCTAATCGCGAGGTGATCGCGGCCGGCCAGGACCCTGTGCGATCCTTCGCAGCCTATCCGGCGGAGCGGACGTGCGGGGTGCTACCCGCGAAACCGGTTCTGCCGCGAGAGTTAGCCCAGCACCTCTCCGGTAGCCATGTTTATCGCCGGCTCACGCTGCGCGGCCCCCGCTGCCAGGGCATCGGCGACTCGCTGGGCCAGTTCCGGGCCGAAACCGGGCACCGCCGCGATCTCGTCGACGGCGGCCGCCCGCAGCTGCTTCAGCGAGGAGAACTCCTTCAGCAGCGCCTTGCGTCGAGCCGGGCCGAGGCCGGCGATGCCGGTCAGTTCGGATTCGGTCATCGACTTCGACCGCTTCTGCCGGTGGAAGGTGATCGCGAACCGGTGCGCCTCGTCGCGGACCCGCTGCAGCAGGTACAGGGCCTCGGACGTTCGCGGCAGGATCACCGGGTGTTCCTCGGCCGGCACCCAGACCTCTTCGAGCCGTTTGGCCAGGCCGACCAGGGTGACATCGGTGATACCCAGCTCGGACAGGACGGTGTGTGCTGCCGCCACCTGCGGTGCGCCGCCGTCGACAACCACCAGGTTCGGTGGGTAGGCGAACCGCTTCGGTCGGCCGGCCTCGGTCAGCGGGCTGCTGTCCGGGCTGGCCTCGGCCTGGGCGGCGGCGGCCTGGTCCTGCAACTGGCGGGCGAACCGGCGCCGGATCACCTCGGCAATCCAGTCGGTATCGCCACCGCTGCTCTGCATAGTGAAGCGGCGGTACTCGCTCTTGCGGGCCAGGCCGTCCTCGAAGACGACCATGCTGGCGACCACGTTGGTGCCCTGCACGTGGCTGATGTCGAAACACTCGATACGCAAAGGCGCATCGGGCATGTCGAGGGCTTCCTGCAGGTCGGCCAGGGCTTGCGACCGGGCGGTCAGGTCGCTGGCGCGACGCAGCTTGTACTGCAGGAAGGCCTGTTCGGCGTTGCGTTGGACCGTCTGCATCAGCGAGCGCTTGTCACCGCGTTGCGGCACCCGGATGGACACCTTGCTGTCCCGCAGCTCGCAGAGCAGCTCGGCCAGTGCCTCGTGGTCCGCGGGTAGCTCTGGGACCAGCACCTCGCGGGGCACCACGGCATCGTCTTGACCATAGAACTGCAGGATGAACTGCTCTACCAGCTCGCCCATGCCGGACTCGTCGTTGAGGCCGAACGCCGCGTCGACCACCCAGCCCCGCTGGCCGCGAACCCGGCCGCCCCGGACGTGGAAGACCTGCACCGCGGCCGACAGCTCGTCGGTGGCGAAGGCGACCACATCGGCGTCGGTTCCGTCGGTGAGCACCACCGCCTGTTTTTCCATCGAGCGGCGCAGCGCCCCCAGATCGTCACGCAGCCGGGCGGCCAGCTCGAACTCCAGCTCGGCGCTGGCTCCGGCCATCTGCTTTTCCAGCCGGCGGATCATCGCGTCGGTCTTGCCGGCCATGAAATCGCAGAAGTCATCGACTATGACACGGTGTTCCTCAGCGCTGACCCGGCCGACGCAGGGCGCGCTGCACTTGCCGATGTAGCCGAGCAGGCAGGGCCGGCCGATCTGGCCGGCTCGTTTGAACACCCCGTTGGAGCAGGTCCGGGCCGGGAAGACCCGCAGCAGCAGGTCCAGCGTCTCGCGGATCGCCCAGGCATGCGCGTACGGGCCGAAGTAGCGCACGCCCTGCTTCTTCGGCCCGCGCATCACCTGCAGTCGTGGGTACTGCTCGTTCAGCGTCACCGCCAGCGACGGGTAGGACTTGTCATCGCGGTAGCGGACGTTGAACCGGGGGTCGAATTCCTTGATCCAGTTGTATTCCAGCTGTAATGCCTCGACCTCGGTGGTGACGATCGTCCATTCCACGCTGGCCGCCGAGGTGACCATCTGCCGGGTTCTCGGATGCAGCGCGCTCAGGTCGGCGAAGTAGGAATTCAGCCGTGACCGCAGGCTCTTGGCCTTGCCTACATAGATGACCCGGCCGGCGGCATCGCGGAATTTGTATACGCCAGGTTGCACCGGGATGGTGCCCGGCGCTGGACGGTACGTGGACGGATCAGCCACCCATCAACCCTAGCTAGCTCTGTCGACGGGTGGATCGCAACCTCGCCGGCGTGACAGCTCAACCACTGCGGCCAGCTCGACTCGTTCGAGCGGCAGCAGTCTTCGGGGCAGCAGTCGCCCGAGCAGCAGCACGCTTCGGGACGGCAGTGGTCGCCGCGGGTGCTCCCGCACCGGCCGCCTTGGTGCCGGCCGCCTTGGTGCCGGCCGCCTTGGTGCCGGCCGCCTTGGTGCCGGCCGCCTTGGTGCCAGCCACCTTGGTGCCGGCCGCCTTGGTGCCAGCCGCCTTGGTGCCAGCCGCCTTGGTTCCGGTGGCTTTGCTCGCTACTGCCTTGCTCGCTGCTGCCCTCGCCGTGGCGGCCTTCTTGGCGGGCACGGCTTTCGCGACCTGCTTTGCCGGCACCGCCTGCTTCGCCGACACGGTCTGCTTGGTCGGCGGGCGGTTCGATCCGCCCGGGCCACTTCGGCCGGCGAGCAGGCCGGCCAGGAACTGACCGGTGTGCGAGCCGGGAACCTGCGCGACCTCTTCCGGAGTGCCCTGCGCGACCACCAGGCCACCGCCGGAACCGCCCTCCGGCCCCATGTCGATCACCCAGTCCGCGGTCTTGATGACGTCCAGGTTGTGCTCGATGACGAGTACCGAATTGCCTTTGTCCACCAGGGATTGCAGCACCGCCAGCAGCTTCGCGACATCCTCGAAGTGCAGGCCGGTGGTCGGCTCGTCCAGCACATAGATGGTCCGGCCGGTCGCCCGCTTCTGCAGCTCGCTGGCCAGCTTCACCCGCTGGGCCTCGCCACCGGACAGGGTCGGCGCGGGCTGCCCGAGCCGGACGTAGCCCAGCCCCACATCGACCAGGGTGTCCAGGTGCCGGGCGATCTTGGAGATCGGCTGGAAGAACTCGGCCGCCTCTTCGATGGGCATGTCCAGCACCTCGGCGATGGTCTTGCCCTTGTAGTGCACCTCGAGGGTTTCCCGGTTGTACCGGGCGCCCTTGCACACCTCGCACGGCACGTAGACGTCCGGCAGGAAGTTCATCTCGATCTTGATGGTGCCGTCGCCGGCACAGTTCTCGCAGCGACCACCCTTGACGTTGAAGGAGAATCGGCCCTGCAGGTAGCCACGCACCTTGGCTTCGGTGGTCTCGGAGAACAGCTTGCGGACGTGGTCGAACACCCCGGTGTAGGTGGCCGGGTTGCTGCGCGGGGTTCGCCCGATCGGTGACTGGTCGACGCCCACCACCTTGTCGAGTTGCTCGATACCCTTGACCCGCTTGTGCCGGCCGGGCGGCAGCTTGGCGCCGTTGATCTTGTTGGCCAGCGTGGCGTACAGGATGTCGTTGACCAGGGTGGACTTGCCCGACCCGGATACCCCGGTGACCGCGACGAACACCCCGAGCGGAAAGTTCACGTCCAGGTTGCGCAGGTTGTGCTCGCGGGCGCCCTCGACCACCAGTTCACGAGCGGCCGAGATGGGCCGGCGGGACACCGGAACCTCGATCGCCCGGCGGCCGGCCAGGTAGCTGCCAGTGATGGATTCCTGCGATTTCAGCAGGTCATCCAGCGTTCCGGACACCACGATCTGGCCGCCGTGCTCGCCGGCGTGCGGGCCGATGTCGACGATCCAGTCGGCGGCCCGGATGGTGTCCTCGTCGTGCTCCACCACGATCAGGGTGTTGCCGAGGTCGCGCAGCCGCACCAGGGTGTCGATCAGCCGGCGGTTGTCGCGCTGGTGCAAGCCGATCGAGGGCTCGTCCAGCACGTAGAGCACCCCGACCAGGCCGGCGCCGATCTGGGTCGCCAGCCGGATCCGCTGCGCCTCGCCACCGGCCAGGGTGGCCGCGGCCCGGTTCAAGGACAGGTAGTCGAGTCCGACGTCGACCAGGAAGCCGAGCCGGGAGTTGACCTCTTTCACCACCCGCAGCGCGATCATCTCCTCGCGCGCGTTCAGCTTCAGCCCGGCCAGGAACGCGGCTGCCTCGCCGATCGACAGCGCGCAGATCTCGGCGATCGACCGGCCGGCCACCGTGACCGCCAGGATCTCGGGCTTGAGCCGGGTACCGCCGCAGGTCGGGCAGTCGACCTCGCGCATGTAGCCCTCGTACTTCTCCCGGCTCCAGTCGCTGTCGGTCTCGGCATGCCGGCGTTCGAGCCAGGGCACCACGCCCTCGTAGCTGGCGTAGTAGGAACGCTCGCGGCCGTACCGGTTCTTGTACCGGACGTGCACCTGCTCGTCGGTGCCGTGCAGCACCGCCTTCTGGGCGCGGGCCGGCAGCTGGTCCCAGCGGGACTTGATGCTGAAACCGAGCTGGTCGGCAACTCCTTCGAGCAAGCGCAGGAAGTACTCGTTGTTCTGGCCGGTCGCCCAGGGCGCGATGGCGCCGTCGGCCAGCGATTTCTCCGGGTCGGGCACCAGCAGCTCGGGGTCGACCTCTTTGCGGGTGCCGATGCCGGTGCAGACCGGGCAGGCGCCGAACGGGGCGTTGAAGGAGAACGACCGCGGTTCGAGCTCGTCGATGGCCAGCGGGTGGTCGTTCGGGCAGGCCAGCCGCTCGGAGAACCGGCGCTCGCGCTGCGGATCGTCCTCGGGCAGGTCGACGAAATCGAGGATGACCAGGCCGCCGGCCAGGCCGAGTGCCGTCTCGATCGAGTCGGTGATCCGCTGCTTGCTGGTGGCCTTGGCGGTCAGCCGGTCGACCACCACCTCGATGGTGTGCTTCTCCTGCTTCTTCAGCTTCGGCGGTTCGGTGAGCGGGTAGTTGGTGCCGTCCACCCGGACCCGGGAGTAGCCCTTGGTCTGCAGGTCGGCGAACAGGTCGACGTACTCGCCCTTACGCTCGCGGATCACCGGGGCCAGCACCTGGAAACGAGTACCGGGGTCCATCTCGAGCACCCGGTCGACGATCTGCTGCGGGGTCTGCTTGCTGATCATCTCGCCGCAGATCGGGCAGTGCGGGTGCCCGATCCGGGCGTACAGCAGCCGCAGGTAGTCATAGACCTCGGTGATGGTGCCGACCGTCGAACGGGGGTTGCGCGAGGTCGACTTCTGGTCGATCGACACCGCCGGCGACAGGCCCTCGATGAAGTCGACGTCCGGCTTGTCCATCTGGCCGAGGAACTGGCGCGCGTAGGCCGACAGCGACTCGACGTAGCGCCGCTGGCCCTCCGCGAAGATGGTGTCGAAGGCCAGCGAGGACTTGCCGGAGCCCGACAGGCCGGTGAACACGATCATCGCGTCCCGGGGCAGGTCGAGGTGGACGTCCTTCAGGTTGTGCTCGCGGGCACCACGGACGATCAAACGGTCAGCCACAGTCTTCTCTCTGCTCCTGCGTCAGGTCTCTGTACCGGGTTCGGGTATCGGCCGGGAACAGCGGTCCCCGAGTCACCACCCGACAGTAGTAGCGAGCTACGACAACGGTCGCCGCCGGCCAACATCCGGCGGTCCCCGGGCCTGCCGAACGGCGGGCATGATGGGTGGATGGCCAGATCGATCGCTACGAATACCCAGGTGGAACGCTCCGAGCTGCTGGATTTCATCCGGCCGAGGCACCAGATGATCCTGATCACCCGGCGCGGCGACGGCGCCCCGCAGTCCTCGCCGGTAACGGCCGGGGTGGACGCCGAAGGCCGGGTGGTGATCTCGAGCTACCCCGGACGGGCCAAGGTACACAACCTGCGCCGCGACCCGCGCTGCAGCGTGCTGGTGCTCTCCGACGACTTCGGCGAGGCCTGGGTACAGGTCGACGGTAGTGCCGAGGTGCTCGACCTGCCGGCGGCGCTCGATCCGCTGGTGGACTACTACCGGGCGATCTCCGGCGAGCACCCGGACTGGGATGAGTACCGGCAGGCGATGACCGACCAGGGCAAGTCGCTGATCCGGATCACGCCGACCCGCTGGGGTCCGATCGCGACCGGTGGCTTCCCGCCCGAGCTGGCCTGAACCTCAGCACAAGCTAACGCCGGCGCTGAACTAGAGCCGCCAGTCGACCGGCGTACCGCCGTGCTTGACCAGCAGCGCATTGGCCTTGCTGAACGGCTTGGACCCGAAGAAGCCACCACTGGCCGACAGCGGGCTCGGGTGCACCGACTTCAGGCAGTCGGCATCGGACAGCAGCGGCTCGAGCGACTGTGCCTGCCGTCCCCACAGGATCGCCACCAGCGGCTGGTCGCGAGCCACCAGCGCCCGGACGGCCTGGTCGGTGACCCGCTCCCAACCCTTGCCGGCATGCGAGCCGGACTTGCCCGGTTGCACGCTCAGCACCCTGTTGAGCAGCAGCACGCCCTGCTTGGTCCAGGGCGTCAGGTCGCCGGTCGCCGGGACCGGCAGGCCGAGGTCGTCGGCCAGCTCGCGGTAGATGTTCTGCAGCGACCGCGGCACCGGCCGGACGTCGGCCGCGACCGAGAACGACAGGCCCACCGGGTGTCCCGGAGTCGGGTACGGATCCTGCCCGACGATCAGCACCCGGACGTCGGCGAACGGCTGTTGAAAGGCCCGCAGGATGTTCGCCCCGGCCGGCAGATAGGTACGTCCGGCGGCGAGTTCGGCCCGCAGGAACTCCCCCATTTCGGCGATCTCGGCGGCCACCGGTTGCAGGGCAGCAGCCCAGCCGGCTTCGAGGATGTCGGTCAGCGGTTGGGCAGGCACGGTGACACACCGTATCGTTGCCGCCCCGAGATGAGCCGGCTGCCCCCGGCCACTACGCTTCACGGTAAGGGCTTTCAGACCGACCGCTTTCTCAGGACTTCTCGGCATGGGCAACTACACCATCACCACGATCGGCGCAGCCACCGAGCTGCTCGATCTGCCCTTCGACAAGCCGTTGGCCGACTGGACCGATCCGCGCATCGTCCAGGTGCCGCGCGGTATCTCCCGGCACGTGGTGCGCTTCGTCCGGGTGCAGAACCAGATCTTTGCCATCAAGGAAGCCACCGAACGCTATGTGCTGCGCGAGCATCACCTGCTACGCCAGCTGGCCGAGGCCTCGGTACCGGTGGTCGACGCGTTCGGAACCGTGATCGATCGCAGCGACCACGACGGTCACTACCTGGACGGCCTGCTGATCACCAAGCACCTGCCGTACTCGCTGCCCTACCGGTCGCTGTTCACCGAGCGCTCGCTGCCCGACCTGCGCTCCCGGCTGTTGGACGCCCTCGCGCAGCTGTTCGTCCGGCTGCACCTGACCGGCTTCTACTGGGGCGACTGCTCACTGTCCAACACGCTGTTCCGTCGCGATGCCGGTTCGCTGGCCGCGTACCTGGTCGACGCCGAGACCAGCGAGATGCACCCGCAGCTCTCGCGCGGGCAGCGGCTGCACGACATCACCATCGCCACCGAGAACATTGCCGGCGAGCTGATGGATCTGCAGGCCGGCGGCTACCTGTCCGCCGATGACGACCCGATCGAGACCGCGCGGGGTTTGCAACCGCGCTATGACAGCCTGTGGGCCGAGCTCACCGACGACCAGGTGTACCCGGCCGGCGAGAGCCACCGGATCGAGGAGCGCGTCCGGCGGCTGAACTCGCTCGGCTTCGACGTCTCCGAGATCGGCATCCGGACCGAGGATGCCGGCCGCAAGCTGCGGTTCGAGACCCACATCGTCGAGCCCGGCCATCATGCCCGCCGGGTGTACGCCCTGACCGGCCTGCGGGTGCAGGAGAATCAGGCACGGCTGATCCTGTCGGACCTGGCTCGGTTCCGGGCCAAGTGGATCGAGGGCGTCGAGCACGACATCCCGGAGGACCTGGCCGCCCGGCGCTGGCTGGACGAGAAGTTCTACGGCGTGCTGTCGATGCTGCCCCGGCAGTTGCGGGCCAAGCTGCCCGACGCGGAGTTGTTCCACGAGATCTCCGAGCACCGGTGGCTGATGTCCGAGCGGTTGGGCAAGGACGTCGGGCGGCAGGCGGCGGTCGAGGACTACGTTGCGACCGTGTTGTCGACCTTGCCCGATGCCAGCGTGCGGATCCTGACCGAACCCATTACCGAGGAGCTACCGGTGATCACCGAATGACCACACATCACGACCAGAGAATTGCGGGACGTCCATGAGCTACACGGGAAAGGTCACCGTCGGCGGACCGGTAGACGTCCGGGAACTGCCGGCGGCCACCATCGCCAAGCTGGCGGTCGGGCCGATGTCGAACAACGCCTACCTGATCCGGTGCCGGGCCACCGGCGAGGCGCTGCTGATCGACGCGGCCGACGAGCCGGACCGGATCGCCGAGTTCAGCCGGCTGGGCGGTGAGCCGGCCGGGACGGTGCTGACCACCCACCAGCATCACGACCACTGGCAGGCGCTGGCCGCGGTAGTGGCCCAGACCGGCGCCCGGACGCTGGCCGGCGCGGACGATGCGGCTGGCATTCCGGTGCCGACCGATCGGCTGCTGCAGCACGGCGACACGGTGCACGTCGGGCAGCTGGAGCTCGCGGTGAGCCAGCTGCGCGGGCACACCCCGGGCTCGGTCGCGGTGTACTACCAGGACCCGGACGGGTCGGGTCACCTATTCACCGGCGATTCACTTTTCCCTGGCGGGGTAGGCAAGACCTGGCAGGCCGGGGACTTCGAGCAGCTGCTGGCCGACGTCACCGAGCGGCTGTTCGACAGCTACCCCGACGACACCTGGTTCTACCCTGGCCACGGCGACGATTCGACGCTCGGCGAGCAGCGACCACAGCTGGCCGAATGGCGCGCGCGGGGTTGGTAACTGCGGGGCTATCCGTGTCCGAGGCGGCGGTAGCGGATGTGGGTGCTCAGCGGCGAGTGCAAGACCTCGGCGGGCTCGAAGCCGAAAGACTCGATCCCGTCGAAGATGCGCTCCCCCGAACCGAGCAGGACAGGAGCGATGTCGAGGGTGAGCTCGTCGATCACCCCAGCTAGCAGCGCCTGCCGGACGGTTGAGGCCCCACCTGCGATGTCCACGCCGTTTTCTCCGGCGGTCTCACATGCCGCGGAGTAGGCCGCGCCGAACCCTTCGGTGACGAAGTGGAAGGTAGTCCCCCCGTCCAGCTGGATCGGATCGTGAGCGTGATGGGTCAGCACGAACACCGGCGCGTGATACGGCGGTTCGGCGCCCCACCAGCCGGTCCAGTCCTCGTCCCAGTCCCCCCGATCGGGCCGAACATGTTCCGTCCCATCACGTACGCACCCCGGGGGCGCATCAGCCACTCGGTCGCGATCTTGTCAGCATCGTTGGCCCGCGGATCGCCGATGTGCCAACCGTGCAGCTCCCGGCCCCGTTTTCCCAGCGGGTCGTCCAGGCTCTGGTCCGGCCCGGCGACGAAGCCGTCCAGCGAGATCGACATGTGACAAGTGGTGTCAGGCACGATGAGCTCCCAAGTGGTTGCGACCGGCAAGCGGTCGTGCGGACGATAACAGTGCGGTCGACCGGATTGGCCGCCATGGGTGCGCGACACAGCCGGCTGAGCGGCAGCAGCGCGGCTGGCCGGCTTCGCCCGTGACCCGAGCCCACAGCGCGACGTTCGTCTCAGAGCTGGCACCGCGACGCCGGGCGGTGGCACCGTGGAATCGATGCCACGTCCAGCCGAGGTCGAGGCCGGCTACCGGGCCGGCACCCCCGAATTCGCCCAGCTACAGCGGGCGATGCTCGGTGCCGCGCTGGCCGCCTTCGCGTTGCTCTACTGCACCCAGCCGTTACTACCTGCCATCGGCGGAGACCTCGCGGTATCCCCCGCCGCCGCCAGCCTGACCGTCTCGGCCGGTACCGGCGCGCTGGCCATCGCGATCCTGCCGCTGTCCAGCCTGGCCGAGGCGTTCGGCCGGATCCGACTGATGCGGATCGGGCTGGTCAGCGCCTGCGCGCTGGTTCTGGTGTCGGCCGCCGCGCCGAACTTTTGGATCCTGGTCGCGTTGCGGGCGCTTATCGGGGTGGCGCTCGCCGCGGTGGTTGCGGTCGCGATGGGCCACGTCGGTGACGAGGTTCACCCGTCCTCGCTCGGTTCCGCGATGGGCGTCTATGTCGCCGGCAACAGCCTGGGCGGCGTCGGTGGCCGGCTGGTCGCGGCGGCCGCTGGCGACGGCACCAGTTGGCGGTACGGCGTGCTCGCGGTCGGCGTGCTGGCGGTTGCGGCCACCGTGGCATTCAGCTACCAGATTCCCGAGGCCGGTCGGTTCCATCGGGTCCCGCTGAGCTGGCCGGTACTGCGACGCACCGTGCTCGGACACCTGGCCGACAGCGGCATCGTTCGGCTGTGCCTGATCGCGTTCCTGCTGATGGGCGGCTTCGTCGCGACCTACAACTACCTCGCCTACCGGCTGCTGCGCGCCCCGTTCGAGCTGAGCCAGGGCGTCATCGGCCTGGTGTTCCTGGCCTACCTGGCCGGTACCGCATCGTCCACGCTGGCCGGCCGGCTCGCCGATCGCTGGGGTGCCAGAACCACCCTGCTGGCCAGCACCCTGGTGATGGCCGGCGGCCTGACGCTGACGCTGCCCGAGCAGGTCGGCCTGATCGTGGCCGGCCTGCTGATCTTCACCGCCGGCTTCTTCGGCGCGCACGCGGTGGCCAGCGGTTGGGTAGCCCGGCGGGCCACCACCGCGCGGGCGCAAGCCAGCGCCCTGTACCTACTCGCCTACTACGCCGGATCCAGCGTGCTCGGCACGGCCACCGGCCTCGCCTTTTCGCACGGCGGCTGGCCCCTGATGGTGCTCTCGGTTACGACCTATCTCACGCTCGCACTGGTGCTGGCCGCATCCATGACGGAGCGTCTGCCTGGCATCTGACCGGCGAACAGGCAATGATCGAGACCATGCGTGTACGCGGAATGCTCACCGTCCTGGCCGTCCTGCTGCTGACCGCGACGATTCCGGACGCGGCCGGCGCAGTGACCCCGGCCAACACTCCGACCGCCGAGTCGGTGCCCGGGATCGCCGATGTCGGGCCGCTGTTCGACAACGGCCTCACCAACGATCATGGCTGCACGGCCAGCATCCTGCAGAGCCCTCAGCACGACCTGATCCTGACCGCCGGGCACTGCGTGTCGGGCACCGGCGCCGGTTTGCTGTTCGCCCCGGGCTACGACGACGGCCATACCCCGTATGGGGTGTGGACCACCACCGCCGCCTACGTCGACCCGTCCTGGATCGGCTCGCAGGACCCGCAGCACGACTACGCCATCCTGCGGCTGGCCACCCAGGTCTGGCACGGCCGGACGGTCGGCGTCCAGCAGGTGACCGGCGGCGGCAACGTGATCGTCCCGGCACCGCGGGCCGGCAAGAAGCTGACGGTGCCCGCCTACCCGGCCGGGATCAATGACCGGCCGATCGACTGCGCGGTCACCGTCTACAAGACCGACGGCTACCCGAGCTTCGACTGTGCCGGTTACTTCGGCGGCACCAGCGGCGCGCCGTGGCTGATCCGAGTGGGCAACCTGTCGCTGGTGGCCGGCGTGATCGGCGGGCTGCACCAGGGTGGCTGCGTGGACTTCACCTCCTACTCCTCGGCGTTCTCGACCGATACCTACCGGCTCTGGCTGCGGGCGGCGCTCAGGCTGCCGGCAGACACCGTGCCGGCCGCCGGCTCGGACGGCTGCTGAGCGATAAGTCGTTCGTCGCGGGGAACTATCCTGGTAGGGCCGATGTCTACTGAGCCCGCCGCCCCGCCACCCTCGCCGGATCCGTCCGAAGCCGAGCTGACCAGCCGGATCGCCGCACTCGGACCGCGCGACCGGCACCGGTTTGGCCGCCGGCAGAATCGCCGCGCGCTGCTCGCCCAACTGGTCCGGGCCGAACAGCGGCTGGCCGCCCGGCAGGCCGCGGTACCCGAGCTGCACTATCCGGCCGAGCTGCCGGTCAGCCAGCGGCACGACGATCTGCTCGCCGCCATCGAGGCGAACCAGGTGCTGGTCATCGCGGGTGAGACCGGCTCGGGCAAGACCACCCAGATCCCGAAGCTGTGCCTGGAACTCGGCCGGGGCGTGCGGGGCATGATCGGGCACACCCAGCCGCGCCGGATCGCGGCACGCTCGGTGGCCGAACGGATCGCCGAGGAACTCGGCTCCCAGGTCGGCGAGACGGTCGGCTTCGCGGTTCGGTTCACCGACCGGGTCAGCGACACCAGCCTGGTCAAGCTGATGACCGACGGCATCCTGCTCGCCGAGATCCAGCGCGACCGGCTGCTGCGGGCCTACGACACGATCATCATCGACGAGGCACACGAGCGCAGCCTGAACATCGACTTCCTGCTGGGATACCTGAAACAGCTGCTGCCCCGCCGGCCGGACCTGAAGCTGATCATCACCTCGGCCACCATCGACCCGCAGCGCTTCGCCGCCTACTTCGATTCGTGCCCGATCGTCGAGGTGTCTGGCCGCAGCTATCCGGTCGAGGTGCGGTACCGGCCGATCACCGACGAGCCCGATGACGAGCGCGACCAGGTCAGCGCGATCTGCGACGCGATCGTCGAACTGCGCCGCGAGCCGTCCGGCGATGTGTTGGTTTTCCTTTCCGGTGAAAGAGAGATCCGCGATACCGCCGATGCGATCAACGGCCTACGACTGCCGGACACCGAGGTGCTGCCGCTGTACGCGCGGCTGTCGGCCGCCGAGCAGCATCGGGTGTTCGCCAAGCACCAGGGGCGCCGGGTGGTGCTGGCCACCAACGTTGCCGAGACCTCGCTGACGGTGCCGGGTATCAAGTACGTGGTCGATGCCGGGACGGCCCGGATCAGCCGGTACAGCCAGCGAACCAAGGTGCAACTGCTGCCGATCGAGCCCATTTCGCAGGCCTCGGCCAAGCAACGGGCCGGCCGGTGCGGGCGGACCTCGGACGGGATCTGCATCCGGCTGTACTCCCAGGACGATCACGATTCCCGGCCCGAGTACACCGATCCGGAGATCCTGCGTACCAACCTGGCATCGGTGATCCTGCAGATGGCGGCGCTGGATCTCGGCGCGATCGAACGGTTCGGCTTCATCGACCCGCCGGATGCCCGCCAGATCGCCGACGGCATCGGGTTGCTCACCGAACTCGGCGCGCTGGACACCGCCGGCCAGCCGAAGCTGACCGCGCTGGGGCGCAAGATCGCGCAGTTGCCGGTGGATCCGCGGCTGGCCCGGATGATCATCGAGGCCGACCAGCGCGGCTGCCTGGCCGACGTGCTGGTCCTCGCGGCGGCACTGTCCATCCAGGATCCACGGGAGCGGCCGGCCGAGCATCAGCAGGCCGCCGACGCCCAACACGCCCGGTTCGCCGACCCGAACTCGGACTTCACCGCCTACCTCAACCTCTGGCGCTACCTGCGCGAGCAGCAACAGTCCCTGTCGTCCAACCAGTTCCGCAAGATGTGTCGCTCGGAATACCTGAACTACCTGCGGATCCGGGAATGGCAGGACCTGTTCGGCCAGCTGCGCCAGATCGTCAAGACGATGGGCGTCACCATCGGCGATCAGGCTGCCGATATCGAGCAGATCCATCGCAGCCTGCTCGCCGGGCTGCTCTCGCACGTCGGCCTGAAGGACCCCGCGCGCCGGGACTATCTCGGCGCCCGCAACGCCAGGTTCGCGATCTTTCCCGGCTCGGCGCTGTTCAAGAAGCAGCCACAGTTCGTGATGGCCGCCGAGCTGGTCGACACCTCGCGGCTGTGGGCCCGGGTGAACGCCGGCATCCAGGCCGAATGGGCCGAGGAACTCAGCCCGCACCTGGTCAAACGCAGCTACTCCGAACCGCACTGGGAACGGCGGCGGGCTGCGGTGGTGGCCATCGAGCGGGTCACCCTGTACGGCGTTCCGCTGATAGTCGGACGCAAGGTCGGCTATCACGCCATCGAACCGGAAGTGTCTCGCGAGCTGTTCATCCGGCATGCCCTGGTCGAGGGCGACTGGGAGAGCCGCCACCACTTCTTCAAGGCCAACCGGGCGCTGGTCGCCGAGGTCGCCGACCTGGAGAACCGGGCCCGCCGGCGGGACATCCTGATCGATGACGACTCGGTTTTCGCCTTCTACGACAAACGCATCCCGGCCTCGGCGGTCTCCGGCCGGCACTTCGACGCGTGGTGGAAGAAGGCTCGTCACCAGACGCCGGACCTGCTGGACCTGTCGACCAGCCAGCTGGTCCGGGAGGGTGCCGGCGGCGTCTCGGCCGAGCAGTTCCCGGACCGCTGGACCGCCGGTGACTTCTCGGTCGACCTCAGCTACCGGTTCGAGCCGGGCACCGCCGCCGACGGCGTCACGGTCGGGATTCCGCTGCCATTGCTCAATGATGCGGTGGCGGCCGGGCTGGACTGGCAGGTGCCGGGGCTGCGTGCGGAGCTGGTCACCGCGCTGCTGCGTACCCTGCCGAAAGACCTGCGGCGCGGGGTGGTGCCGATCCCGGACACCGCCAGCGCGCTGGTCGCCGCCTTGCCCGATCAGCTGACCGGCTCGACCGAACGGCTGACCAGCGTGCTCGCCGACGAGCTGCGCCGCAACCGAGGTATCGACATCCCGGCCGAGGCCTGGCAGCTGGACAAGTTGCCCGAACACCTGCGACCCAGCTACCAGGTACTCGACCCGGACGGCACGGTGCTCGGTGCCGGCAAGGATCTGCTCGCCCTGCAAAGGCAATTCGCGCCCGCGGTGACCGCGACCCTGCAGAGCGTCACCGCCGACCTGGCTCGGGATCGGCTGGCCGACTGGGACTTCGACGAGCTGCCCCGGATCGTCCGGCGTGAACTGAACGGCAATGTGCTGACCGGCTACCCGGCGCTGGCCGAGCTGGACGGCACCGTCGCGATCCGGGTGCTGGACAACCCCGACTCGCAACGCCGCTCGCACTGGGCCGGCACCCGCCAGCTGCTGGTCAACACCCTTCCGTCACCGGTGAAAACGCTGATCCGCGGGCTGGATCAACGGCAGCGACTGACCTTGAGTCGGGCCCCGCACGGCTCGCCCGCGGCACTGCTGGCCGACTGCGTGGCAGCTGCCGTGGACGCCTCGCTGCGGACGGCCGGCGGCCCGGTCTGGACCCGGCCGGAGTTCGACCGTTTGCGCAAGGCCGTCGGTGCCGACCTGGTCCCGGCGGCGGGGCGATTGCTCGTTACCGTCGAGGCGATCATCGCCGCCGTCCAGGACGTCGAGGTGCGGCTGGCCAACCTGACCGGCCAGCCGCTGCGGCCGGTCATCGAGCAGGTGCGGACCCAGCTGGACGAGCTGGTGTATCCGGGATTCGTGCTCGCTACCGGCGGTCAGCTGCCACAATTGCGCCGGTACCTTAAGGCGATGGCGCAACGGCTGGACGATGCGCAGACCAACCTGGGCCGGGACCGCGACCGGCAGGCCCAGGTGTCGGTGGTGCTCACCGACCTGGCCGAGCTGCGGGCCAAGTTGGGCGATCGGCTCGATCCTGCCGAGTTCGACGGGTTGCGGTGGCTGATCGAGGAGTTCCGGGTCAGCGTGTTCGCCCAGAAGTTGGGTACCACCGGGCCGGTGTCGATTCGCCGGATCCAGGCCGCGATGGACGACCTGGAGGAATCACTGCGATGAATCCCGAAGCTCACCAGGCCAGCGGCGGGGCCGGTTTCGCCGGCCCACGCGGCTGACCGTGAACACGGTGGCGGCCCTGCTGTCGCTGCTGATCCTGCTTGGCAGCGGCTTCGTCTGGCTCACCTTCAACTCGCTGTCCAGCTCCGTCACGGTCGTGCCGTTCAACCATGATCGGACGGCCCGAACCGCACCCAACATCGACGGGGCGGATCAGAACGTCCTGATCGTCGGTGACGATTCGCGCCAGGGTGCCACCGCCGCCGAGCTGGCCGACATCGGCACCGACTACAGCGCGGGCGACAACACCGACACGATCATGGTGCTGCACCTGCCCGCCGACGGCCGGTCCGCCTCGCTGATGTCCTTTCCCCGGGACGCGCTGATCACCTTGCCCGGCAGCCAGGGCACCGGCAAGATCAACTCGGTGTACGCCGCCGCCGGCGGCGATGCCGGCGGCGGCCCGGTGGCGCTGGCCGACGCGATCACCCGGATCACCGGCCTGAGCATCGATCATTTCCTCAAGATCGGCATGCTCGGTTTCTACCGGGTCAGCAAGGCGGTCGGCGGGGTCGACCTCAACCTGTGCCAGGCGCAGAACGCCAGCACCGAGGGCGACGCCAGCCATCCCAACGGCTACTCCGGCATCGACCTCAAGCAGGGTGTGAACCGCAACGTGCAGGGCAAGCAGGCACTGGCCTTCGTCCGGCAACGGCACGGTCCGGGACTCAGCGACTACACCCGCGTCCAGCGCCAGCGGTACTTCCTCGCGGCGCTGTTCCGCAAGCTGGGAACCCCGCAGAACCTGGCCAATCCCTTGAAGATCGGCCGGATCATCAGCGCGGTCAGCTCGTCGCTGACCGTCGATGTCGGCCTGCAGGGCGGCAAGTTGCTCACCCTGGCCACCCAGATGCGGTCGCTGACCGCCGGCCGGCTGGCGCTGGCCACCATCCCGATGTCCGGGCCGGCATACCAGGGCAGCGAGTACCTCGGCGAGCAGATCGACGCCGACGCGATGCCCGCGTTCATCGCCAAGTTCATCGGCCAGCCCAGCAAGTACGAGAAGGCCACGCCAGCCAGCCCGGCCTCGGTCAGCGTCACCGTGATCGACGGCGGCCGACCGGCCGCCGCGTCCGTCACCGCACTGACCGCGCGGGGCTTTCACGCCACGCTGAGCCAGACCCGGCTGACCAGCAAGACAACCCAGATCCGCTACCCGGACGGGATGCAGGCGCAGGCCAAGGCGCTCGCCGCAGCGGTGCCGGGGGCCGTCCCGGTGCTGACCCACACCGTGCGCTCGGTGCAGCTGGTGCTCGGCACCGATCAGGCACACGTCCTCGGCCTGCCGGCACCAGCCCCCACCGGGTCGGCAACCAGCTCGAACGGCGGCGGCTACGCCAGCTCCGACCCGGCCGTCCGGACCGCGGCCGACACCAGCTGCGTGCAGTAGGGCTCAGTCGGAACCGGCTCCGGAGGCGACAGGCAGCTCAGTCCGACTCGGCGGCCTCGGCGATGCCCTGGTAGTAGCCGCCCCGGAAGAACACCAGCGGGTCACCGATCTGGTCGTGCACGCCCATCAACTCGATCCGGGCGATCACCACGGTGTGGTCGCCGGCCGGATGCTCGGCCTCCACCGTGCATTCGAGCCAGCCCAGCGCGTCGTCCAGCAGCGGCGCGCCGTTGCCGCCCGGCGACCAGTCGATGCCGGCGAACCGGTCGCTGTCGCGGGCGGCGAAGGCCCGGCTCACCGACTCCTGACCGGCCGAGAGCACGTTGATGGCGATCGCACCGGCCGACCGCAGCAGCGGCCAGGTCGCCGACGACTCGGCCGGGCAGAACAGCACCAGCGGCGGTAGCAAGGACAGCGAAGTGAAGGAATTCATCGCCATCCCGACCGGGCCGGCCTCGGTGTGCGCGGTGATCACCGCGACGCCGGTCGGGTAGTGCCCCAGTACGTGCCGGAAGGAGTCCGCGTCCGGGCCGCTGAGGGCCGGCCGCCGGGTGGTAACGCCGTCGTCGCTCACCCGGCCAGCCTAGTGAGTTCGGCAGGGCCCTACCTCTGCCGGCCGGACAGGATTACGCGCCACCTAGGGTTTTGCGGAGCTCGGGTTTACCGGGAGCTTCGGCTAGGACGACCAACACAGAACGGGATTTCGATGGAACTCAGCGAGGCGATCCGCAGCCGGCGCAGTACCACCCCCGTCACCGACGACGCGCCGTCGGAGGACCAGCTGGCCGGCTACCTGCGGTTGGCCGCCCACAGCCCCGACCATGCCGGGCTGCGGCCGTGGCGGCTGATCACCCTGCGGGGCGCTGCCCGCGAGCGACTCGGCGACGCGCTGGCGGTCGGTTTCGGCGACGAGCCCGGCACCCCGGCCGCCGCCAAGACCGCCACCAAGACGCTGCGGGCGCCGTTGCTGATCTCCATCGTGGCCGTCCCGATCGAGCACCCGAAGGTCCCCCGCTGGGAGCAGCTGGCCGCGGTCGGAGCACTGGTGGCCACCCTGCAGCTGGTGCTCTTCGAGGCCGGCTACACCGCGATGTGGCGCACCGGGCCGGCCGTCGAGCTGGCGCCGGTTCGGCAGCTGCTCGCGATCGCCGAGCACGAGCAGTTGCTGGGCTGGCTCTATGTCGGCGGCACCCGGGCCGGGCCGTCGACGCCGGAGCCCGAACCTGAGGTGGCCGGCAAGATCTCTGCCCTCAAGGCCTGAGCCGCCACCGATCCTGTCGGTGCCCTTCGGTACGGTCGGCGGTAACGAAAGCTGAGCACGGTTGATCCTGCTGAACTATTGATCCTGCTGAACTATTGATCCTGCTGAACAAAGGAGTCCAGCGATGGCCTACTACCGCAGCGTGGGGGCGGTGCCGCCCAAGCGGCATACCCAGCATCGGGACGAGCAGGGGCAGCTCTACTTCGAAGAGCTGATGGGCGAAGAGGGCTTCTCGTCCGACTCGTCGCTGCTCTATCACCGCAACATCCCGTCGGCGATCATCGGCGCCACCAGCTGGACGCTGCCGGATCAGGCGACCACACCGAACGCGCCGCTCACCCCGCTGCACCTGGTGCTGCCCACCCTGTTCGGCGAGGCGGCCGAGGTCGACGCGGTGACCGGCCGGCGGCTGGTACTGGGCAACGCCGACGTCCGGATCAGCTACGTGGTGGCCGGTAAGGTTTCACCTTTCTACCGCAATGCAATCGGCGACGAGTGCGTGTTCGTGCAGGGTGGCTCCGCTACCGTCGAGACGGTGTTCGGCAGCCTCGAGGTCGGCGAGGGTGACTACGTCATCCTGCCGCGGGCCACCACCCACCGGTGGCTGCCGACCGGCGACGGTCCGGTGCGGCTGTACTGCATCGAGGCGAACTCGCACATCGCGCCGCCCAAGCGCTACCTGTCCCGGTTTGGCCAGCTGCTCGAACACGCCCCGTACTGCGAGCGTGACCTGCGAATGCCGGCCGGCCCGCTGCTGGCCGAGGGCGGCAACGTCGAGGTCTACCTCAAGCACCGGGATTCCAGCGTGGCCGGTGGTATCGGCGGCACCGTGCACCTGCTGCCGCACCACCCGCTGGACGTGGTCGGTTGGGACGGCTGCCTGTACCCCTACGTCTTCAACGTCGCCGACTACGAACCGATCACCGGACGGGTGCACCAGCCGCCGCCGGTGCACCAGGTCTTCGAGGCCACCAACTTCGTGATCTGCAACTTCGTACCGCGCAAGGTGGACTACCACCCGCTGTCGATCCCGGTGCCCTACTACCACTCCAACGTCGATTCCGACGAGGTGATGTTCTACGTCGCGGGCAACTATGAAGCCCGCAAGGGTTCGGGCATCGGTCCGGGCTCGATCTCGCTGCATCCGGGCGGCCACTCGCACGGCCCGCAGCCCGGTGCCTACGAGGCGAGCATCGGCATCCACTACTTCGACGAGCTCGCGGTCATGGTCGACACCTTCCGGCCGCTGGAACTCGGCGAGGCCGGCCGGGCCGCCGACGACGGCAAGTACGCCTGGAGCTGGTCCGGCGGGGCAGGGCCGCCCGCATGAGTTCCATTCCGCCTTTGTTCCACGGCCTGTTCGACGACGCCGCGCTGTTCCCGCCGGGCAATGCCTCGATGCCGGACGCGGTCCGCGCCCAGGCCGGCTACCGCAAGTCCTGGTACGCCGGGCTGGTCGGACCGTTCGTCTGCCCGGCGTCCCGGCTCACCGAACTGGCCGCCGAACTCGACCAGCCGGTGCCGGTATCGGTGACGGTGCCCGGTGGGCCGGCCGAGGCCGGTGCCGCGGTCGAGCTGGCCGACTCACTGACCGGCGTCCAACTGGCGGTGCTCGAACTGCCGGTGCCGGTTGCCGAGCTGACCCGTTCGATCACCCTGCTGGTCGCGGCGGGCCGTCCGGTGTTCGCCGAGATCCCGGTCACCGAGCTGACCCCGGCGGTAGCCGTCGCGCTGGCTGAGGCCGGCCTCGGGCTGAAACTACGCACCGGCGGCGTGACCGCGGCTGCCTTTCCCACCGCGACTGCGCTGGGTGCCGCGATCGGCATCGCGGTCGAGTCCGGCGTGCGGTTCAAATGCACCGCAGGCCTGCACCACGCCACGCCGCAGACCGATCCGGCCACCGGCTTCGCCCAGCACGGTTTTCTCAACGTCCTGCTGGCCGTTCATGCCGCGCTGCGGGGCGACCAGCCGGCCGCGGCGCTGGCTCTGGATGACCCGGCGGTGCTTGCCGAACGGGCCGCTAGCCTGTCCGAGCCCGCGGTCGCCGAACTCCGCGCGCGATTCCGCTCGATCGGCAGCTGCAGCATCGACGAACCGTTGACCGACCTCGACACCCTGGGACTGGTGGCCGCTCCGTGACGCGAACCTGGCTCGAACTTGCCGACGACGACCCGTTCGGCGTCGACACGCTGCCCTACGGGGTGCCGATGGTGCCCGGCATCGGCCCGCAGCCGGCCGTCCGGATCGGTGAGCTGGCGCTGCCGCTGGGCCCGGCCACCCAGTCACTGCTGGGCGAGCGCGCCCGGTTGTTCGCCGGCGCCACCCTCGACCCGTTCCTGGCGGCCGGGCCGGAGGTGTGGTCCGAGGTCCGGGCCGCGATCACCGAGTGGTTCACCGACCAGCGGTTCCAGTCACAGATCGAGCCACGGCTGCTGCCGCTCGACGGGCTGAGCATGGCGTTGCCGTTCACCGTCGCCGACTACGTCGACTTCTACGCCTCGGAGAACCATGCGAGCAACGTCGGGCGGATCTTCCGGCCGGACGGGGCGGCGCTGACCCCGAACTGGAAACACCTGCCAATCGGCTACCACGGCCGGGCCGGCACGGTGGTCGTCTCGGGCACCGAGATCCGCCGGCCGCGCGGGCAGCGCAAGGTCGGTGACGCGATCGAGTTCGGCCCGTCGCTGCGGCTGGACATCGAGGCCGAGGTGGGCTTCGTGGTCGGCACGGGTTCCGAGCTCGGGACGGCCGTTCCGATCAGTGACTTCGATCAGCGGGTGTTCGGCGTGGTGCTGCTCAACGACTGGTCGGCCCGCGACCTGCAGGCCTGGGAGTACGTGCCGCTGGGACCGTTCCTCGGCAAGTCCTTCGCCACCTCGATCTCCGGCTGGATCACCCCGCTCAGCGCGCTGGAATCGGCCCGGGTGCCAGCCGTGCCGCGCGACCCGCAGCCGCTGCCGTACCTCGATGATGCCGGCGATTCGTGGAACCTGGACCTCAGGCTGCAGGTGCGGCTGAACGGTGAGCTGATCTCGCAGCCGCCATTCGCCACGATGTACTGGACGGCTGCCCAGATGATGGCCCACCTGACCGTTAACGGGGCGTCGCTGCGACCGGGTGACCTGTACGGCTCCGGGACGGTCAGCGGGCCGGCGCCCGAGCAGCGCGGCAGCCTGCTGGAACTGAGCTGGTCCGGTGCCGAACCGCTCACGCTGGCCGACGGCAGCACCCGCAGCTTCCTGCTCGACGGCGATGAGGTGCGGATCACCGCCGTCGCGCCGGGACCGGCCGGCAGCCAGATCGCGGTCGCCGAGGTCAGCGGCCGGATCCTGCCCGCGCAGGTGTAGCCAACGCCAGCGGGTCCTGCAGATGATGTGCCGGGTTAGCTGATCCGAGCCGGTGATGAGCGCGGCTAGCCAACGCTCAGCAAGACGTCGCTCGGGGCGCGCAGGGTTAGCTGACCCCGAGCAGGATCCGGGGGTGCCGGGCCGGGTCGAGCCAGCGCAGGATCCGGACCAGGGCAGCCTGCTGGATCGACACGCACCCCTGGGTGGGCTTGTTCTCGGTGACGTGCAGGAAGAACGCGCTGCCCTTGCCCGGCACCACCGGAGCGGTGTTGTAGTCGATCACCACCGCGTAGCCGTACACCCAGCCGGCATCGTGCAGGTTCTCGCTCTCGCCGGTGTCGAACGGGCAGCTCGCCGCCAGGCATCGCTGGTGGGTGTTGTACGTCGCGGAGCTGCTGTCACCCGACCACCAGTCGTTTGGCCCGACTCGGAAGTAGGGCAGCCTGCTACCCGGATCGGCGTCGTTGCCGAACGCCTGGGTCAGGCCGAAGCTACCCACCGGAGTGCCGGTGAAACCCTCATGGGCATTGGTGGACATGCCGGCGGAGCCCAGCCAGGCGGGCACCGCCGGGCCGTCGCGAAACCAGCCGGCCGGCGTGCGGTCCCAGGCCTGCAGGGTCGCCTGGGTGGCGCCCAATCGTGGCGCGCTCACCGTGATCGCCTGGCTGGCCGTGCCGGTGCTGCCTGCGACCGGCAGCGCTGGCAGGCCAGCCGGTTTAGCCGGGGGCGCCGGCCGGCTGGTAACCGGTGCCGGGTTCGGCAGCGGTAGCACCGTCCGGCTCGGGGTGTCGGTTGGCTTATCAGTCGGCGTGTAGGCCGGTCTGCTGGTCGGTGGCTGGGTCGGCGTGCTGGCCACGCTCAGCGGAACGGCCGGATCGCCGGTCTGGGCCGATCGCTGCGGGGCGGCCGAGCAACCGGCTCCGATGAAGAGCACCGCCGCAATTGCCCCGATCCGGGCTGGCTGCGCCCAGTATCGGGCCAACCATCGGGCGACCCCGCTTCGGACCCGGGCACCAGTCATCGAGGGACAGTCTGCCAGGATCGCAGCCATGGTCCTTGAGGTGGCACTGATCGACGTCCAACCCGGCACCGAGGCGGATTTCGAGGCCGGCTTCCGCGAAGTGCGCTGGGCGGTCGAGGACACCCCCGGCTGCCGCAGCCTGCGGATGACCCATGGCATCGAATCCCCGACCCGCTTCGTGCTGCTGGTGGAATGGGATTCCCTCGACTCGCACGAGGCATTCCGGGCCTCCGATCGGTTCACCAGCTGGCGCGCCGGAATCGGACCCTACTTCGCCCAGCCGCCGCACGTCGAGCACTTCGCCGACCTGCTCTAACCCACAAAGTCGCCGTAGTGAGTTGCGAGTGGGCTCGGCGAACGCCTCGGCTCCACCGGTGGGTGACCGTTTCCGCCGAGGCTGACCCTCGCAGTACTCCGCCCGGGCCTAGCCAGCGGAATCGGGGACAGCCCGGAACAGCACCTCGATCAGGTTGCCGGCCGGGTCGGCGAACTGGGCGCCGAAATATCCCAGCCGAGCCTGCTCCCAGTCTCGCGGCGGTTGCACGACCCGGGCTCCGGCCGCCAGCGCCGCCTGGTGGGCGGCCAGCACCGCCGACCGATCGGTGACCGCCACCGCCAGGTGCGCACCGGACGTCCGGCTCAGCCCGGCCACCAGCCACAGCAGCGGTGCCATCCCCGGCAGGCCGTAACCGATCGCGGCTACCGTCCCGGTGTCCTCGTCGTCACCCTCGGGGTCGATGTAATCGACCGAGACCGTCATCCCGAGCGCGGCCAACACCGCGTCATATACTGGCCGACTGGCCTCGAAGTCGTCGGTGACGATAGTGACGTGATCCAGAGTCGTGCTGACAGGCATGACACATGCCTACCGGATCGAGAGGATCACTGTGCAGGTACACCCCGAAGTTGCCGCCGCACTCACCGCCGGCCGGCCGGTGGTGGCGCTGGAGAGCACCATCATCAGCCATGGTCTGCCCCGGCCGGACAACCTGCGGATCGCCCGCGAGATCGAGCAGGCGGTCCGCGACGGCGGCGCGGTACCTGCCACCATCGCGATCGTCGACGGCCAGCCCCGGATCGGCCTGGACGACCAAGCGCTCGAAGTGATCGCCGGCTCCGACGACGTGGTCAAGGTCAGCGTCCGCGATATCGCCACCGTCGCGGCGCGGGGCGGACTGGGTGCCACCACGGTGGCCTCGACCGCGCACCTGGCCGCCCGGGCCGGCATCCCGGTCTTCGCCACCGGTGGGCTGGGCGGGGTGCACCGCCAGGCTCGCGATTCCTGGGACGAGTCAGCCGACCTGACCACCCTGTCCCGGACCCCGATCACGGTGGTCTGCGCCGGGGTGAAGTCGATCCTCGATGTCGGGGCCACCCTGGAACGGCTCGAGACGCTGAACGTCGCGGTGCTCGGGTACCGAACGAGCGCCTTCCCCGGTTTCTACCTGGCCGACTCGGGACACCCGCTGGATTGGCGGGTGGATTCACCGGCCGACGTCGCGGCCGTGATGCGCGCCCGCAAGGACCTCGGCACCGACAGCTACGGCCTGGTGGTGGCCAACCCGATCCCGGCGGCCGACGAGTTGGATCGTCGACTGCATGACCAGACCCTCGCCGCCGGCCTTGCCGAACTTGCCCGCACCGGGGTGAGCGGCAAGCAGGTGACGCCGTTCCTGCTCGACTTCTTCCACCGGCAGACCGACGGCGCCTCGCTGCGAGCCAACGTCCGGCTGGTACTGAACAATGCCCGGGTAGCGGCCGAGATCGCCGCCGCCTACCTCCACCACGAACCAGCCGACCGCGAACCAGCCCACCGCGAACCGGCCGACCGCGAACCAGCCGACCCGGCGTGAGCCAACGACCCTGCGTGAGCCGACGACCCGGCGTGCGCCGACGACCCGGCGTGCGCCCACGACTCAGCGTGCGCCGGCGCCGATGAGCAGGATCGTCTGCCTCGGCGACCTGATGGTGGACGTCCTGGCGCTGTTACCCGGCCCGCTGGTAACCGGCTCGGACGTGCCGGCCCCGATCAGCTTCTCCGACGGCGGTTCGGCAGCCAACACCGCGGCCTGGCTGGCCGAACTCGGTGCGGACACCGTCTTCGCCGGCCGGGTCGGTGCCGACGCCTTCGGCCAGGCGGCAGTCCAGCGGCTTCGCGACCAGGGCGTGACCACCCGGGTGTCCATCGATCCGAGCACGCCGACCGGAGTCTGCCTGGTACTGATCAGCCCGGACGGCGAGCGCACCATGGTGCCCTCGGCCGGCGCCAACGGGACCCTCAGCCCAGCCGACCTGTCCGATCCGCCGCTGGTGGGCGCTGGCGACCGCCTGCACCTGTCCGGCTATGCGCTGCTGAACGAGGGGTCACGGGCCGCGGCCCGGCACGCGCTGGCCGGCGCGGTCGAGGCTGGCGTCCCGGTATCGGTCGACGCGGCATCGGCGGCTCCGATCCGCGCCCTCGGCGGTCCTCGGTTGCTGGAATGGTTGCCGGCCGGCGCACTGCTGATAGCGAATACCGACGAACTCGCAGCCATGACCGACGACGACCCGGCCGGTCCGACGATGCTCGCCGCCCGGGGATTCACCGCGGTGATCAAGGACGGTCCGCGGGGAGCCAGCCTCGTGCACGCCGGGCGGCGGCATGAGCTACCCACCGAGCCGGTGCCGGTGCTTGATTCGACTGGTGCCGGCGATGCATTCGCGGCCGGGCTGCTGGCGGCATTGCACGGTGGCGAGAAACTGCTCCAGGCGGTCGCGGCGGGTAACCGAGCCGGCGCCCGAGCGCTGCGCACAGTTGGCGGCCGGCCGGAGATCAAATGAATCCTGACCACTAGACACATAGCCTATTGTCAGCCGAAACCCCGCTCTTTACAGTGTTTGATCATCCCCAAACACCGTAAAGGACTTCATCATGACCAGTCCGCTGCTCACCCGCCCCGAAGCACTTGTCGACGCCTGGCGCACCATTGCCAGCGGTGACAACCCGGCTGGCCCGCTGTTTTCCAGCAAGTACGCAGAGTCCGAACTGACCGGCGACGATTCCTACGCTCTGAGCTGTTCGGCGTGCACGGCCTCGCGGCCCGGTTCCTGCTGTTGATCCAGCGTTGATTGACATTCAGCCAGCAGAGCAGGGCGCCTTCGACGCCAGCTTCGGCTGCCTGATCGAGCCAGCGCTTGCCGCGCTGGCGGCCGGACTGGACGAGCTTGGGGGGCTCGGCGCTGCCGAGCGACAGGCCGTCCAATCCGGCGCTCGGGCATCGATCACCGATGCGATCCGGCGCAAGGTGAGCCGGCTGCTGCTGCTGGAATTGAACGCGGCGAGAGTGAGCGGCAACCTCGATGCCGACGACAGCTCCGGACGCTGGGCTGAATTCCTGGATCGCTCGTCGAAATTGGACTTCTGGACCTCGCTGGAGCCGCACTATCCGACATTGCTGCCCCGGTTGGCGGCGGTGATCAGTGGCCGCGGTTCGGCCGCGTTGGAACTGGCACGCCGGTTCGCCAACGACCGACGGCTGGTCGCCCGCCTGGTTCCGAACGGGCAGTGCCAGCTGAGCGGGGTCACCTTCGGCGAGGGAGACAGCCATCGCGGCGGCCGGTCCGTGGCGCTGCTGGACCTGCAAGGCCAGACCGTCGTCTACAAGCCGCGGCCGCTCGGCGTCGACGCCACGCTGGCCACGTTCCTGGGCCGGCTGTTCGGGGATAGTCCGGTGACGCAGCGGATTCGTGTTCCCGCAGTCATCAATTGTGGAACCTACGGCTGGTCAGAATTCATCGGACACCGTTACTGCAAATCCTCCGACGAACTCCGGACGTACTACACCGGCATCGGCCAGTGGCTCGCGCTGGCCAGGTTGTTCGGCACCACCGACCTGCACGCCGAGAACCTGATCGCCTGCGGCCCCACCCCGACCGTCATCGACTGCGAAACGCTGTTCACTCCGATTCGACTGAGCAAACCGCGCGGTGCCGGCGACGCGCTCGACCGAGCCGCAACGATGCTGAAGGGCACCGTGCTGAGTTCCGGACTGCTGCCCAGCCGCGGAGTCGCGCTCGGTTGGCGGGGTGTCGATATCTCGGCCGGTGGCTCGATACCCGGCCAGCAGCCGAGCAGCCAAGCGCACCAGATCGTCGACGCCGGCACCGACCGGGCCCGGGTCGCGCTCGGCGCAGTGCCGGAAGCGACCACCCGGAACCTGCCGAGCCCGCAACCCGACCTGGCGCGGTACTGGCCAGATGTGCTGACCGGCTTCGACGAGCTGACCGGCCGATTGCTCAGCCTCGACGAGGCCGGCTGGCTGACCGACGCCTTCGATGCCTTCGCCGACGTCGATGTCAGGGCGATCCTGAGGTCGACCGAGGCCTACGCCGAGCTGAGCCGGATGCTCTGGCATCCTGTGTCGTTGCATGACGAGGCCGCCGCAATCGAGCGAGCCACGTCGTTGCTCGCCGCGCATGGCGAGCTCACGCCGTCGGCACCCAATGATCCGACAGTGATCGCTGCCGAGGTCGCCGAACTGCTCGAGGGCGACATCCCGTTCTTCCAGACAGTTCCCAGTGCCGGCTGGCTACGAGCGCCGCGCGAGACGACCTGGGGCGAGCCGCACGACGTGCTCGCCGAGGCGCTCGACCGGTGGCGCTCAGCCGATCTGGCGGTCGAGCGCCGGTTGATCCAGTCCTCGGTGGTCTGCGCCTATCTCAACGATGGGTACGAGCCGGACGGCGCGCCGATGCCGGTAGGCGAGCCGGTGGCCGACGAGCTTGACGCGCGACGCCGACGACTGGCCGCCGAGTTGCTGGAGCAGGTGGTCGCAACCGCGCTGCACGGCGAGGACGGGACGGTTACCTGGATCGCGCCGGTGATGAACCTGACCGGCTGGTCGGTGCAACCACTGGGTCCGGACGTCTACTCCGGTGCACCGGGCGTGGCGATGCTGCTGGCCGGCTACCTGGCTGAGGTGGCCGCCGGTCGGGCGCGGCCGGTAACCGGTGCAGAGGAGCTGCTGGCGGCCACCATCGCAAGCATTCGGGCCACGGACGAATTCAGGGTCGCCCATAGTTCCGATGACTACCCGAGCCGGCCCGAGCCACCGGGCCTGTACATCGGCCTGGGCTCACAAATCTGGTGCTGGACCACGCTGTCCGAGCTCGGTGTCCTCGACCAGGACGAGGGGTTGCGCCGGGCGGGCCGGATTGCCGAGTTGCTGCCCGATTCGTTGGCCGAAACCCACGAAACAGACCTGCTCAAGGGCCGCGCGGGCGCGATTGTGGCGCTGCTGCGGCTGTTTGATCGGACCGCCGACGGCAACCTGCTGGAGCTGGCGACTGCCACCGGAGAGAAGCTGCTCGAACTCGCGGTGATCGAGGGCGGCCGGATCCGCTGGGGATCGCCGCTATGGCCGAACGGCCTGGGCAGCGTCGCGCACGGCGCCACCGGTATTGGCTGGGCGCTGGCCCGGCTGGGCAAGGTCACCGGCCGCGGTGACTTCGCGGCCGCGGCCGATGGGGCGTTCGCGTTCGAGGAGAGCCTCTGGAATCCGATCGAGCGGGGCTGGCGTGATGCCCGTGCCGAGGACGGCGTCGCGACCGCCTGGTGCCACGGCGCTACCGGCATCGGACTTGTATCGGCCGATCTGCTCAGACGAGGCGTCGGCGGCCAGACCGACCACGCCTCGGTGGTCCGGCGAGCTGCCGATTCGTGCTGGCGCCAGGGCATGGGTGTCAACCACACGATGTGCCACGGCGATCTCGGTGCCTGGGAGCTGCTGGACGCGGCCTTCGCCCTGGACCTCGCTCCGGCCGGCCTCGACCGAGCTACTGTCGATGCCTACATCGTCGCCAGCATCGAGCAGAACGGACCGACGAGCGGCTTGGCCAGGGCGGCCTTCATACCGGCGCTGATGCCTGGACTCGGCGGGGTGGCCTATCAGCTGTTGCGAATGGATGCGCGCTGCGAGCTGCCCTCGGTGCTGATGCTCGACTGAACAGCCTCGGTGCTGATGCTCGACTGAACAGGGCGGACGAAGCTAGCTCAGGGTCCGGCTAGCTCAGGGTGACGTCACGGGCGAGCGCCGAGACCCGCACGCCGGTCGGTCCCGCGATCAACCGTTGGATGCGCAGTCCGAACGGAAGGCCTGCTAGCGATAGCCGATTCTTGAACGCCGAGGACAGCTGGTCGGTGATCGATTGCGGGATCGGGATGCCGGCTTGCGGCAGGCCGACCTGGATGGCGGAGAACTCCAGTAGGTCGCCATCGACCACCGTGACCTCGGCACTGGCCGCTCCGGACACGGTCTTGCCGAGCACGCTGACCGACCTGATGGCCTTCACCCGACCATTGCCGTCAGCCGTAGCACCGTCGTAGGTCAGGCTCACCCCGACCACCCGAGAAAGCTCCGGGTAGCTGAGGGTGGCAGTGCCGCTGACCTGGTCGGCGGTGGCAGAGGAGAAATCACGGCTGGTCCTGATCCCGGTGACCCGGGCGTCCAGCCTGGCGAGCGTGACGGTACGGCCGTTGCCCCCGACCTTGAGATTCGAGGCGCCCAGGGTCGCGGCGTGGAAATGACCGGCAGCCACCTGGGTCAGAAAGGGGAAACCCTCGATGGACACCGACGGTTTCGTCGTCAGGTCCTGCTTGGACTGCACTTTCGCCGCGATCTGGTGTTCGGCCGCAACCAGCGCGATCCGGTCCGCGGCCACCAGCAATACCAGCACGATGACGACAAAGATCAAGGGCCCGCGCCATCGCGAGCGGCCACGTTTGGCTGTCATTGCAGGCAGAACTCGTTACCCCCGGGATCGGTCAGCACGATCCACCAGCTGAAGTCGTCCTCGCGCTCCTCGACCAGCGTGGCGCCGGCGTCGACCAGCCGTCCGGCGTGTTCACGCACGGTGGCCCGGCGTTCATCCCCTCGCCGGGCGCCGCCGATATTGATGTCGAAGTGCAGTCGGTTCTTCACGACCTTGCCCTCGGCAACCTTGTGGAACAGCAACCGGGGTCCGAGGCCGGCCGGATCCACCACCGAGCCGAACCTGTCCCGCTCGTCGGCCGGCATGTCGACCGTGTCGGCAAAGGCGTCCCAGCTGTCGAAGCCCTCCGGTGGCGGCTGCTCGATGTAGCCGAGCGCGAGGCACCAGAACTTGCTCTGCGCGGCCGGGTCGGCACAGTCGATGGACACCTGGAAACGCAAGCCGGCCGTGGTCATCGCACGCCTGCAGCGTCCATGCCACGCAGCTCCTTCTTCAGCTCACCGATCTCGTCGCGGAGCCGGGCGGCCACCTCGAACTGCAACTCACGCGCGGCACCGAGCATCTGGTCGTTGAGCTGCTGGATCAGATCGGCCAGTTGCGCCCGGGGCATCGTCGCTACGTCCAGCTTGCCGTCGGCATGCGCGCCGACCCCGATGACGCCACCGGAAGCGCCCCGGCCACCGCGACCGGGTGTCGGCGACTTGCCCCGGGACTGCGACCTTCCCGAGCCGCCGACCGGCGCTCCGGCAGCCAGCAGTTCCTCGGTGTCTTCGGCTTCGCGGGCCAGCATCTCGGTGATATCGCTGATTCGCTTGCGCAGCGGCTGCGGGTCCAGGCCGTGTTCGGTGTTGTAAGCGACCTGGATGACCCGGCGCCGGTTGGTCTCGTCGATCGCCTGTGCCATCGACCGGGTGACCCGGTCGGCGTACATGTGCACCTGACCCGAGACGTTACGGGCCGCCCGGCCGATGGTCTGGATCAGCGAGGTGCCCGAGCGCAGGAAGCCCTCCTTGTCGGCGTCCAGGATCGACACCAGCGACACCTCGGGCAGGTCCAGGCCCTCGCGTAGCAGGTTGATCCCGACCAGCACGTCGTACTCGCCCATCCGCAGCTCACGCAGCAGTTCGATCCGGCGGAGCGTGTCCACCTCGGAGTGCAGGTAACGCACCCGGATACCCAGTTCGAGCAGGTAGTCGGTGAGGTCCTCCGACATCTTCTTGGTCAGTGTGGTGACCAGCACCCGCTCGTTCTTCTCCGCGCGCAGCCGGATCTCGTGCACCAGGTCATCGATCTGGCCCTTGGTCGGCTTGACGATGACCTCGGGATCGATCAACCCGGTCGGTCGGATCACCTGCTCCACAAACTCGCCACCGGTCTTGCCCAGCTCGTAGCTGCCGGGAGTGGCCGAGAGGTATACGGTCTGGCCGATCCGCTCGACGAACTCCTCGAACTTCAGCGGCCGGTTGTCCATCGCGCTGGGCAGCCGGAACCCGTGGTCGACCAGGGTCCGCTTGCGCGACATGTCGCCCTCGTACATGCCGCCGGTCTGCGGCACCGTCACGTGCGACTCGTCGATGACCAGCAGGAAGTCCTCGGGGAAGTAGTCGAGCAGGCAGTTCGGCGAGCTGCCTCGCTCGCGACCGTCGATATGCAGTGAATAGTTCTCGATTCCGGAACAGAAGCCGACCTGGCGCATCATCTCGATGTCGTAGCTGGTGCGCATCTTCAAGCGCTGGGCCTCGAGCAGTTTGTTCTGGTTGTTCAGCTCTTCCAGCCGGCCTGCCAGCTCGGACTCGATGCCGGCGATGGCCTTCTCCATCTTCTCCGGGCCAGCCGCGTAGTGGGTGGCGGGAAAGATGAAGACCTCGTCGACCTCGCGGATCACCTCGCCGGTGAGCGGGTGCAGGTAGTAGAGCCGCTCGATCTCGTCGCCGAACATCTCGACCCGAATTGCCAATTCTTCGTACACCGGAAAGATCTCTACGGTGTCGCCGCGGACCCGGAAGGTGCCGCGGGTGAAGGACAGGTCGTTGCGGGCGTAGAGCACCCCAACCAGGCCGCGCAGGATCTTTTCGCGCTCGATCTGCTGGCCGACCCGCAGCCGGACCGCCCGATCCACGTATTCCTGCGGGGTACCCAGGCCGTAGATGCACGACACGGTGGCCACCACCACCACGTCCCGGCGGGTCAGCAGCGACATGGTGGCCGAGTGCCGCAGCCGCTCGACCTCGGAGTTGATCGCCGAGTCCTTCTCGATGTAGGTGTCGGTCTGCGGGACGTAGGCCTCGGGCTGGTAGTAGTCGTAATAGCTGACGAAATACTCGACGGCATTGTTCGGCAGCATCTCGCGCAACTCGTTGGCAAGCTGGGCGGCCAGGGTCTTGTTCGGCGCCATGATCAGGGTTGGTCGTTGCAGCCGCTCCACCAGCCAGGCGGTGGTGGCCGACTTGCCGGTGCCGGTGGCACCGAGCAGCACCACGTTGCGCTCGCCGTCCCGAATGCGCTTTTCCAGGTCGGCAATCGCGGACGGCTGATCACCGGCCGGCTCGAAGTCGCTGATGACCTCGAACTTGCCGCTCGTCGGAACGATGTCGCTGTGTACCCGCATGCGACCACAGTACGAGCAGCCACCGACAACACTTGCCGGAGAACCCTGCAGGCCCCGGTTTCAGGCGGTTAGGCGGCCTGATCGGGCGGTTTTGAGCAGACTTGCCACCGTGGTCACGGCCAGCACCCCGAGGATCACCACCAGCGACAGCCAGATCGGGATATCCGGCGCCCAGCTGACGTGCTCGCCGGAATTGAGGAATGGCAGGGTGTTCTCGTGCAGGGCGTGCAGCATCAGCTTCACACCGATGAAGCCGAGCAGCACCGACAGGCCCAAGCTCAGGTAGACCAGCCGTTGCAGCAGCCCACCGATCAGGAAGTACAGCTGCCGCAGTCCCATCAGCGCGAACAGGTTCGCCGACAGCACCAGATAGGGCTCCCGGGTCAGCCCGTAGATGGCCGGGATCGAGTCCAGCGCGAACAGCAGATCGGTGGTGCCCAGCGCCACGATCACGATGGCCATCGGGGTCATCAACCGGCGGCCGTCCCGCTTGACGCTCAGGTGCGAACCGACGTAGTCGTCGGTGGACGGGATCCGGCGGCGCAGCCAGCGCACCAGCCGGCCCTCGGAGTACTCCGGTGACTGCTCGCTCTCGTCATGGCCGACTCCTTCGCGGGCCAGCCGCACGGCGGTGTAGACGAGGAAGGCGCCGAACAGGTAGAACACCCAGGCGAAGGCATTGATAGCCGCCGCGCCCACCCCGATGAACACCCCGCGCAGCACCAGCGCCAGCACGATGCCGATCAGCAACGCCGACTGCTGCAACGGCCTGGGCACCGAGAGCTTGGCCATGATGATCAGGAAGACGAACAGGTTGTCGACCGAGAGCGAGTACTCGGTCAGCCAACCGGCGAAGAATTCGGTGCCGTACCGCGAACCGCTCACCAGCAGCACGCCGATGCCGAACAGCACGGCGGCACCGAGGTAGAACGCCAACCCGAGCGCGCACTCGCGCATCGAAGGCTCGTGTGGCCGGCGGCCGATCACGAACACGTCGACGGCCAGAAAGGCCACCGCGATCGTGATGGTCAAGGTCCAGACGAGGGGCGTCACATGCATCGGGCTACCTCCGGTCAGCGACTAGCCACCGGCCAGTTGCCGGTAGCGGCTGCCGAAGGTCTCACCCACCCGACATGTTCGGGCCGGCTCCCCGGGATCGGGTTTCAGCCGGAGCCGAAAGCCGATCCGTGATGACGAGGTGGCCGCTGGACGGGGTTACTCCCCTTCAGTGCCTGCCAGTCTAGCGTGGCTGCCTCGATACGGCGGCCGCAGCCACGCTAACTGGCTGGCTCGGATACGGCGGCCGCAGCCACGTTCGGGCGGGCTTAGTACGGCGGTTGCAGCCGGGCTCGGGCAGCCTCGATGTCGAAGTCGGCCGCTGGGAAGTCCAACTCGAGATCGGTGAGCGCCTCCAGCAACAGCTGGCCGACCGCCCAGTTGCGGTACCACTTGCGATCGCCGGGCACGATGTACCACGGCGCGTCGTCGGTCGAGGTCTGGGCGATGGTCGCCGCGTAGGTCGCCTGGTAGTCGGCCCAGTAGGCACGCTCGTCGATGTCGGCGGGATTGAACTTCCAGTACTTGGTCGGGTCGTCCAGGCGGGCCAGCAGCCGCTCGCGCTGCTCGGCGTAGCTGATATGCAGGAAGCACTTGATGATCGTGGTGCCGGCCTCGACCAGCTCCCGCTCGAAGGCGTTGATCTCCTCGATCCGACGCGCCCAGGTGTCCTGGTCGATGTCCTCGTGCACCCGGGTCACCAGCACGTCCTCGTAGTGCGAGCGGTTGAAGACGCCGATCATGCCCGGCTGCGGCAACGACCGGCGTACCCGCCACAGGAAGTGATGGGCAGCCTCGGCCGCGGTGGGCTTCTTGAAGGAGCGGATGCTGAGGCCGGCCGGTCCGACCTGGCCCACCACGTGGCGCACCGTGCCGTCCTTGCCGGAGGTGTCCATGCCTTGCAGTACCAGCAGGATCCGCCGCGGATCGCCGCTCGCGCCGTGGGCGTAGAGCTTCTCCTGCTGGCCGGCCAGCAGCGCGCCGACCTCGGCCAACTCGCTCTCGGTCCGGGCCTTGCCGCCCGGCGCCAACGGCTTGGCGGACGGGTCGTAACCGAGCAGGGTCACCGGCCCGTCAGTGACCCGCAGGGCTGCTCGCAGCGAAGGTTCGACCACCGATGTCTCGTCACGCGCCATGCCCGCGACCCTATCGCTAGCCGCCGGGCCGCGGCTCGACCACTCGGTCGGGCGGCGCCGCTGCCACCCGTAGGAGCTGGTCGACCTCCCGGGTCCGGCTGCGCCGCTGCCACCCATTGGAACTGGCAATCGGTGGATCAACCGGCGATGTCGACCAGGGTCACCGTCAGGGTTGCCCCGCTGGCGACCCGATACGTCAGCTTGTCGCCGGGGCGAGCGCCGAGCAGCACCACGCCGAGCGGGCTGGTCGGAGTGATCACCTCGACGCCGGCGCCGGCCTGTTCCACCAATCCGATCAGGAAGTTCTGGACCTCGTCATCGTCATCGAAGCGGATGGCGACCAGGCTGCCGACCTCGGCGGCGGCGGCCTTGGTGCCGACAGCGTCCGGCGCCTGCAGCTGCACCTGCAGCGCGGCGATCCGAGCGTCCAGCTCACCGAGCCGGATCAGCGCCTCGACGTTTCCGGCGTGATCGGCGGCGTCGCCGGAGCCACCAGGCGGGATGCTTTCGATCGCGGTTTGGACTCGTTGTGCCTGCAGATCTTCCAGTCGGGCGACCAGCGCGGCACGCGCCGAGCTCGACAGGGACGGCATGATCATCGTCACGGCTATTCCTTCGTGGAGAGGACGGCTGAAGAACTGCTCTGAACCTGTAGCAACTCCGCAAGCCCCAAAATGGTTCCGCATTTCGGCCGGCTGTGAGTTACGACCGCCGGGGCCACGGTGAGAGCATCGGCCATCGTGCTGGATTAATTACCCGCCACGCGGCAGTTCATTCAATCCGAGTCGATGAAATCCGGGCGAGCGCGACAAGCCGGGAGGTGGCCCGGCGGTACTTCTTGCGATAGCCACCGGCCAGCATCTCGGCACTGAACAATTCATCCAGCGGTACGCCCGCAGCGGTCACCGGCAGTTGCCGGTCATAGAGCCGATCGGCCAGCACCACCAGCCGCAGCGCGACGTTCTCATCGGTGGCCGGCACCACCCCGGTCAGGCAGACCTCGCTGATCCCGTCGAGCAACGCCCCGTAGCGAGACGGATGCAGGCCGGCCAGGTGGTCGAGCAGCGCGCCGAAGTCGTCCAGCGAGGCAGCCGGCCGCTCAGCCGCCCGCCGGACGGCCTGCTCGCTCGGCGGCGGCGGCGGTTCGGGCAGGCCACGATGCCGAAAGTCCGGGCCGTCCACCCGGACCGAGCGGAATCTCGCCGCCATCGCCTGGATCTCACGCAGGAAGTCCTCGGTGGCGAACCGCCGCTCCCCCAGCCGATCCGGCAACGTGTTGGAGGTGGCCGCGAGCCGTACGCCGGCCTCGTCCAGCCGGGCCAGCAGGGTCGAGACCAGCACCGTGTCGCCAGGATCGTCCAGCTCGAATTCGTCGATCGCCAACAGCCGCTTCCCGGACAGCTCGGTGACCAGCCGGCCGAAGCCCAGGCTGCCGGCCAGCTGGGTGAGCTCGGAAAAGGTGGCATAGGCCTTCGGCCCGGCGACGGCATGCCACAGCGACGCCAGCAGGTGGGTCTTGCCGACCCCGAAGCCGCCGTCCAGGTAGATCCCCGGTGGCTGACTCGGAGCCGGCCGGCGGAACAGGCTCCGGCGGCGGACCGGCTCGTCGAAGCTGGCGGCGAACCGCCGAAGCGCCGCGACCGCCTCGGCCTGGCTGGGTTCGGCCGGGTCCGGCCGGTAGCTGTCGAACCGGACGCCGTCGAACAGCGGTGGAGGCACCAGCGCGGCGATCAGCGACTCGACGGCAACCTCCGGACGGCGGTCGACCAGGCGAGCGGGCACAGCTGCGCAGCTTAGTCGGGCACAACCACTCAGCGTGGCTGTGCTGAGATGGACCACATGCGCCTGCTGCTGCCCGTCCCCGAAGGTCCCGATGCCCGCCCCTCCGACGCCGAGGTGGACGCGCACGCCCACTACGCCGCCGACTGGTTGGACGAGGGCGGGGTGCGGGTCAACTTCGTGAGCAGCGTGGATGGTTCGGCGACCGTCGACGGGCTGTCCCGCGGGCTGCAAACCCCCGGTGACAACACGGTTTTCGCCGCCCTGCGAGATCTGGCCGACGTGATCCTGGTCGGCGCCTCGACGGCGAGCGCCGAGGGCTACCGGCCGTCCAGCCCGGGGGCCCGCCGCCGGGCCATTCGCGCCGAGCACGGCCTGGCCGAGGTGCCGGCCATCGCGGTGATGTCGGCCAGCCTGGAGCTCGATCTGTCGGCATCGCTGTTCAGCTCGGCCACCGAGGCTCCCACGCTGATCGTCAGCGGCTCGGCGGCGCCGGTCGGGCGGCGCAACGACATCATCGATCTGGCCGGCGGCGACAGCCGGCTGCAGTTGATCGAAGCTCCGTCGGCGGAGACCGGTGGCGTCGATTTCGCCGCCGCGGTGGCCAGCCTGCGTGAGCTCGGCTACCGGCGGATCCTGTGCGAGGGTGGTCCGCGACTGTTCGCGGCCGGGGTGGCCGCCGGCGCGGTGACCGAGCTGTGCCTGAGCTACTCGCCGCTGCTTGCGGGCCCGGCCGGCCCGCGGATCATCGGCGGCGAGCCGTGGCCGAGCGATTTCGAGGCCAGGCTGTCGCTGATCGGACTGCTCACCGAGCAGGACGCGCTGTTCTGCCGGTACCTGCTGCGGTACTAGCCGACCCGGTCGCTCGTATCATCCCGGGTTGCGGTGTGCGGCTGGCTTCCGTTGGCCAGCCGCGGTGTCGGAACTTTCGTGCACCGTCCTGTCCAGGTGGAAATCCGGCGTAAGTTTTTTGCTTGCCTTTAGAGCCTTGAGCGAGTTATATCTGATTCGCGCTGTTGACGGTCAACCGGAATCGGCGTTGCAGTCTCCATCCCCAGGTCGGCCGTCCGAACCTCCGCGACGAGTCGATGGTTGCGCCCGGACACGGTGAACGGCCGTGAGTCAGCCGAGAGCAGCTGACTGCGTGAGTCGCGTGAAAGGTTGACCAGACTATGGCCGGTTTGTGGTATTTGGCGTGCCGCCGTGCGAGTCGGCACGGGGTGTCGGTGGCGACGGTGGCGGTATCGGTCATGGCATTCGCGGCCGCCATCACGGTGGCCGCATCGCCGGCCGCAGCCGCGACAACGAATCCGACCCCCGCGGCGGGGGCGCGCAAGAGCGCCACTCGGTTGCCGTTCGCGATCTCGGGGACGGCGTCGTTGTCGGTGGATGTGGCAACCGGGAACGCCTTGTTCACCGATCAATTGGTGACGTTGCCAGGAGTACGTAGTGACGTGCCGGTGACGCTCTCGTACAACTCCACGGTGTTCGGGACGTCCACGCCGTCGGCACTGACCGGCGGGACCGGCTCGGGCTGGGTGATCTCGGGTTTCGATGAGCGGATGGTCACCAACGGCGACAACAGCGTGACCTTCTACGGGCCGGGCGGACTGACCGGCGTGTTCACTCCGAGTGGTTCCGGATTCACCTCGCCGCCGCAGTTCCAGGCCACGCTGACCGGATCGGCGGCGGCTGGATACACGCTGACCGCCCATGGCTCGCAAGAGAAACTGGCGTTCAACTCCGGCGGACGGTTGACCACGGACACCGACCGAGACGGCAACGCCACGACCTACGCTTACACCGGCGGATACCCGGCCTCGATCACCACCAACGGCGGCCCGAGTGGTGCGCGCACGTTGACCGTCTCGATGAGCGGTAGCCAGATCTCGAAGTTGACCCAGACATCGGGTTACTCGAGCCGATCAGTGTCCTTCGGGTACACCAGTGGCGGTCACCTGTCGACGGTGACGGACACCAACGGCGGGGTGACGTCGTTCTCCCCGAACCCGGAGGGATCGAGTACCGGTGGGCCGGACACCGGTCAGGTCGTGACGATCACCAGCCCGATCGGCAAGACCACCTTCCTGGCGTTCGCCAGCGGGAAGGCCAGTTCGGTGCATCAGAACAACCCTCCGATCGATCACGGGGCCGGCGAATCGATGACGCGTATCGACTACGCCTCTACCACCCAGACGCTGGTGGCCGACCCGACCACGAACCAGTCGCAAGCGGTGACGGCGGTGCCGCACACCACGTACGACCTCACCACCGACGGGTCGAACCTGGTGTCCGCAACGACTGATCCGGACGGGAACAAGCGGTCGGCGACCTATACGACGTTGGGCAACATCTCTTCGGCGACGCCGGCCGCCGGCGGGGCGACGAGCTTCAGCTATGGGTCCAACAGCGGCGAGTCGCTGACCAAGGTGGCGTTCGCGGGCGGGGCCAGCGATTCCGCGTCCTACGGCAACACCGGTGCCAATGCCTATCTGCCGTCGTCCACGACAGACGACGCCAGCAACTCGCTGATGAACACCTTCGACGGCAACGGCAACCAGACCGGCAGCCAGCAGGGCACCTCGGGGCCGAGCGCGAAGGTGACCTACAACAGCAACGGCACGCCGGCGACCTCAGCCTCACCCGGTGCGGCTGCCGGCGTGACCACGAACTACACCGATGACGGCAACGCCGACCTGATCAAGATCGCGCCCCCAACCGGGACGAGTCTCGGCTCAAGGGCCTACACCTACGATGACTTCGCGCGGCTGGCCACCGCTACCGACGGCAGCGGGGACACGATCACTTACACCTACGACAACCTGGACCGCATCACCAAGGTCGCCTACTCCGACGGCACGCCCTCGGTGTCGTACACCTACAACAAGAACGGCCAGATCACCCAACGCGTCGATGCCTCCGGCACGTCGACCTACAGCTACGACGATCTCGGCCACCTGCTCACGACCAGTAACAGCGCGAACGGAAAGACCGTCACCTATACCTACGACCTCGACGGCGCGATGGCCTCGATCGCCGACGGGCTCGGCACCACCAGCTACGGCTACGACGCGGCGCACCAACTGACGTCAATGACTTACCCACAGGGCAGCAGCACCCCGAGGACCAACTTCAAGAACGACGCCAACGGACGGCGCACCGACGTGTGGCTGCAGACGAACTCCACGAACTCGGTGTGGGCCGCGCATGAGCACTACAGCTACGACGGCTCGGGCCGGGTCACCGCCGTGCTCGGCCAGAACGGACCGGCAACGAGCCCGACCACCGTGGTCAACGAGACCCTCTGCTACGCCGCCGGCTCGGTCGCACCCGCCTGCTCGACGTCGAGCACGGCCGATCGCAGCAATATCCAATGGACCAGTGACACCGTGTCCAGCGAGACGAACACCTACACCTACGACACCTCCGGGCGACTCACCAAGGACGTCGTCACCGGCGGGTCCAACCCACGCACCTTCAGCTACGGCTACGACTCGGCCGGAAACCGGACCTCAAGCTCGGTCACCGGGACGAGTCCCACCAGCCAATCGCTGACCTACAACAACGGCAACCAGGTCACCAGCAGCGGCTACAGCTACGACGGTGCCGGTGACCTCACCACCAGCCCGACCCGAACCGCAGCGTTCAACGCCGCCGGCCAGCAAACCAGCGTCACCGTCAGCGGCGTCAAGACCACCTACAGCTACGCCGGAAGCAACCAGAACGAGCTTCTCAACGAAACCACGACCGGCGGCCAGACCTACAAATACAGTTACGGCGGGCCAGACGCCAACGGCCTCCCACAGATCGACTCCGTCACCGTTGGCAGCGGAACCGGCTACGTCCTGCACGACCCGTCCGGCCAGCCGATCATGCTGCAGACCACCAGCGGCGTCACCTGCCTCTACCTTTATGACGGCACCGGCAACCCGGTAGCGATGTCCACCAGCTTCAGCACGACCGCGATCGCCCTCAAGTACGACCCCTACGGCGCGGCCACCCGCACCGACAGCGCAGGCAGCAACGGAGCCTGGACCGAAAACCCCTACGAATTCGGCGAAGGACTGCAGGACCGCGCCACCGGCGAACTCAAGTTCGGCGCCCGCTGGTACTCACCCACCACGGGCGGCTGGACCCAACAGGACGCCCTCAACGCACCCCTTGACCCGCACAACGCCAACCGCTATGAGTACGGCGCCGACAACCCCATCAACGACAAGGACGCCACCGGCCGAGACATCTTCGACGATGTCGCTTCGGCCGTGTCCACTGTCGCTGGCGTCGTCGCGACAGCAACCGCCGGTACCCCGATCGGGCTGGCGGCGGGCGCAATCTCACTGGCCGCGGACGGGGCAAAGACCGTCAATGACTGTTTCGCCGGCGGCGACGGCAGCTGCGGAGGAGACGTCGCCTCCGATGGCGTGTCGCTGGCGACGGCCGGCGCCGGTGCGGCGTTCGGCTCAGCCGGGAGTGACGCTGGTGAGTTAGGTTCGGACCTCGTCGGCAACTTCAACGACGGTTTCGACGACGGTGGCGGCTACGACGGATAGGAGTACAAGATGGGCGCTGTATGGGGAATCATCGGAGTCATACTCTTCGTTGCGCTCGGCACCTACTTCTGGTCGAAGCAGAAGCGGATCGGCAAGTAGCCCAACCACGCCCGGTTCTCGACCGAGCCTGGTTCGTGGCCGCTCAGTCCAGTACGTGCTCGCGGCGGGCGATGGCCACCGCCTCGGTCCGGCCGGCCGCGCCGAGCTTGGCCAGCAGGTTCGTCACGTGCACGCTGACCGTCTTCTCCGAGATGTAGAGGCTGCGGGCAATCTGCCGGTTGGTTCGGCCGTCGGCGATCAACCCCAGCACTTCGGTCTCGCGCGGGGTCAGGCTGCGCGACGGCTCGGTCGCCCGCCGGGCCGGCACCGCCAGCGCGGACAGCTGATCCAGCAGCGGCTGGGCGCCGACCGACCGGGCGAACTCCCTGGCATCATTGGCTGATTCGGTGGCCGCGGCCAGCTCGCCGGCCGCCCGCTGGGCCTCGGCCAACCAGGCCCGGGACCGGGCCTGCTCGTACCGCGCGCCATAGCCGAACGCCTCGGTGGCCGCCGTCCACAACGTCACCAGCTCGGTCACGGTCGGTGCGTCCGCCACATCGGCCTGGTGGTTCAACCGGGCTCGTTCGGCCCGCAGCCGAGCCAGCCAGGCCCGGCCTTCGGGCCCCATCTCGTACGGCTTCTCACTGGTCTTGTCCAGCAGCTGGTCGATGATCGGGTCCTTGGCCGCCGCCCAGTCCAGCACGGTCTTGCGCTGGTCGGCAGGCAGCACCGCCGCGGCGTCGGCGGCCAGCGCCGTACCGACCGCGATCATCCTTATCTGAGCGAAGAAAACCGGCTGGCGCCAGCGCTCGGACACCGTCGCCATCGCGGTGTCCAGATGCTCGAGGCCGGCCAGCACGCCCTTGGTTCGGGCCAGCATCTCCGCCTCGGGGCCGGCGCTCCACACCGCGATCTGTGGGTCGCGCCACCATTCGGTCCGGCTGGCCGCGACCTGGCCCTGGTCGGATTCCCCTCGTCCGGCCGCGACCGAGGTCCGGACGCAGGCCAGCAGATGCTTGGCCGCCATCGGGGCATCGGGCAACCGCAGATCGAGCAGCAACTCCTCCCACCGGCCGCCCTCGAACTTCACGATCGCCCGGGTGCAACGAGTAATCGTGCCGTACGGCGACCAGCGAAGGCCGGCCCGATCAGCCACCGCCAGCGCCTCGGAGTACGCCTGGATCGCACCCTCGAAGTCGCCGCTCTCGTACCGCACGGTGCCGATGTTGTAGCGGGTGCGCAGCTCGGCTGCCGGCACCCCCTCGGCGGCCGCGTCGTCGGCGAGCACGGTCAGGGTGGCTACCGCCTTGTCCGGGCTCTGAACCCGACGCTGCAGCACGACCAGCGTGGTCCGGGCATCGGCGGCGGCCCACTGCGACGGTTGATCGCCGAGCTCGTCGGCCAACCCAACCGCGCGCTCGGCGACCTCGACCGCCTCACGCCACTGCTCGAGCGCATCGAGGATCCGGGCCCGAATGCCGAGCAACGTAATGGTGATCGGCCCGGCTGGCTGGTCCGCGAGCAGCTGCAGCGCCTCATCAGCCATGTCCTGAGCCGACAGCAGAAAGTCCAGCAGGAGCGAGACCGAGGCGGCCTCGGCCAGCATCGACGCCCGGGCGTGCGCGGATTCCTTCGTGGTCGCCGGCAGTTCAGCCTCGAGCAGGTCCTTGGCCCGGCCCGGATAGCCGGCGCTGACCCGGGCGTGCGCGGCGGCGATCACGAGTTGCCAGCGTGGCCGGGGCGAGTCCAGGCCGGCGTCCAGTAGCTCCAGGGCCAGCTCGTAATGCCTGGCCCCCTCGACCGGCGCGCCGACGCTCATCGCTTCGTCACCGGCCCGGATGCCAGCCGCCAGGGCAGTCGGAAGATCATGGGATGCCCTGGCGTGATAAGCCAATTCGGCATCAGAGCCCAGTCCGGGATGTTGCCGCAATACGGTCGCGAAGGCGGCGTGCAGCCGGACCCGTTCGCCGGGCAGCAGCTCGTCGTAGACCGCTTCACTCATCAATGCATGGCGAAACCCGTACGAGCTGGTTCCCACCGCTTCGACCAGATGGGCGTCGACCGCCTCGCGCAGGGCATCTTCCAACGCGCCGTCGGACAGTCCGGACAGCGCGCTGACCAGGTCGTGCTGACTCGGCCGGCCGGCCACCGCCAGCACCCGGACCACATCGCGGGCCGGGTCAGACAGCCGATCGACCCGGACCAGCAACAGATCGGCCAGCTCGGACGGCAGCAGGGTGTCAGCGACGGCCAGTTCCTCGGCGAAGAAGGCGTTCCCGTCGGCCCGGGCCACGATGGATTTCAGTTCGGTCGCGGCCACCGACGGTTTCAGGGCGCGGACCAGCTGCTCGACGTCGGTCGGCGGTAGTGGGCTGAGGTCGATCCGGCTGACCGGGCCCAGCCGGCTCCATTCCGCCGCGGTCCGGCGCAGCGGGTGCCGGCGATGCAGGTCGTCACTGCGGTAGGACACCACGATGGTCAGGTGCTGCCGGGACAGCCGGGTGAACAGGAAGGTGAGCAGTTCGCGGGTGGATTGATCCGACCAGTGCGCATCCTCGACGATCACCAGCAGTGGGGCCTGCTCGGCGAGCTGGTCAAAGGTCGCGCTGACCGCGTCGAAGACGGCCGCCCGGTCGATTCGCTCGTCGGTGTCGGTGTCGGTGGCGCTGGAGGTACCGCGCCGGCGGGACGGCAGCAGGCGCATGGCGGCCGGGTGTACGGCAAGCACCTCGTCCAGCAGTCCGGGTTCGGTCTCGGCCAGCCGGCCGAAGATCTCGCTGATCGGCAGGAACGGCAGCATCGTGTCGCCGAAGTCGACACAGTGTCCGACGAGGGTCCGGACGCCACGCTCGGTGGCCAGCTCGATCAGGGCGCTGAGCACCCGGGTCTTGCCGATGCCGGCCTCCCCGGACAGCACGACGCCGCTCGCCGTCCCGTCCTTGCCCGCATCGAGTGCGGTGGACAGTTCGGCGAGCGGCTGGTCGCGGCCGATGAGCGGCGTCCTGGGTCGGGGCACGCCATCCATTCTGGCGGGTGGGTCCGACACTGTCGCAGCGATTACCCGCATGGCGGTCACGCGGCGTGGTGTCGGCGCGCCTCCCGCCACCGGTTCAGCCGTCCCTGGTGGTGCTCGCGGTGCGAGTGGGAGTTGGCATCGTGATACTGCCGGGTGATCTGCTCCCGCCGGTAGCTCGCCTCGGCCTCGGTCCCGATGCTGTCGTAGATCGTCATGGCTTACTGCCTCCTGCGTTGTTCCTGGTGCTTCCGACACCAGCAACATTGCGCGGCTGAGGAGTGCCCGGACATCGGAGAGATTCCCTATCCGCAGGTCTCTGAGGTCCTCGACGGGGTCCTAGGACCCCCTAGGCACCGGATCGCAAAGGATCGTTTGCGATCGCGCGGCGCCGTGATGCAGCGCCCGGCGCCGAGTGATGCTGACAAGGACTGTCAGCCAGGGCGTACGACGAACACACCGCGACTGCCGTTGTTGTGGAGGACCTACCAGTCGCTGTCACTGAGTTACCCGACGTCTACTGGGCTCGGCACCAGTTGCTGGAGAAGGAGCCGCCGGAGAGTCCGCTGGGATAGGCGAGGACAGCGGCGCTAGAGCATGTTTCGGGGTTGAGTTGGCTGTTGGTTTCCATTTCGAGGTAGTTGGAGCTGAGCTGGCCGGCGGTGTAGCAGGTCCCGCCGACGGTGGCGGTGGGGCATGCCGAGGCGTTGGACCAGTGCTGGACGCCGTAGTTGGTGAGTGGGTCGTATCCACCGGTACTTTGGCCGGGGCGTTCGTTGATCCATTCGGCGTTGCGGCCGTCCCACGCTGAGGTGGGCAGGGTGACGGTGTGGCTGATCAGCACGAAGCCGTTGTCTTCGACGAGGAAGTGGGCGGCGCTGCCGTCCCAGTAGGTTTCGGCGAAGATGGTGTCGCCGATGGAGACCGTTGAGGCTGTCTGTTCGCTCACGCCGCATTCGCTGGTGCTGCCGGGGCAGGGGTAGAGGTATTCCCACCAGGAGTTGGGCTGGTCGGTGCTGAACATGTCTGTGCCGTCTTGGATGAGTCCGTCCTGGCCGGTGCTGTTGGGTTGGAAGCCGCCCATGCCGGCCCAGGTGGATTCGTCGGTTGGTTCGCTGCAGTTGCAGTTCAGGTATCCGGTCTGAACCCATTGACCTTGTACGAATTTGAAGGGCCGGTTTGCCTCAACGGAGGCAGTCTGCGCTGCGACCATCCCGGACCAGTTTGGCGAGCCTAGGTTCGTTCCGCTGGTTGAGGCGGTCACGGGGCGCGTGGGGCTGCTGATCAGGTGGTTGGATCGGCACATCGTGCTGGCTCGGGTGCCCCGGTAGGTACGGGCATGGTCGAGCCACTGGGTGTCGTCGGTCGTGCCGCTTGCAGGCCGGGGCGGGTAGTCGTATTCGCGGAGCGTGCTGTCTGATGCGGTGGCCGGCCGAAACGAGCTCGGGGCGACAGTCTGGGTTTGGGGCAGCCCGTTCACGCGGTAGTGGTAGGAGTAGCCGCCCCCTGTTAGTGCGGTTATCGAGGTCGGCATCAGGGTCTCGGTGCCGGTGGGACAGCTACCGGTCAAGGCCGGCGCCACTGCGGCCTGTGCGGAGGTGAGCGTCGCAAGTGTGGTGCTCGCGAGCAGCGCGACGGCGAACAGGCTGACACTGCGATGCTTGTTCCAGCCCATGTGGCGTTCTCCCTGGTAGATGAACCGGCCGGACGAGTGGTCAGGAGGCCGTGACGGTCACGCGTAGGTCGTAGAGGGTGTGACTGCACCCCGGGCAGCCGCTGTTGGTGGGAGGTGTCGTGGAGGCGACGGCTTGGCCGGCCGTGACCGCGCGGAGTACAGCGGTCTTGGTCGAGGTCGTCCAGGTGCCGCACACGAGCTGTATCGCCGAGCCGGAAACGGTGGGAACCGGGTAGGGGGTATCGGGGGGCATCGACAGGCGCACCAGCTGACCGACCTTCACCTCGACGGCCGTCTCGCTACCCGAATTCGGGGTATCCAGCATGACCACGTGGCTCACCCGCAAACTGGAACACGCTGCGAGCGCGGTCGTCGGTGGTGAAGCAGGGTGCGACGCGGTCGGTTTCACTGACGCGGACCCGCAGCCGGTCAACATGATCACCGCGACAACTAACAGGGTTCGATAACGCACGAACCGAGCGTAGGCCCGCAAACTATCGACCGCCAGACAGAACCCTGGCTCGGCCCGCGGTAAGGCTGCGCGCTCGTTCAAGATCGATTGAGGGGAGTTGTCCGTTCCCACGACGGGGAGGTCTCCAGGAGCGACCGGTTGGGCCTCAGTCGACGAGCTTGCGCAGGATTCGGGTGAGTTCGTCGCGATCGGCGGCGGTGAGTGGTTCGAAGTAGGCCTCGGCCTCGACCGACCTGGCCTGCTTGAACTCGTTCGCGATCTCGGCTCCGGCCTGGGTGAGCACCACCAGGGTGGCCCGCCGATCGCTCGGATCCGGCCGCCGCTCGATCAGTCCGCGGCTCTCCAGCGCGTCCACCACCTCGGTGGTGGACCGGGGCGCGATTCGCAGATGCTGGGCCACCTCGCTGAGTCGCATGGTGCCGTGCCGGCTGAGCACGCTCAGCACTCGGGCGTGCGAGGGCGAGATGTCCCATCGCGACAGGCTCTCCTGCGAGACGTGCCGCATCCGCCGGGCCACCGCCCAGAACAGATCGGACAGCGAACGCTCTTCGCCGTCGGCCAACCTCCCTCGCATGCGGAATAGCGTAGCGCGTGATGATGTTGTAGCCTCATGATGAGGTAACCTCAGCAATACGAGCTTCGAGGAACCCAGAATCCGAAAGCAGGTAAGCACTTGGAAAGCCAACAATCTCGCCGCCCCGGACGCGGCCACAAGCCATCAGCTGCCGAGAAGAAACAGGCCAAAGAGGTCTCGCTCCGACGGATCGGCGCACTGTTCACTTCCTACCGGATGCCCCTGGCGATCGTCGTCGCCATCATCGTGGCGTCCTCGATCGTGGGAATGGCCTCGCCGTTCCTGCTCCGCGCCGTCCTCGACCGCGCCCTGCCCCAGCAGAACCTGAGCCTGCTGGTGTGGCTGGTGCTCGGCATGGTCGGCGTCGCCGCCGTCACCGCCGCCTTCGGCGTGATCCAGACCTGGATCAGCACCAAGGTCGGCCAGCAGGTCATGCACCGGCTTCGGACCAGCGTGTTCAGTCACCTGCAGCGGCAATCGCTCGACTTCTTCACCCGCACCCGTACCGGCGAGGTGCAATCGAGAATCACCAATGATATCGGCGGGATGGAAGCGGTGGTCACCTCGACCGCGACGTCGATCGCCTCGAACCTCACCACCGTGGTCGCCAGCATCGTGGCGATGGCAGCGCTGTCCTGGCAGCTGTCGCTGATCTCGCTGGTGGTCATGCCACCGGCGATCTACCTGACTCGCAAGGTGGCCGGCATGCGGCGCGCGATCACCGCGCAGCGACAACGAGAACTGGCCGATCTGAACGTCACGATCGAAGAGGGCCTGTCGATCGGCGGCATCCAGCTGAGCAAGACGCTCGGCACCGGAGCTGCCCTGATCCAGCGCTTCAGCGAGTCCTCGTCCCGGCTGATCGACCTGGAGCTGCGTTCCGAACTGGCCGGCCGCTGGCGGATGGCGTTCATGAGCATCCTGTTCGCGGCCATCCCGGCCGTGATCTACCTCAACGCCGGATTGCCCATGACAGCCGGACGATTGAGCATCGGAACCCTGGTCGCCTTCACCGCCTTGCAGAACGGCCTGTTCCGGCCACTGATGGGGCTGCTCAACGTCGGGGTCAGCATCACCAGTTCGCTGGCGCTGTTCGCCCGGATCTTCGAGTACCTCGACCTGCCGGTGGAGATCGACGATCCGGTCGATCCGAAGCAGCTCGTGAATCCGCGCGGGCACGTCCGGCTCAACGACGTGACCTTCGCCTACGACGGCAGCCCGACCGCTGCGGTCGCCGGCATCAATCTCGACATTCCGGCTGGTAGCACCCTTGCGCTGGTGGGTGAAACCGGATCGGGCAAGAGCACCATCGCCTCACTGATCAGCCGGCTGCACGACCCGACCGGCGGCTCGATCACCGTCGACGGCATCGACCTGCGCGACCTCAAGCTGACCGAGGTGGCCGGCCTGGTCGGCGTGGTCAGCCAGGACACCTACCTGATGCACACCACGGTGCGGGAGAACCTGCGCTACGCCAAACCCGATGCCACCGACGAAGAGATCTGCGATGCCGCGCGGGCCGCGCAGATCCACGACTTGATCTCACGACTGCCGGACGGCTACGACACCATGGTCGGCTCGCACGGCTACCGGTTCTCCGGCGGCGAGAAGCAGCGGATCGCGATTGCCCGTACGTTGTTGCGCAATCCCAAGATCCTGGTGCTGGACGAGGCCACCAGCGCGCTCGACAACGAGACCGAGCGAGCCGTCCAGCAGGCCTTCGACGAACTGGCGGTCGGACGGACGACCATCGTCATCGCGCACCGGCTCTCCACCGTGCGCAACGCCGACCAGATCGTGGTGATCGATTCCGGCCGAGTGGTCGAGTCGGGCACGCACGACAGCCTGCTGGCCGATCGGGGTCGATACGCCGCGCTCGCGGCCTGATCACACTTCGCTCGCTGTCTGGGGCCGTCGCGTCTCACCACGAGGTCGCGAGGTACTTCATCTCGGTGAACTCCAGCAGTCCGGCCGCGCCGCCTTCGCGACCGATACCACTCTGCTTCGTGCCACCGAACGGGGCGGCCGGTTCGGAGACCACCCCACGGTTGAGCCCGATCATGCCGCTGTCCAGGGCCTCCCCCACTCGCAAGCCGCGAGCCAGATCGCCGGTATAGACGTAACTGACCAACCCGTACTCGGTGTCGTTCGCGAGCCTGATCGCTTCGGCCTCGGTGTCGAAGGCGACGACCGGCGCGACCGGACCAAAGATCTCCTCGGCCAGGATCGCCGCCCCGTTCGCGACGTCGGTCAACACAGTCGGTGGGTAGAAGCTTCCAGGCCCGTCCGGAATCGCGCCGCCGGTGAGCACCCGAGCCCCGCCCAGCACGGCTTCGCGAACGAGCGCGTCAACCTTGGTTCGCGCCGCGTCGTTGATCAATGGCCCGACCTCGGTCGCGGGCGCCGGCCCCGGACCTACTCGGAGCCGACCGAACTCGATGGCCAGCCGGCCGGCGAACGCGGTGGCGATCGGGCGCTCGACGTAGAACCGGTTGGCCGCCGTGCATGCCTGCCCTCCGTTGCGCATCTTGGCGATCACGGCACCAGCTACCGCCACATCCAGATCGGCATCGGCGAAGACGACGAACGGCGCGTTGCCGCCGAGTTCCATCGAGCAGTTGACCACGGTACGGGCGGCGGCGGCAAGCAGAATCCGGCCGACCTCGGTGGAGCCGGTGAAGGACAACTTGCGCACTCGCGGGTCGTCGAGCAGCGCCCCGACAAGCGCTCCCGAGGAACGTGAGGGAACCACGTTGACGACGCCGTCCGGAACGCCGGCCTCGCACAGCAGCGCGGCGATAGCCAGCGCGGTGAGCGGCGTATCGCTGGCCGGCTTCAGCACCACCGTGCAGCCCGCGGCAAGCGCCGGGGCGATCTTGCGGGTCGCCATGGCGGCCGGGAAATTCCACGGCGTCACGAGCAACGACACCCCGACTGGCTGGTGCAGCACCAGGATCCGATGGGCACCGGACGGCGCTTCCTGCATCGAACCGATCACCCGGACTGCCTCGTCGGCATACCACCGGAAGAACTCGGCGGCGTAGGCCACCTCGCCTCGGGCATCGGCCAGCGCCTTGCCGTTCTCCAGCGAGATCAGCCGGGCGAGCTCTTCGGTCCGTGCCGTCATCAGCTCGAACGCGCGGCGCAGCACGTCGGAGCGCTCACGAGGCGACCGCGATCTCCAGCCGACCAGCGCGCGGTCGGCGGCGTCGACGGCGGCCCGGCCGTCGGCCACCGACGCGCTGGCCACGCTGGCCAGCACCGCGCCCGAGGAGGGGTCGAGGACCGTGATCTGCTCGTCGCTCGCTCGCCATTCGCCGTCGATGAACAGCTCCGTCGGGGTGGCGGCCGGCAGACTGGCCGCGTACTCGATCACGGTCATTCGCTCATCGCCTTCGTGATCGTCTCCACGATACGTTTGGGCGAGGGCAGCGTCAGATCCTCCAACTCGTCGGCGGCCGGCAACGGCACGTGCGGCGTGGTGATGCGGATCGGTGGACCGTCCAGGGTGAAGAAGACTTCTTCGACCGCGATGGACACCAGCTCCGCGCCCCAGCCGCACAGCCGCGGGTTCTGCTCCACCGTGAACAGCCGACCGGTCTTACCGATCTCGCGCAGCAGGGTCTGGGTGTCCAGCGGTACCAGGCTGCGCACATCGACGACGGTGCATTGAATACCGGTGTCGGCCAGGGTTTGCGCTGCCTCGAGAGCACGCGGAACCATGGCGCCGATCGTGACTATGGTGGCGTGGGCGCCCTCGCGCAGCACCCGGGCGGTGCCGAGGGTGTCGGTGATCGGCCCGTCCGCTACCTCGCCCTTGCTCGCCAGCAGCGCCTTTTCTTCAAGGAAGATAACCGGATCCGGATCGCGCACTGCTGCCGACAGCAGCCCGACGACGTCGGCGGGTGATGAGGGCACGACCACCTTCAAGCCCGGAATCGCCATCGCCCAGTTCTCCACGGTCTGTGAGTGCTGCGCGCCGAAGCGCAGGCCGCCTCCGTTGCCGGCCCGGATGACCAGCGGCAGCGAGATCTGCCCGTTGGTCATGTAGCGCGTCTTGGCGATCTGGTTGACGACGATGTCCCAGCAGACCGCGAAGAAATCGCTGAACATGATCTCGGCGATCGGCCGCAGCCCGGTCATCGCGGCCCCCATCGCCGCGCCGAGGATGGCCTGCTCGCTGATCGGCGTATCGCGTACCCGGTACGGCCCGAACTCATCGAGCAGGCCGGCGGTGGTTTTGAACACGCCGCCGGCGGCGGCCACGTCCTCACCGAGGAACACGACCGAGTCGTCCGCACGCATCTCCTGTGCGATGCCGCGGGCAATTGCTTCGCGGTAGGTCAGTTGCGCCATGCCGAGCCTCCATCAGCCCATACGTCGGTGAAGATCAGTTCCGCGGCCGGCAACGCGCCGGCCCGCGCTTGCAAAGTTGCCTCTTCGACCTCGGCGCTCGCCTCGGCGTCGATCGCATCGAGGACGTTCGCGGCCACCCCCGACTCGACCAGCCGAGCGCGGTAGGCCGGCACCGGATCGCGCTCGATCCAGGCCCGAACTTCGTCGTCGGGCCGATACTTACCCGGATCGGCCCGCGAGTGGCCACCGTGCCGATAGGTCAGCGCCTCGATCAGCGACGGCCCGGCGCCACTGCGGGCCCGCTCGACCGCGGCTACCGCGACAAGGTAGGTGGCGTCGGCGTCGTTGCCATCGACGACGATCGGCTCCAGGCCATAGGCGGCCGCGCGATCGGCCGCCGGGCGCTCGACGGCGGTGATCGTCGAGGTGCGGGTGTACTCCATATAGAGGTTGTTCTCGCAGACGAATACGACCGGCAACGACCAGACGGCGGCGAGATTGAGCGCCTCATGGAAGGCGCCGATGTTGGTGGTGCCGTCGCCGAAGAAGCAGACGGTGACCTGGTCGGTGCCGCGATACTGGGCGCTCCACGCCGTCCCGCAGGCAATGGGCAGGTGGGCCCCGATGATGGCGTAGGAACCCAGCATGCCGTGGGTCACGCTGGTCAGGTGCATCGAGCCGCCCTTGCCGGCCATCAGCCCGTTCCCCCGGCCGAGCAGTTCGGCCAGCACTGGCGCCATCGGAACGCCGCGGGCCAGCGTATGGGCGTGGCCGCGATACGTTGCCAGGGTGTAGTCGTCCGGACGCAAGGCCGCGCCGAACGCGGCGGCGATCGCCTCCTGGCCGATCGACAGATGGCTGGTGCCTTTCACCAGGTTCTGCAGGAACAAATCGTAAGCACGCTTTTCAAACTTACGCATCCGCGTTTGCAGTGCGTACATTTCCAGCCGCGTCGTGAGCTCGATGTCGACGTACGGGGTCAGGGTCACGGGAACCGTCCTCAGTAGGGGTTGGCGACGAACAGCTCGTCGGCCGGGAAGCGGGTGATTACTTCGGCGCCGTGCTCGGTGAGGACGACCTCTTCCTCGATGCGGGCGGCCGAGCGACCGTCGGTGGCCGGGCAGTAGGTCTCCAGGGCGAAGACCATGCCGGGCTGCAGCTCGACCGGGTCGGTGAGGCTGTTGAGTCGACTGATGATCGGTCGCTCGTGCAGACCTAGGCCGAGGCCGTGCCCGAACTCCAGGCCGAAAGCGGCAAACTCGTCGGCGAAGCCGAGCTGGGACGCGGTGGGCCAGAGCTGGGCGATCTCGTCGGTACCGACGCCGGGCTTGACGGCGTCGATGGCGGCATCGATCCACTCCCGGGCCCGCGTGTAGGCATCGCGCTGGGCCGCGGTCGCCCGCCCTACCGCGAAGGTCCGGTAGTAACACGTGCGGTACCCGTTATAGGCGTGGATGATGTCGAAGAAGGCCTGATCGCCCGGCCGGATGATGCGGTCGGAGAAGTTGTGCGGATGCGGGTTGCAGCGCTCGCCCGAGACCGCGTTGATCGCCTCGACCTGCTCGGACCCCTGCTCGTAGAGACGTTTGCTGGCCAGCGCGACGATGTCGTTCTCGCGGACGCCCGGCCGCAACGCGCGCGCGATGTCGTCATAGACGCCGTCGACCATCGCCGCGGCCTGGTTGAGCAGCAGGATCTCATCGGCGGATTTGATCTGGCGAGCATCGAGCATGATTTGCTGAGCATCGACGATCATCAGTCCCTGGCGCTGCGCCTCGAACAGGAAGGCAGGCTCCACGATGTCCACCCCGACCGGAGCCTGATCGAGGCCTTGGTCGCGCAGCAGGCCCTTGAGTTCGGTGACGGCCGAGCGAAGCAGCCCGGCGCTCGGAGCGACCGCTCCGCGCAGGCCCAGCATTCCGGCGCGGGAATTGCCTGCGCCCAGCCACGGCGCGTAGAGCTCGTGATGACGAGCCGCCGAACCGAAGTCCCAGAGGATCGGGTCGTGGTCGCGGGCCAGCAGCGCGTAACGGGTCATCTTGTCCCCCAGCGCACCGCCGATCCAGGTCTGAGTGACGTAACGGATGTTGTAGAAGTCGAACAGGAGCAGAGCGCCGCAGTCAGAGGCGTCCAGGGCTGCTCGGGCCCGGGCAAGCCGGTAGGTCCGGAGCCGATCCGGATCCAGGCGGGTCTCGTAGTCGACGGCGCTGTGCCCGGGAGCGGGCAGCAGCGAAGGGGAATCAAAGGGCATTGGCGTCTCTCGGCCAGAAGTTATGCAATCGGTTGCAGTGAGATTGCCCGACGAACTTGCTTCTGTCAAGGAAGGTCGCGGCTGAGTCGATAGGCCGCGCCTCGTCATACTGCTAACGATTGCGAGCGAGAGGCGAGTCAACGCAGCCACTCCGGTGCGGCGATCAGCCCCCGAACAACCGGGCGGCGGTTCCGGACAGCACCATGGCCCGTTCGATCGAATCGACGCCGGCGGCATCCAGAGCCGCGATCGGATCGAGTTGTCCCATGTCGAAGGGATGATCCGAGCCAAGCAGCACGTGCTCGGCGCCGGCGAAGTCGATCAGGGCCCGCAACTCGACCGGGTCGTGCGTGACGGTGTCGAAGTAGAAGCGTCGCAGCGAGGCCTCCACCGGCTCGCGCAACCGGGCGCGGGCCGCGGCCTGGAAACCGTGCGCATGCGCGATCCGGCCACGCAACGAGCGGATGGCGCCACCCCCGTGCGACAACACGATCCGAAGCTGTGGGTGCCGCTCGAGGACGCCGGCCAGCACCAGATGGGCCGCCGCCATCGTCGTCTCCAGCGGATTCCCGACGCAGTTCCAGAGGTAGTAGTCCTCCAGCCCGGCCAGCGGAATTCCCCGAGTCGTCGGATGGACGAAGACGACTGCCCCGGTCTCCTCCGCTGCCGCCCAGAACGCAGTGAACGCATCGTCGCCGAGGAGCCGACCGTTGACGGTTGCCGCCACCTCGACGCCGCTCAACTCGCCCTCGGCCATCAGGGACCGTAGGTCACGCGCAGCCTGTTCGGGCTCCTGTAGCGCCACCGTTCCCAGCGCGATGACTCGGTCGGGAAACCGTCGGACGGCCGCGGCCAGCGCCGAGTTCTGGATCCGCGCGACGCGCCGGGCCGTGCCGGGTTCGAGGTCATAACCCAGCAGGCCGACGAACGGGCTCAGCACCACCCGCTCGATGCCGAACCGGGCCCGCTCAGCGAGGATCGCGGCGATGTCGACGAACTCACCGACCGCCGAGCGCAGGGTGCGTCCGCCGAACTCGACGAGCTGGGCTCCCGAGCTGTCGCGGTGGACGTGCGGGTGCCAGGAGGCGTCCTGGGCCGCGGTTCGGGTGATCTCGGAAACGATGACATGCACGTGTCCATCGACTGGTGCCGCGGCCAGGACCGGAGGACTCATCGCGATCGGGTACGCGCGGCGGCACCGGTCTTGACCGGAGGAGCAGTCGAGCCCCTGACTACCAGGTCGGGGTCGAGCAGCACCTGTCGGGACTGGCTGTCAGGGTCGGCGATCAACTCCAGCAGCAGGCTTCCTGCCGCTTCGCCCAGCTGTACGTGCGGAATGCGGATCGTCGTCAGCGGCGGGTTGAACCGGCCCGCGAACGGCATGTCGTTGAACCCGATGACCGATACGTCGTCGGGACAGCTCAAACCGCGTTGGGCCAGCACGTCGTAGCAGCCCAGAGCCAGCAGGTCGTTGGCGGCGGCGATGGCCGTGAACCGCTTCTTACCGGCGAACAGCTCCGCACCCAGTCGGGCACCCTCGGTTTCGGAGAACGCATCGCCCGACAGCACCAGCTCGGGGGGCATGTCCAGCCCGCAGAGCTGCATGGCCTCAAGGAAGCCTTGGCGGCGCTGAAATCCGGTCGACAACGTCGACGGGCCGCCGATGAAGGCAATGTGCCGGTGCCCGAGACCGGCCAGATGCTCGACCGCCAGCCGCATGCCCTTGCGATCATCACCGGAAGCAGCCGTGACGGCCCTGCCCTCAGACACCCGGTTCACGAGCACGAGGGGGACGCCGGCCCGGGCCAGTTCGTCGAGCACATCGTCCTTGCGCCGGGCGGTGGCCGCGATGATGCCGTCGACCCGTTGCGCTCGCAGCGCGCTGAGGTCGGCCCGGGCCCGTTGGTTGTCATTGTCGGTACTACCGAGCAGGACGGTGTAGCCCTCACGCTCGACGCGAGACTGGATACCCCGCACGATCGGCGGGAAGAGCGGGTTGGTCAGGTCGGGGATGAGCACCCCGATCGCGAACGAGCGGTTGGTCTTCAAACCACGGGCAAAGGAGTTGGGCTGGTAACCCAGTTGTCGCACAGCCGCGAGTACGCGCTCGGCTGTGCTGTCGCGCACCAGCGACCGAGACGATGGGTTCAATGCGCGCGACACCGTGCCGGGGTCCACCCCGGCCAGCCGGGCCACGTCCTTGACCGTTACCCGCTTGCTAGCTGACACCATGCCGGCATTCTTGCAGACGGTTGCAGGATCTGCCACGAAATCGCCACAAGTAATGAACAGGGACTATCCAGAGATGCCCGACCAACAGGGCCAGAACCTTGTTCTTGTTCGAAGATTTCGTCTCTTGACCGACCGCGTTCTGCAGGCTACGTTCCTACAATCGTTTGCATTTCCGCCGCATTTTGATCACCTGGAGATCTCGTGTCCGACACCCCATTGCGCCCGACGACGCTTGGTTGGATCGGCATCGGACGGATGGGCAGCGCGCTGGCCACTCGGCTGCTCACCGCCGACTGCGACCTCACCCTGTTCAACCGCACCCGAGCCCGTGCCGAGGCCCTCAGCCCGCGAGGCGCCAAGCTGGCGGACGCACCGATCGCGCTGGCCGACCGCGACATCGTCTTCACGATGGTTGCCGGCCCGCGCGACTTCGAGGAGGTAACCCTCGGCCCGAACGGTGTGTTGGCCGATCCGGAGCACGCCCCGCGCATCATCATCGACTCGACGACGCTGTCGGTCGAGACCTCCCAGCGCGTCCGCGCGGCCGCCGCCGAGCGCGGCACCGTCTTGCTGGCCGCGCCGGTCAGCGGCAACCCGAAGGTCGTGTCGAGCGGCAAGTTGACCATCGCCGTCTCCGGGCCGCACTCCGCCTACCTCGAGGCCCGGCCGTTCCTGGAACTGCTCGGTCGCAGCGTCACCTATGTGGGCGAGGGTGACGGTGCGCGGATCGTCAAGATCGCGCACAACCTGATGCTCGGCGTCGTCACCCAGTGCATGGCCGAGATCGTCGTGCTGGCCGAGGCCAACGGCGTCAGCCGGACCAGCCTGCTGGCCTTCCTCAACGACAGCGTGCTGGGCTCGACCTTCACGCGGTACAAGACCCCGGCTTTCGTGAACCTCGACTACACGCCGACGTTCACTCCCGATCTGCTGCTCAAGGATTTCGATCTCGGCCTGTCGGCTGCCCGCAGCGCCGGCGTGCCGCTTCCATTGGCAGCTGTCGCCCAGCAACTGGTCGTGAGCCTGATCGGCCACGGCTACACCGACGTCGACTTCGCGACCCTGCTCGAACTGCAGGCGCAGTCCTCCGGACTGAGCCTGACCTCAGAGAACCAGGACGTCTCCGACGGCCTGGATCGACCCATTGCCGTCTGACCCTTCGCTGTCTAGGAGCACATCCATGAGCACATCCGGCTCGACCCACCATCGGCTGCGCGCCACCATCGGCGCGACCCTCGCTGTGCTCGTCACCGTCACTGGTTGTAGCAGTGCGTCCCGGCCGGCCGCGAGGACCTCGACCGCTCAGGCCGACCTGATCGACACGCCAGTCGCCCGCGGCCAGGTTGACAAGGTCACCTGGAACCTTCCGTACGGCGAACCCAACAGCCTCGACTACATCCAGGTGGAGAACTACCCGGAGCAGATGGTCGAATCCAACATCTGCGAGTCGCTGCTGCGCCTGACGCCGAACAACTCCTTCGATCCGGGCCTGGCCTCGGCCGTCGCGCACCCGACCCCGCTGACCTGGGTCTACACCGTTCGCCCAGGGGTTCACTTCACGAACGGTGCTCTGATGACGGCGGCCGACGTGGTCTTCAGCTTGCAACGTCACCTAAACCCCACTCTCGGCTCGTTCTACAACCAGCCGTGGGGCCAATACGTGAAGAGCGTTGCCCAGAGCGCGGCCGATCAGGTCACCGTCACGACCACCACTCCTAATGTGCTCGTCAACTCGATGATGGCCACTCAGTTCGGCGTGGTTGCCCAGAAGTCCTACATCGAGGCGAAGGGCACCGACTACGGCACCGCCAAGGGCGGCGTGATGTGCACTGGACCGTTCACGCTGGCCAGTTGGACACCCGGATCGAACATCGTGCTCAAGCGTAACGACAACTACTGGGACAAGACCCTCGAGGCGAAGGCGGCCGAGTTCGACCTGAAGTTCCTGACCAATCCCGCCACCATCACCAACGCGCTGATCACCGGCCAGCTGGACGGCACCTACGAAGTGCCCGCGAGCGCGATTCCGACCCTGCAGACCTCCTCGTCCGGACACCTGTACATCGGCCGCGGCCAGCAGGTGAAGGCGCTGCAAATCACCTCCTTGACCGGAGCGCTGAAGGATCCCCGAATCCGGGAGGCGCTGTCCTTGGCCATCGACCGCGACGCGATCGCCCGAACCGTCTTCAACGGCGCGGCCCAGCCAACCCTTTCCCCGCAAGGTCCAGGTAGCTGGAGCTACGGGACGAGCACCTTCCAGGCCGCCTATACCAAGACCGGCAGCGGTCGGGTCGACCTCGCGCAGGCGCAGGCGCTTGTCAAGGCGGCCGGCACACCGCGTCAGCCGATTGTGATGGCCGTGCATGCCGGCGACGCCGGCGCGGTGCAGACTGCGACCGAGGTGCAGTCAGCGGCGACCGAAATCGGACTGCGAGCAACGATCCAGCAGATCGGCGAACCGCGATACTCAACCCTTTTCTTCAACCCGAAGGCCCGAGTCGGAATCGACCTGATGGTGGCCGGCATGTCCGGCGACATCCCGGATCCGCTGGAGTACCTGATCTCCTACGCGCTGCCGGACAGCTCGCAGAACTTCACCGGCTACTCCGACCCGAAGCTCGCGGCGCTGGTCAATCAGGCCCTGGCCGCCACCGACCCGACTACCCGGGCCCAGCTGACCGTCCAGGCCGAGCAGGCCTTCATCGCCAATCGCACCGAGATCCCCTTGGTGACTCAGGACGAGGTCTTGTTCATGAACAAGCGCATCACCGGTGCGCCGGCATCCTTCTCCTACCTCGACTTTCCCTGGGCCGCCTTGGTCGGCGCGGCGAGCAAATAACAAGATCGAAGGGGGATACGACAATGATCGCGTTTCTACTGCGTCGACTACTCGCGCTCGCGGCGACGCTGCTGGCGTCCAGCTTCGCGATCTTCGGGATGCTCTATCTGGCCCCGGGCAGTCCCATCGCATTCCTCAGCGGCGGGCACCAGCTCAGCCCGCAGGCGCTGGCCGCGTTGCAACATCGCTACGGCCTGGATCGGCCGTTCCTGGTTCGTTACTGGGACTGGCTGGTAGGGAGCCTGCATGGCGACTTCGGCCGCTCGATCGCGTACAACACCAGCGTGGGTAGGTTGCTCGCGCCGCGGATCGTCACGACGCTCGGCCTGGTCGCCTACAGCTCGGTGTTGATCATCGTCGCGGGGGTAGCGCTGGGGCTGATCTCGGGGCTGCGCGGCGGCGCGACACAGCTGATCATCGCCGGTGCGACGACGATCGGGATCGCGGTGCCGTCCTTCCTCGCCTCGATCGTGCTGATCACCGTGTTCGCGGTAAATCTGGGCTGGTTTCCGGTATTCGGACCGGGAACCGGCTTCTTGGACGGGCTGTGGCACCTGACTCTGCCAGCGATCGCACTGGCCCTGGCCGGGACGGCCTACGTGGCCCGGCTGTCCCGGGCGGCGATAGCCGAGGAGTTGGCCCGAGATCACGTCCGCACCGCCCGCGGCCGTGGGCTGCCGGCCGGACACGTGATCCGGCGGCACGTCGTCCGCAACGCGATGGTGCCGATCTCGACCGTCGCCGGGTTGACGGTGGCCGGCCTGATCGCCGGCGTAGCGATCATCGAGACGGCCTTCGGGCTCAGCGGCATCGGTTCATTTCTCGTCGAATCGGTGACCTCGAAAGACTTTCCGGTCGTGCAGGCGATCGCGCTGATTCTGGTCACCGCGTTCGTCGTGGTGAACACGATCGTGGACATGCTCTACAGCGTGCTCGACCCACGGATCGCTCTCGGCGCTCGGACGACGGCGTGAGCAGCGCACTGTCGGTACGGCGGCCGGCGCTGGGTCTGGGATTCAGTCGTCGCCTGGCGCGCCTGGACCGAGTGGTGCTCGCCTGCGGGATATTGCTGTTCCTGCTGGCCGCGCTGGCCGTGTTCGGCCCCTGGATCGCCCCGCAGGCGCCCGATCACGTCGATCTCGCGGCGGTCTACGCGCCCCGGTCCCCGCAGCACTGGCTCGGTACCGACGCCAGCGGGCGCGACCTGCTCTCCCGCCTCATCGTGGGCGCGCGTACCAGCCTGCTGGGCCCGTTGATCGTCACGCTGGTGGGCACCGTGGTCGGGTCCACGCTCGGCATCGTGTCGGGCTGGTGCGGCGGCTGGGTGGACGCGTTCATCTCTCGCGTGCTGGACATCCTCTTCGCGTTTCCCGGCTTGCTGATGGCGATCGTCGCGGTCGCCCTTTTCGGGGCCGGCCTCACCGCGCCGATCATCGCGTTGTCGATCAGCTCGCTGCCCTACATGGCGCGGGTGGTCCGGGCGGCGACGCTCCGCGAACGGGCACTGCCCTACGTGGACGCCTGCGTGGTGCAGGGCCTGTCCGGGCTGGCCATCGCGCGTGGCCACATCCTGCGTAACGTCACCCCGATCGTGCTGGCACAGGCGACGACGACCTTCGGCTACGTCATGATCGACCTGGCCGGCATCTCCTATCTTGGCCTGGGCGTGCAGGCGCCGAGGGCCGACTGGGGTTCGATGGCGGCCGAGGGGCAGTCCTCGCTGCTACGCGGCTTCCCGCAAGAATCCCTTTATGCCGGCGGGGCAATCGCGCTCGCCGTCGTCGTCATCACCGTGCTCGGTGAGCGATTGAGCACGGTGGCCGGAGTGACCCGATGACCGAATCCAGCGAACTGCTACGCATCCGCAACCTGCAGGTGGCCGTTCCCGTCGAGGGAGTACCGGCGCAGATCCTGCGCGATGTCAGCCTCGCGGTGCACGCCGGCGAGGCGGTCGGGCTGGTCGGAGAGTCAGGCTCGGGCAAGTCGATGACGGCCGCCGCGATCATGCGACTGCTACCGCCGAAGTCGACGGTCGGCGGCGAGATCCACTTCGACGGACGTTCGGTGCTCGGTTTCAACGCCCGTCAACTGCGGCACTATCGGAGCAGCTGCGTGGGCATGATCTCGCAGGATCCGCGGGCAACGATCAACCCGGTGCGCAGTGTGGGCGACTTCCTGACCGAGGCCCTGGTCGTCAACCAGGGCCGCCGCCGCCGGGACGCGACCGCGATCGTGATCGACCTGCTGCACGAGGTCGGCGTCGATGATGCCGCGCGCCGGCTGCGACAGTACCCGCACGAGCTGTCCGGCGGCCTGTTGCAGCGGGTGGCCATCGCCGCCGCGGTGGCCGCCGAGCCCACCCTGCTCATCGCCGATGAGCCGACCACCGCGCTGGATGTGACCACCCAGGCCGAGGTGATGCGGATCCTCGGCGACCTGCGCGAGGCTCGCGGGCTGGCGCTGTTGTTCATCACCCACAACCTCGACCTGGCGGCCATCGCCTGCGACCGGATAGCGGTGATGTATGCCGGCTCGCTCGTCGAGGACCAGACCGCGCAACGCCTCTACACCCGGCCGAGGCATCCCTACAGCGCCGCCCTGCTGCGCTCGCGGCCGGCGCTCGGCGGCCGTGTTCACCGGCTGCCCGCGATCGCCGGGCGACCGGTATCGGCCTTCGAATCGGGCCCGGGGTGCGCCTTCGCGCCACGATGTCAGCACGCGCAGAGCCGGTGCGAGACCGTGCGACCCGAGCTCGTGGACCGGGACGGCGGCCGGGTGGCCTGCCTGCGGATTGACGAAGTCCAGCCTGAACCGACGGTGTCCTGTGGAGCCCGCGATGCCTGACGTGCTGGAGGTACGCAACCTGCGCAAGGTCTACTCCGTCCGCGGCGCGGCCGGCCGGCGACGGCGAGAATTCGTGGCCGTCGACGACATAAGTTTCAGCCTGCCGGTCGGCGGCGCGCTGGCGCTGGTCGGCGAGTCCGGCTCGGGTAAGACGACCACCGGGCGAATGGTCGTCGGCCTGGAATCACCCAGTTCCGGCGAGGTGATCGCCGCCGGCCAGGTGCGTGCTCCGGGTCGGCAACCGGCCGCCGAGCGGCGACGCCGAGCCCGCCAGACGCAGATCGTCTTCCAGGATCCGCAGTCCTCCCTCGATCGTCGCCAGCGGATCCGGGACTGCTTGAGCGAGGCCGTCGCCGTGCACTTCCCGCTGAGCCGGTCCGATCGCGAGGACCGGGTGACCGAACTCGCCGAGCTGGTCGGATTGCCCACCCGCCACCTGAACTCGTTGCCGGGCGCGCTGTCCGGCGGTGAGCGGCAGCGGGTCGCCATCGCCCGCGCGCTGGCCGCCGAGCCGCAGGTGGTGGTACTCGACGAGGCCGTCGCGGCGTTGGACGTCTCGATCCAGGCGCAGATCCTCAATTTGCTGGCCGACGTCCGCGAACGCACTGGTCTGGCCTACCTCTTCATCTCCCACGACCTGGCGGTTGTCCGGCAGGTCTGCGACGAGGCCCTGGTGCTGCGAGACGGCGTCGTCGTCGAGCGGGGTGGGATCGACGGGATTCTCGAAGCCCCGCAGCATGCCTATACCCGCCTGCTGGTGGCCAGCGTGCCCCGGCCAACTTTCAGCTGATTCACCCGGTCGGAAAGGACCTTGTCATGAGTGAGACGACGCTGCTTATTCGCGGTGGGTACGTACTGAGCCTGGACGACGCCGTCGGGGACCTGCCCCGCGGTGACGTCCTGATCACCGCCGATCGGATCAGCGCGATCGGAGTGGACCTCGACGTGGTCGCCGATGAGGTGATCGACGCTACCGACCGGCTGGTGATACCCGGCCTGATCGACTCGCACAATCACCTGTGGCAGTCACCGCTGCGCGGCCTGGCCGACGAGTGCTGGGCCGATGAGTACTTCGGGGCGGTGCATCCGACGTCCGGGCGATTCGACGCCGATGACATGTACACCGCGACCTATGCCTCAGCCGTCGACATGCTGGCCGTCGGCGTCACCACGACATTCGACTTCTGCCACTCGGTGAACTCGCTGCGGCACGCCGACGCCTCGATCGCGGCGCTGCAAGCGGCCGGACTGCGGGCAATCTTCGGCTACAGCTTTCGTGATCGCCCCGAGGTGGCTCGACGTTCGTTCCACGGGCTCGATGACCGCATCGCCGACGTCAGCCGCGTGCACGCCGACATGTCGAAGACGAATTCGCTGGTCCAGTTGGGAATCGCGCTGAACAACATCGAGCAGGTGGAACCCGCCGTCAACGCTCGCGAGCTTGCCGCCGCCCGTGAGCTCGGCGTTCCGGTGACCGTCCACTCCAATTACGCCGACCAGGTACGGCAACTGCATCACGCCGGCCTGCTCGGGCCTGACCTGCAGTGGGTGCACGCCTGCAAGATCTCCGACGACGAGCTGGCCATGCTCGCCGGCGAGGGTGGCACGATCTCGGCCACGCCGGACAGCGAGATCGGCATGAGCGGGCTGTATCCGGCGACTGGACGAGCCGTGCGGCATGGCGTGCCGGTGGCGCTCGGCATCGATATTCAAAGTGCATTGTCGAACGACATGTTTCGGGTGCTGCGACTTACCTTCGAGCTGGAGCGGATGCGCGAGGGGCAGCTCGACTGGCTCGGCGGCCGGCATCCCGAGCGCCGGCCGGGCGTGCCGAGCCTGTCCGCTCGCGACGTCCTGCGGCTGGGCACGATCGACGGCGCACGAGCTCTCGGTCTGGGTGCGGTGACCGGTTCACTGACGGTAGGCAAGCAGGCCGATGTCCTGGTGCTGTCCACCGGCCGCTTCGGGCTCGGCTACGGCGACCCGGCGGCCCACGTCGTCGTGCGCTCGGGCGCTGAGGACGTCGACACCGTGATCGTCGCGGGCCAGGTCCGGGTCCGCGCCGGCCAGCTCGTGGACGTCGACCTTGCCGAACTCCGCGACTCACTGGCCAAGGTGGGTGCCCGGGTCACTGGACGCTGAGGCCGGGCTTCCATGTCGAGGATTCGACGCGGCAGAAGGGCATCTTCTCGCGGCCGGCGTGCACTGGTTGGTCCCAGTCGAGGATCGTCCCTCGAGCCGGTGCGGAACGTGCGCCGATCGGAGGGGCCTCGGTGCGGGCGATGGTTTCGGTCGCACCGAGTGGCGCCGCGGGCTGGATACCGTCGTCAGAGCCGGGTACGCAGCTTGGCTTGCAGCCGAGTAGGCCGGCTGGACACGGCCGCGATCCGACCGTCGGCGCTGAACAGGGTGACGATTCCGTTGTGTTCGGTCATCGCGATGTCGCTGGGACCGACGTAGTCGGCGATGGTTCGGCCGGCGACGTAGATGCGACCATGGCACTCGCCGGAGTCGCTGGCGTGGCCGATGATCGCAGCCCGGCCCTGGGCCGCGAAGAACAGCCTGGAATCGACCGGGAAGTCCAGTTGCTCGCCGACACCGTATTCGTGGTACCGGACGAGCCGTTCGCCCATTGGCCCGCTGGTCCGCGCAATGACCGTGCCGGAGCACACGGCGGCCTGAATCAGCCCAGTGCCGTCCGGGAACATCAGGTGCCGCCGGACCCGTAGCACCATCGATGGAACATCCCATCTCCACAAGCCGAAATGCCGCTCCCCAGCTCGGCCGACGGTTGGGATGGACAGCAGCGCGGTCATGTCGGTTCCGGTGCGGGTCAACGCCAACACCTGCATCGTGTTGTCCAACTCCCGCCGGATGACCCGCGGTCGTTCGCTGAGCACATCAATCAGGGCTATACCGTCCTCATCAAGCACGGTGACCATCGATCCGTCGAACGAATCGACGATCTGCCGGACCCGCAGCGTGGTCCAGCGCCGGACCTTGCCGGTCGCCAGGTCGAGCCGCCAGACCTGCTGCTCGTTGCGGCTTCTGCTAACTAACAAGGCAGATTCTCCGTGATCGGCAACCACGAGCTGATCAGTCGGCACATCCCAGCGCGCTTGGGTCCGCCCGTCCGGAGTGAGCAGTCGCGCGCCCATCGCGCCGTACCCGACCAGGATCCGGCCGTCGCCCAGCGTCACCGCGTGCTGCAGAGCCAACTGGCCGGGCTCGTCCGGCAGCCTCAATTCGACCGCCCCAGCATCGCTACGGGCCCGGATGGGCAGCAGATCGGCCACAAGCAGCGGGTCAGCTCGACCGCGCAGCTCCCGCACCGCCCGCTGCAGGCTTCGATCGCCAAGCTGATCCGCGATCCGGGCGTCGGCAAGTACCGCCCGCAGCGCCATCCCGGCCAGCCGTCGATTCTGGACCGGGTCAGCGGGCGGCCGGGCGGCCAGGCCTTCGAAGAATGCGGCGGTCACGGTCGGTTCACTCGATGCGAGAATTTGTTGCGCTGCCTCGGCATCTGCTGGATTCCGGGCGCCAGCCAGCGCGAACGTGAGCAGTTGAGCGCCGACCGAACCGGGAGTAGTGCGGGCGGCCGCCAGCTCGGCGCGCACCAACGGGCGCAGCTGTTCGTCCGGCCAGGCGGCCTCCACCGCGCCGAGCCGATCGCCCGCGTGCTGGAGTACCCACACCCAGGCTGCCCGCAGCGCGGTTGCACCGGCCGGGTCGACCAGCTGGAACCGCTCGATTGCCGCCGCGAACGCGCCTCGGCTACGGGCCACGTCGATGGCTCGGCCCCGGTCACCGGCCAACCACCACAGCCGCACCACCAGGGCTGGATCGAGCTGGTGGAACTCAGCCAGCTCGGCCGCGATCCGATACTGATCGTGCCTCTCCAACAACGCAACCGCGGCCGGAACGTCGGCCAGCAGGTTGGCTTTGACAAACGCGGCCGACATAAAATCGCCGGTCGCCTCGAGCCGATCCGCACTGCGCAGGTACAGCTGTCGCAGGTGCTGCAGCACCGTGTCTCCATAGATCACGTATCCGCCGCCGGACCCACCGGCGGTGAGTGACAGGTTCTGCCGAGGCTTCGGGATCCGCAGGCTGAGCATGCTGCTCCCGCCGGCACCACCGACGGCGATCGCGTTGCGCAATCCGTCGCTGAAGTCTCCGGTCTCCAGCTGACGGGTGATCTTGCGCAAATAGCGCTGGTGCCGTCGGGTCACGAAGCCCTTGGCCGGCGAACCCAGGACCAGTCGGGCCAGCCAGTTACGGCGTGGCTGTACCTGACCGCCGGCGCTGCGGCCGGCGCCCGCGGCCACCTGGCGCCGTCTCGGCATGGCGAACAGCACCCGGATCGCGATGAAGATCGCCGGGACCACCACCCAGTAGTTGACGTGTGGTCCACTCGACGTCTGCGTGCTAAACGCGAACGGGTCGCCGGGCAGGTCGGTCGTGACCTTGTACGGCAATGTCGAGGCGAACGATCCGCTCGGCGTCGGTGCCGCTGCGACCGAGCTGACCGGCGGCACGGAAGGCGCCACCCCGGCACGGTGGCTGTGACCGGAGAACAGCATTGGTGCCAGCAGGGCCAACAACACGATGCCGGCCACGCCAACGCCGAGCCAGAACAGCCGCCAGCGAACGGTCCGCCTGTCGGTCGCGCCGCTAGCCCGGTCAACCGGGTCGGCGTCTGCCGCGGCGAGGCCGGCCAGCGCGCGCAGGTTCGGCTCCACCAGCGGACGGTCGAGCAGCTTCTCCATCGTCCGAGGCGGAGCGTCTAGAGCGACCAGCCGATGCTGGCGTAGGCCAGACAAGTCGAACCAGTCGATCATCGACACCGCGACTGCGTCGGACAGCACCAGTTCACGGCGCCGACCGCTCCCGTACCACACAGCCCTACCGTCCACGCCGGCAACGCCCGGTCCGGCCAGACCGCCAGCTTCGGCCCGCAGCGGCAGCCCGGGCGCCCGGTCCATCCGAAACTCGCCAGGCGTAGCCAGCACCAGCAGCCAGCAGCCGGGCGCCGACCAGAGCCGGCAGCCGTCCTGCCACAGTTCCAGCACCCGCCGTTGCGCCTCCTCCGGCCCGATCAGTTCGAGGTCGAAGACCAGGGCGGCCGCGGTCAGGGTGCCCCGGAACAGCCCGATCGCGGTCGTCACGTCGACACCGGGATGCTCATCAGGGTGGTGTTCGCGACCAAATCGGCGACCGTGACCTCGCCGGAATGGTCCTGTACGACAAGCCAAGGCAGCGTCGGGTGCACCGCTGCCCAGTGGCCCCCGGACCATTGCGACAGCGGTTGTCGACCTTCCCTCCGGTGCAGTTCGACTTCTCCTTCGGACGATCGGGTAACCACTGCCGTGTCGCCACCGATCAGGATCTGGCCCAGCACCTCGGCCGGGTTTGCCACTCGCAGCTGGAACCGGACCGGAGCGTGCGTCCAGTCCAGCCCGTCCGGACTGCTGAGGAAGTCGCGGTGCGGGCCGAGCAGCAGGCGGTCGGGCCGTCCGAGTCGCCGGCCGTCCGTGGCGATGATGTCACCGTCGGGCGTGCGCCACGCCAGTTCGGGCGCGTCGTTGCGGCGGCCCGGGCGGAGATCGACCAACGGCTTCCGATGGAAACCCGAGGTGTAATTGACTCGATGCCAGCCGTCGGCGAACAGACCGAACAGGCTGCCGCGGCCGAAGACCAGCGGCGCGATCGGGCCGTCCGGGTCAGGCAGTTCCGGTAGTCGGCTCAGCGGCAACTCAAGGTTGGCCAGCTCGATCAATGGTTTGCCGACCACCTCGAACCGCAGAGCACCGTTCATCACGACGAATGCGATGACACGGCGACCGAGGAAGCCGGCGAACGCCACCGGACCAGCGAAACGGTGTCGGCGCAGCCTGCCGGGCGAGCCTGCCCTGACCGGGATCGTCACCAGTTCGTCCGGGCCTTCACCGCGACCCAGGATTCGCGAACTACTCGACGGGAAAAAGGGAAATCGCAGCGCTCCGGTGATCGTCACCGGCGGCGTCGGTAGGTGCCGGAACCCGGCGCCGCGCAGCGCCCTGATGCTGAGGTCGCGGCGAGGGACCGGTAGCAGCAGCGTCCGGCCGTCGATCAGCACCTCGATGGCGGTGACGCCGGCTGCGTCCCACCGGCTGTCTCGGCCGACCAGGCAGCGGGCTCGACCCGGCGCCGAACGGGCGCATCTCTGGCCGCCAAACAGCCAGACGTCGGCCGGCGCCGCCTCCGGCTCCAGCCATTGGGCCAGCTCCTCCGGCGTGGCTGATCGGACGCGGCGCGCCTGCAGCCAGGTGGCCAACAGTTCCTCGATCGGACCGGTGCGCCACTGCCCGGGCTCGTCACCGAAGAATCCGATGCTCAGTTCGCTGCCGCGGGCCGCTGCCTGCCGGTGCAGCACGATGAGCGCCGCCAGTTGAGCCAGCCGGACGGCACCGAGGGTGTCCGGACCGACATCGAGCAACACCGCAACCCGGCCGCGATCCGCCGGCCGTTGATAGGCCGGCGCGGTGTGCAGCAATTCGGCCGAAGCCAACCGGCGCAGGAACTCCTCTGGCAGTACCTCGGCGACTGCCCATTCCGACAACAGGATTCTGCTCGGATCGCCCCGGCGGGTGATGCCGTCGTATCCGTTCAGCTCGCCGGTCGGACCGGCCACCTGCTCGTGTCCGGTCAGGGCCGGATCCAGTCGTCGAATCAACGGCCCAAGGGCAATCGCCAGGTCGATGTCTAGCGCGCCAAGTTCCACCGCCCACGGCTGCAACGAGTCGGGCAAGGCCAGCGTCATGCCAGCCGCCCGACATCCACCGGCCGCCGAGGCAGCTCCGAGAGCAGCAGCGCTTCCGGCAGCAACACCCGCAGCGGTGCATCCGGCAGCACGGTTCGGATCAGCGAGACCGGCGGGGTGCAGGTCAGGGTGGTCGGCAGCAGCAGGCCGGTCTGCCAGCCAAGGTAGCGGGCGCCGTCGACCCAGGGCAGCTCGCTGCCGGGTCCGAGAACCAGCAGCCAGCCGTCACCACCAGCCGCGGTGAGCTGGTCAGCCGGGCCTGCCGCCACCACCCGACCCAGTTCGATCGCGGTCGCCCCGGTCGCGACGACCGCAGCGGCTGGCAATGGTTCAGCTCGTGGCGACCAGCTCAGCTCGAGCCCGGTCACCGACCCAACGCGTTCATCAGGCGCTGTCGCACGTCGACAAGGTCGGCCGGCTGATCGAGCTGACCGAGGCTGGCGTCGATCTCTCGCAGGGCGGCCTCGACCCGCAGCTGCCCGTCGTCCGGGTACTGCCCGGATGCCAGGTCCGTTAGCAGCGCGGTTCCGTCGCTGGCCAGTCGCCGGGCCCGGGCCAGGATGCCGCGAGACAGCTCCTCAGCCGAGTAGATCAGCGTCCGGTTGGCGGATTCGGCCAGCAGCCCGGCCAGCGCATCGCGGGCCAGCGCCTGGGTGTCGGCGGTCGGGGCCACCAGGGGTAGTACCCACAGATCGGCGGCGCACGCGCTCGTCCGAGTGTCCAGGGCAGTCGCCGCGGCGATCAGACGCTGAGCCCGCACCGCCCGCCGGTCGCTGATCTCGATGCCGGCGCCGCGCATCCGTCGAATGGCACTTGCCACCATCGGACGGACGTCGTCCAGGGATACCAGCCGGGCTGCTTCGGCCAGCCGATCGACTGCGGCCATCAGGGATCCGTCGGCGGAGCCTGGCTGGGTCCAGGAGCGGTCACCTGCCTCCAGCAACTCCTCGAGCCGACTGTCGGCCACGGGGTCAACGAACATCCGGGCCAGAAATCGGTCGCCGAATGCGGCCAGCGTTGGATCGTCCGGTAACACGTTGGCCGCGCCCACGCATACCCGCAACGGGCAATTGAGAATCGTGTTGCCGCGTCGGAACATCCGTTCGTTCAGGATACCGAGCAACGTGTTCAGGATCGCGGTCGAACCGAGAAACACCTCGTCCAGAAAGGCGACCTCGGCCTCGGGCAACATACCACTGGTCTCGATCTCGACCACGCCCTCGCGCAGCCGTCGCAAATCGACCGGGCCAAAGATCTCGTTCGGTTCGGTGAACCGGCCCAGCAGGTACTCGAAGTAGCCACCACCGAGCAACGACGCCACCCGGCGAACCGCCTCTGACTTGGCCGTGCCGGGCGCCCCGATGACTAACAGGTGCTCACGCGCCACCAGGCAAAGCATGATCGCCTCGGCGATGAGTTCGCGATCCACCAGTCCGGTCCGGGCGATGGTCAGCGACTCGCGGACCCGTTCGACGTCCAACTCGATCGTATCTAACGCATAGTTCACCCCGAGATACTAGATGCTCGAACGGGATCAGGCCGCCAATTTAGGCAGTTGCGTCGGCTATCGGATGCTGGGCGACGGCAACATCATTGCCCGGCGCTGTTGGCCGCTACCGTTGCTCCATGCGCCTACCCGTCATGCCGCCCGTCGCACCGATGTTGGCCAAATCGGTGCCAGCTATCCCGCCGGCCTGCTCCTACGAACCGAAATGGGATGGTTTCAGGGCCATAATTTTCCGGGACGGCGACGAGGTCGAGATCGGCAGCCGCAACGAGAAGCCGATGACCCGCTACTTTCCTGAGCTGGTCGCGGCGTTGCGGGCCGAACTTCCCGAACGTTGCGTGGTCGACGGCGAGATCGTGATCGCCACCGCCAACGGGCTGGACTTCGAGGCGTTGCAGCAGCGCATCCACCCGGCCGCGTCCCGGGTGACGATGCTGAGTGAGAAGACCCCAGCGTCGTTCATCGCCTTCGACCTGCTGGCAATGGGGGACGAGGACCTGACCGCGGTGCCGTTCGCCGAGCGGCGGGCCAGGCTGGAACGCGAGCTAGCCTCGGCCGGCCCGCGGGTGCACGTCACGCCGGCCACCACCGATCCCGAGCTAGCCGAGCGCTGGTTCGTCGAACTCGAGGGCGCGCATCTCGACGGGGTGATCGCCAAGCCGCTGGATGGCACCTACCAGCCGGACAAGCGGGTGATGTTCAAGATCAAGCACGTTCGCACCGCGGACTGCGTGCTTGCGGGGTTCCGCTGGCACAAGACCTCCACCGAGGCGCAGCCGCTGGTCGGCTCGCTGCTCCTCGGCCTGTTCAACGACGAGCGCAAGCTGCAGCATGTCGGCGTTGTCGGTGCGTTCACCGCCAGGCGCCGGGCCGAGCTCGTCACCGAACTGGAACCACTGCTGCTCGGCGACGGCGAGGATCACCCCTGGCAGGAGTGGGCCAGTGCCGAGGCGCATCAGAGTCAGCGGCTGCCCGGCAACGTCAGCCGCTGGAACGCGACCAAGGACCTGTCATTCGTGCCGTTACGGCCCGAACGAGTACTCGAAGTCAAGTACGAGCACATGGAGGGCACCCGGTTCCGGCACCTGGCCCACTTCGTGCGCTGGCGCGACGACCGCACCCCCGAGTCGTGCGGCTACGAGCAGCTGGAACGTCCGATCAGCTTCGATCTGACCGACATCGTTGCCGGCCTGTGCTGATCCTCAACCGTGGCTGAGTACGTGCGCAAGGACACCGAACGGTCACGGTCGTACGCCCGGCCGCCGCGGCTCGGTAACCTCGGCTGGTGCAACCGCTACCGATGATCACCCGCCTGTCCGTCGTCGGGATCGCGGTGCTCTTCGCCGTCACGGCCTGCACCTCGAGTAAGCCACGTGCGACACCGACGACCACCGCTGCGACGGGGGCCACTACCTCGTCGAGTTCGGCGTCGCCGAGCCGGACGTCGGCTCCGATCGCGGTGAGCATCAACTTCTCCGATTGCACCAACCAGTTCCAGGCCGCCATCGACAACGCCAAGGCGAAGAAGATGGTGTTCTCCTGCGGCAAGCTGCCCGTCCCGCTGGACTACAGCCAGCCGGACGGCAAGACCGTTCAGGTATTCGTGGTCAAGGTGCACAGCAAGTCCCAGCGACCGGCCGACAAGCTGGGTTCGCTGCTGGTCAATCCGGGCGGACCGGGCGGCTCCGGGGTCAACCTCGCGGCCGGCCTGGTCGGTGCGCTGAGCGATTCGATCTTCGCCCACTTCGACCTGATCGGTTTCGATCCACGCGGCGTCGGGCTGTCCCAGCCCCTGCAGTGCATCAGTGGCAAGGAAAAGGATCAGCTGGCGGCCGCCGATCCGGATCCGCGCACGGTTGCCGGCCGAGCGACGGCCAAGGCCAGCGCGGACGCGGTGGTGAAGGGTTGCGTCTCGACCTACGGCCCGGACCTGGCGCACTACAACACCGAAGAGACCGCCCGGGATATGGACCTGATCCGGCAAGCGGTCGGTGACAACAAGCTGAACTACCTAGGTTTCTCCTACGGCACCCGGCTCGGCGCGGTCTACGCCCACGAGTTCCCGACTCATATCCGGGCCGCGGTGCTCGACGGCGCGGTGGATCCGGTCGCCGATGACCTGACCACCGCCGAGCGGCAGACCAAGGCGTTCGAGGGTGCCTTCGACCAGTTCGCCGCCGACTGCCTGAAGCGGCCGGCCTGCGCGGTACTCGGCAATCCCCGCTCGGTCGTGGAGCAACTCATCACCGCCGCCGACAAGACGCCGATCAAGTCGAGCAAGAAAGGCGAAACCCGGCAGGCTACCGGCGGCATCGTCACGATCGGGGTGGTCTCTGCGCTCTATGACCAGAGCCAGTGGGCGACGCTGGGCAACGCGCTGATCTCGGCCCGACACGGCGACGCGGCCGGCCTGTTCGCGCTGTCGGACTCCTATCTCGAGCGCGATCCGCAGACCGGCCAGTACACCAACGTGATGGATGCCAACCTGGCGGTGAACTGCAATGATTCGCGGCTGAAAGTCACCGACGCGCTGGTCACGAAGACGGCCGCCAGCTGGGTCGCGAAGTACCCGATCTTCGGTAAGAACGCGGCCGCCTCGTTGTACGCCTGCGATTCGTGGCCGGCCTCGGGCCATCCGCTGCCGCCGGCGACCGCTTCCGGTGCGCCACCGATCGTGGTGATCGGCACCGTGCACGACCCGGCCACCCCGTACGCGGCGGCCGGCGTGCTGGCCAAGACGCTGGGCAGCGGAGTCCTACTGAGCTGGGACGGCGAGGGGCACACCGCGTACCCGAAGACCAGCTGCATCCAGACCAAGGTGGACGACTACCTGATCAGCGACAAGCCACCGACCGATCACAGCTGCCCGCGCAGCTAGCCGGCGATGGGGATTCTGTTCGCATTGCTGGCTGCTGCCGCTTACGGAGTCAGCGACTTCATCGGCGGTATCGCCTCCCGTCGGGTGTCGGCGATGAACGTGCTGCTGGTCAGCTACCCGATCGGCGGGGCGATCATGGCCGCGCTGCTGGTCTTCTACGGTGGCGCGGTGTCGGGTAGCACGCTGGCCTGGAGCCTGGCCGGCGGCGTGGTCGGGTTGGCCGGCGTGGCGTTGCTGTACAGCGCGCTGGCGATGGCACCGATGAACATCATCTCGCCGGTGACCGCGGTGATGTCCGCGGTGGTGCCGGTGCTCGGCGGCGTGGTGAAGGGCGAGCGTCCGCACCTGCTGGCCTGGCTGGGGATCGCGCTCGGGTTGGTCGCCGTGGTGCTCATCTCACGGCAGCCCGAGGACCATCCGCACGGGCCGGTCGGGTGGAAACCACTGAGCATGGCGGTGGTGGCCGGTATCGGCTTCGGTGCCTATTTCATCTGCCTGGCACAGTCGGATCACGATTCCGGAATGTGGCCGGTAGTGATCTCGCGCGCCGCCTCGGCGGTGCTGGTGGTACCGCTGGTACTGACCGGCGGGCGCTTCGTCCGGCTGGGACGTTCGGTGTTCGGCCTGGCCGCGGTGGCCGGCGTCCTCGATGCCACCGCCAACGTGGCGTTCCTGCTGGCCAGCCGGCATGGCCTGCTGTCGCTGTCCGGCGTGATCACCGCCCTCTACCCGGCCGGTACGGTGCTGCTTGCGGTACTGATCCTCAAGGAGCATATGGGCAAAATCCAACGAGGTGGCCTGGGCCTGGCTGCTGCCGCCGTGGTGCTGCTCACCCGGTGAGGCTGGCTCAGACCGGCATTAGCGACTTCGGATGAACGGCTTGAGCCTGATCGCGATCTCAGCCACCTCGTCGAGCCTTCCGGCGGCAATCTCGATGATGAAGTCGTAGGCCTGGTCGTTGCTCATGGTCAACTGGTAGCCATTGACCCCGAGAAAGGCCAGCAGTGCGGCCAGCGAAAGCCGTTTGTTGCCGTCGGTCAGGGCGTGGTTACGTGCGACAGAGTGGGCCAGGGCCGACGATTTCTCCGCCAGGTCCGCGTAGGCGTCCTGGCCGAAGGCGCTGGCGATCGGCCGGGCAACCGCGGATTCAAGAAGTCCCATATCGCGAACCTCATGTGCGGTGCCGAGCGTTCGCTCGGCGATATGCAGCAGATCGGCTAGGTCGAGATAGATCACTGACCGAGACGGCTCAACGCATCCGAGTAACGCGGCAGTTGCTCGTCGAGCACCTGGTCGAGCAGGTCGCGGCGGCTGTGAGCCCTGACGTACTCGCGAACAGCCTCCCGGGCAACGTCCTGCATCGATCGGTGTTCGGTCTCAGCCTGCCGTCGCAGGGCGGCCGTCTCGTCATCGGTCAGTCGCAAAGTCATGGCCATGACAATATGATACCGATACTGATACCAACCGCGCCGGTTCAGATCTGTGGATGACCCTGGTTGCCCGATAGCTTAATCGTTGCTATGTTCGATTTCCACGAATAAGCCCGCGAGCCCTGGGTGGTGCCAGCTAGTGTCGCTGCAACGAAGCCCCTGCCTAAATACGCCATCGTCCGCCACCGAGCGGCCGGTGACCGGCCAACCTCGGACGAGCGTGCCGCTGCCTCCGCGCCGGATCATCCATCTGGATCGCCGCTGGCGACCATCGCTCTACCAGTTGCTCGGCCAACCCTCTCGCTAGCTGGGAGCTTCGTCGGCCGCGAGCTTGCGGGCCTTGCTCGGCTGCACCCGCATCGGTTCACCTTCCATCTTCGGAAAGTTCGGCGGGTACGGCGCGTCGCCGAGATCGTGATCCCGCTCGTCGCGCTCCGACCATTCGAGCAACTCCCCTATATCGAAGGGTGAATCGTCGATGCCGGCATGCACATCGCCCAGCTCGGCAAACCGAACCGGCATGGTCTCCATCGTGAAATCTTCCATCCGGACGTCGGCCAGCTCGTCCCACCGGATCGGCGCGGACACCAACCCGGTCGAGGCCCGAATCGAGTACGCCGAGGCGATGGTCCGATCCCGGGCGTTCTGGTTGAAGTCGATGAAGATCTGCTCGCCGCGCTCTTCCTTCCACCACTTGGTGGTCACCAGCGCTGGATTGCGCCGCTCGATCTCGCGAGCAAGTGCTAGCGCCGCCCGGCGGACCTGGGTGAAGCCGTGATCGGGATGGATCCGCAGGTAGATGTGGAGTCCGCGAGAACCGGACGTCTTCGGCCAGCCGGTGGCTCCGAGCTCGTCGAGCAGCTCCCGCACCATGCCGGCTACCTCGACCGCGTCGGCGAAGTCGGTGCCCGGCTGCGGATCCAGATCGACCCGCAGCTCGTCCGGCCGCTCGGTGTCGGCCCGCCGCGAGTGCCAGGGGTGGAACTCCACCGTCGACATCTGCACCGCCCAGATCACGCTGGCCAGCTCGGTCACGCACAGCTCGTCGGCGGTCCGTCCGGACGGGAATTTGACCTCGACCGATTCCACCCAGTCCGGTGCCCCTTTCGGCAGCCGCTTCTGGTAGATCCGCTCGCCGCCGGTGCCGTCCGGAAAGCGGTGCAACATGCAGGGCCGCTCGCGCAGCGCCCGGACGATGCCCTCGCCCACCGACTGGTAGTAGTGCACGAGATCGAGCTTGCTGGCCCCGCTGGCCGGAAAGTACACCCGGTCCGGGTTGGTGATCTTGATGGTCCGGTCCCCTACTTCGACCTCGGTGAACGGCGATGCCATGGCTGAACGATAAATGACGAGGAGTTGTCGGTGCCCAGGTTTAGGTTTACGACATGTCTTCCACACACCCGGCCGCGGCCGGCTTGGACTACTTTGACGAGATCGCAACCCACAGCGCCGCGCTGGCCGAGGCCGCCGAACACAACCTGGACGCGCCGGTCGAGCACTGCCCCGGCTGGTCGGTGACCGACCTGGTGGCCCACGTCCGGCAGGTGCACTGGTTCTGGGGCACGATCGCGGAACTTCGGCTGGCCGCACCGCCCGACGGCGAGCGACCGAGCCCGCTCACCGGCGCCGATCTGATCGCGCAATTGCGAACCGGGGCGCTGAGCATGGTCGAAACCCTGCGCGCCGCCGACCAGCAGACGCCGGTCTGGACCTGGGCTCCGGCGCAGCAGAACATCGGCTTCATCAGCCGGCACCAGGTGCAAGAAGCGGCCGTGCATCGTTGGGACGCCGAGCATGCGGCCGGTCGCTCCTACCACTTCGACGTCCCAGTGGCCGTGGACTCGATCGAGGAGTTCCTGACCTTCTCGGTCGCCTCGCCCGCCGACCCGCCACCGGAGTCCACGGCCAACCTGGACGGGGCGTTCGTGCTGTCGGCCACCGACGCCGACGCCAGCTGGACGATCTCGGACGCGCACCTGCCGGGCACCGCCCAGTTCGAACGCGGCGCCGTGGCCGGCCTGCCGACCATCAGCGCGACCGCCTCAGATCTGCTGCTCTGGCTCTACCGGCGGGTGGAACTCGAGGTGACGGCCAGCGACCAGCCAGCTGCCAGCGAGCTGATCCAGCGATTCCAGACACTGGGCGATACCGACTGAGTCGTTCCAGAGTCTCGACTGACAATCCCGGCCGGACAAGGCATGCTGTGTAGGTGGACAACGACCCTCTGGAGCCGCGTCGGCATCCGTCCTCGCGGGAACACCACATGATCTACCTCGATCCGAAGCACGACCGGCCGGTGAGCCAGTACTCCCCCGAGGGCGAGATCCGGATGATGGGCGACTTCGCATCCGGCCTGAGCAGGCGTGGCGCGGTGTCCCGGCCGATGGGAATCATCCTGGTCGCGCTGATCCTGGCGCCGATCGTGCTCAGCGTGCTGGCCGTCGTCATCAACTGGTAAGCCCCGCACCCGGACCGACTGCGTACTGTCGAAATCATGACGACCGAGCAGAGCACGCCCCAGGTTGCCAAGTCCGATGAGGAATGGCGAGCCGAACTGACCCCCGCCGAGTACGCGGTGTTGCGCAAGGCCGGCACCGAGCGCGCGTTTACCGGCGAGTACACCGACAATCACCGCACCGGCATCTACTCCTGCCGTGCCTGTGGTGCCGAGCTCTTCCGCTCGGATCAGAAATTCGACTCACACTGCGGCTGGCCGAGCTTCTTCTCACCGCTGGCCGGCGAGTCGATCATCGAGCGCGCCGACACCAGCGGGGGGATGCGCCGGGTCGAGGTGCTGTGCGCGAACTGCCACAGCCACCTGGGCCACGTGTTCGAGGGCGAGGGCTACGGCACCCCGACCGACCTGCGGTACTGCATCAACTCCGTCAGCATGCGGTTCTCCGAAGCTCCCGAGGACACCGCGGGCTCCGCCTGACCGAGGCTGCGCGCTAGCCCGCCGAGTCGTTCAGGATCGCGCCAGGATCCTGCTGCCAGACTGCGCGCATGACACGACCTGAGCCGGTTTCTCGTCGGGCGGTGCTGCTCGGTGGACTAGGCGTGCTCGGGCTGGCCGCGGCCGGTGCCGAGGCGGGTGTGATCCCCGGCCGGTCACGACTGGACCGGCTGTTCGGTGACGACGGCGGATCCGCCGGCAGGCTGGTGTCCGGCACGTTCGTCTCGCAGCGCAGACAGGGACGCCACTGTGGCTGGACGATCGCGTACCCCACCGACACCGTCGAGCGGCTGCCGGTGGTGATCGTGCTGCACGGTCGCGGCGCCAACCACGGCAGCGCGTTCGGTAACTACCTCGGGTTGCACCGCTTGCTGGCCGCTGGCCGGCACCGGTTCGCGCTGGCCAGCGTGGACGGCGGCGACACCTACTGGCACCGGCGTGCCAGCGGTGAGGACGCCGGGGCGATGGTGATCGAGGAGTTCATCCCACTGCTGGCCAGGCACGGCTTGGACACCGGCCGGCTGGGCCTGCTCGGCTGGTCGATGGGCGGCTACGGCGCGTTCTGGCTGGCGGGCGCGCTGGGCCGCGGCACGGTGACTGCCCTGGCGGCCGAGAGCCCGGCCATCTGGCATCACGCCGGCGACACCGCGGCCGGGGCGTTCGACGACCCCGCCGACTTCGCTGCGCACGATGTGTTCAGCCATCCCGGCTGGCTCAGCGACGTCGCGGTCCGGATCGACTGCGGAACGGCGGATGGCTTCTGCCCGGCGGCCCGCGACTACGCCGCGCTGTTGCGGCCGGTGCCCGCGGGCGGCTTCCAGCCCGGCGGCCACACCCTGCAGTACTGGCGGCAGCGCGCGCCGGAGCAGCTCAGCTACCTGGCCGGCCGGCTCGGCTGAAGCTGGCCCGGCCGGCTAACGCGGGCCGGCTCGGCTGAAACTGGCTAGTCCGGGGCTACGGCAGCGCTTCGGTCAGTTCGGCCATCGTCCGGCGGGTGCCGGTGTAGAACGGCACCTCTTCCCGGACGTGCCGGCGGGTTTCCGAACCGCGCAGGTGCCGCATCAGGTCAACGATCCGGTGCAGCTCGTCGGCCTCGAAGGCCAGGATCCACTCGAAGTCGTTCAGCGCGAACGAGGCGACGGTGTTGGCCCGGACATCGGGGTAGTCCCGCGCCATCTTGCCGTGCTCGGCCAGCAACGCGCGCCGCTCGCCGTCCTCGAGCAGATACCACTCGTAGGACCGGACGAACGGGTACACGCAGACGTACCGGCGGCCCTCCTCCTCGGCCAGGAAGGCCGGGATGTGGCTCTTGTTGAACTCGGCCGGCCGGTGCAGTGCCATCACCGACCAGACCGGGCGCAGGTGCCCGCCGAGCCCGGTCCGCCGGAACCGGTTGTAGGCGGCCTGCAGCTGCTCGGCGGTCTCGGCGTGCCACCACACCATCAGGTCCGCGTCCGCCCGCAGCGCCGAGACGTCATAGCTACCTCTAATGACGACGTCCGTCACGGCTAATTCCGCGAACAGCGCGTCCACCTCGCTCGCGTACTCCGCGCGTGGCGCATCGCCCAGCGGCGTGTTGAGGGAGAACACCGACCAGGCGGTGTAGCGGATTACCTCGTTGAGCTCGCGTGCCTGCTTGCCATCGACCATGCCGTCATTGTGCTGGCCCGGCCAGCGCGCTGAGCACCCGGTCCGCTGCAGTGTGAGCTGAGGCGATGCAGGCCGGGATGCCGACCCCGTCGTAGCTGGCGCCGCAGACGGCCAGCCCGGGCACCTCGGCGACCGCGGCCCGGATCCTGGCCACCCGCTGCAGGTGGCCGACCGCGTACTGCGGCAGCGCGCCACCCCAGCGCTGCACGTGCCAATCCACCGGCTCGGCACGCAGGCCGGTGATCGCGGCCAGCTCGGCCCGGACCTTCTCGACCAGCTCGGCGTCCTCGCGCTGCAGCACCCACTCCTCGCCGGCCCGGCCCAGCGATGCCCGCAGCAACAGCACGCCGGACTCAGCGCCGACGCCCGGCCACTTCTGCGAGGAGAACGTCATGGCCTTGCAGTCCAGGCCTTCGACGTTCGGGATCAGGATGCCGCTGCCGGCCGGCAGCGAGCCGACCGGCAGGCCGGTGAACGCCAGCGTCACGATGGCCATGCTGGCGGTGTCGATGCCGGCCAGTTCGGCGGCCGCGACCGGCGCCACCCCGGCCAGCAGGGTGGCGCTCTTGGCTGCCGGGGTGGCCAGCACGACGGCGTCGGCGAACAGCTCCTCGGCAGCCGGCACCGGGCCGAGCGTGATCGAGAATCCCCCGCCGTTAGGGGAGATTGCGGTACGGCGGATTGCCCGGACGGCGGCCGAGGTCCGGACGGTGAAGTCGGCCCGCTCGGCCAGCGTCTCGACCAGCCTGGCCAGGCCACCGGACAGGCTGGCGAACACCGGCGGGCCCGGTTCGTCGCGGGCGCCGGCCGCGACGTTGGCCGCCGCCGCGGTCAGCAGCGAACCGCCTTCGGTC
>JALYVK010000087.1 GCA_030853265.1 Actinomycetota bacterium
CACCACAACAGGTGACCGGCTCGCGGGTCGAACAGGTAGGGCTAGCTCAGACTTACCGCCACGTCATCGATCACGAAGGACGTCTGCAAGGACGAATCCTCGATCGCGGTGAACGTGATGGTTACCGTTTGCCCTGCAAAGGACGACAGATCGAAGGACTTCTGGGTGAAACCGGTGGCGGCGTTGACGTTGGAGTAGGTGGCCAGCGTGGTGCTGTTAGCCTTCACCGTCAACTTGTCGTAGGCGGTGCTGCCGGTCTCTGCGGTGTCGATGTGCAGGTAGAATGACAACGTCGCGTGGCAACCGGGCGGAATGGTCACCGTCTGGCTCAGGTTGTCGGTGTGGGTGGTGCCGTAGCCATCCATCCACGCCTTCCAGCTACCCGAGTGGGCTGCCTCGCCGGTGGAGTTGTCCACCACGCCGCTGCTGGTAGTCCAGGGTGCCGCGGTGCCGGTTTCGAAGCCGGGGTTGCCGAGCTGCTGACCCGAGCAGCTACCGCCGCTACCGCTGATTGTCCAGGTAAACGTGGTGGTTCCGGACGCTCCGGTTCCGTCGGTGACCGTCACGGTCACGGTGTACGTGCCGGCCGTGGTCGGGGTTCCGCTGATCAGGCCGGTCGAGGCGTTGATCGACAGGCCGGTCGGCAGCCCGGTGGCGGAGTAGGTCAGGGTCTGACCGGACGCCGAATCCGATGCCAGGATCTGCAGGCTGGTCGCGGTGCCGATCGTCCCGGTCTTGGCGCCCGGGTTGGTCACGGTCACGGTGTTGCCGGTACCGGACGTGCAGGTCGGGTCGCCGGATTGCGCCGGAACGCTCACCGCGTCCCAGGCTGCCTTGACCACGTTGAACTTCGAGCAGTCACCGGGGTAAAGGTTCTTGGCCGCGGTGAGGGTCGCCGTCCGGTACTTCAGGTAGCTCATGTTCGTGGTCTTGGCCAGCATCGCGTTGTAGAAGATCTTGCCGGCGGCCTGGATGCCGATGCCGGTGATCGTGGTGCTGTTGCAGGTCGGGCTGGCCGGCTGACCGTCAGTTGGGTTGGTGCCTTCGGCGACCAGGTAGAACCAGTGGTTACCTGGGCCAGCCGCGGCATGCGTCTCCAGGCTCGGGACGGAGCTGGAGTAGCAATCCGGGTGACCGGAGATCAGCGAGGGGTGGTACATGTAGCGGATCGGGCCGTTGCCAGTCAGGTTTATCTCTTCACCCACGGTGTAATCGGGAGTGTCGTAGGGCGACGTCTCGGCGGTGTAAGCCTCGGTCATGGCGCCGAAGACGTCGGCGGTGAACTCGGCTACCGCAGTGGATCCGATGCCACCCGGGGTGTGATCGTCCACGCCGTGGCCGAACTCGTGGGCGATCACGTCGATCGCGGCGATGTTGTCGCCGGCATTGTTGTGACCGACCTGGACGTCGGTGCCGGTGTACTGGGCGTTCACCGCGTTCCAGTTCATGCTGATCGGGTAACCATGTCCGCTACCGTCGATGCCATTGCGGCCGAGCCACGCGCTGAGCATGCTCCACTCGTGCTGGACGTCGAACAGCGCGTCCACACAGCCGGTCTCCTCGTTGGTGGCGCTACCGTTGCCCCACAGGTCGTCCGGGCCGGAGAGCACCACGTGAGAGGTGATGTCGCGACAGCTGATCCCTGAACGGGTCGGGTCGGTCATCGTGTACGTGCTGCCGGAGTGGGTGGTGTCGATGTGCACCGGACTCGGGCCGTTGTAGTGCGCGGTGCCGTCGCCCTGGCGTACCCCGTCGTAGGAGTAAAGCACCTTGCCGGTGGCCGCATCGGTGAAGACGTGCAGCTTGCTGAGCGTCGGGCCGGTGTGGCTGGACACCACCGTCTCCCAGGCCAGCTTCGGGCTGCCGATCGCCAATACCGTTTCATGGGCGGCCGAAACCGAGTCGACGGTGGCCAGCGCGGCATGCGTCCGGGCAACCGTGGCTGCCTGCGCGGCGGTCTGCACCGCGGTGGTGGACAGGTTGATGGTGCTGGTCTGCTGGACGGCGGTGGACTGGACCTGGCCAGCCGCATTGGTGGTCACCACGAAATCACCGCCGAACACCGGAAGACCTTTGTAGGTACGGTCATACGGCACGTACTGCAGGCCGCCGGGTACCGAGATCACCGGATGCGCGATGAACGCGTCGTCCGGGCTGGCGTGCAGCAGCGCGGCCCGAGAACTGACCAGGTTGGCTGCGGTCTGGGCGGCGAGCACGCTCGGCGCCAGGGGTTGCGCGGCGGGTGCCGCGGTTGCTGTCGTCGTGGTGAGCGCGATGCCGGTGACGGCGAAGGCCGCCATACCGATCAACGAGGTCAACGCGAAGGTACGACGACGGGTGGACGAAGCCATCGAATGTCCTTTCGGGGGAAGACTATGCCCGCCGTATGCACGGCGGGCATGACGAACTCGGCCTTGGCAGGCGCGATGATTCCCCCGAGCGATCGACCGCACTCCGAATAGAGCTGCCGGGACGAGACGTTAGCCCTCAATTCATGGCAAAGTCAATGGAAGCTCCAAGAAGGTCTAAAGGTTAGTTAGGCGACCTAGTCGCCCTCGAGCACTAGCCGGTACCAGACCAATCAACTGCGCGGATCGGACGGATTCTGCTCGGCAGCCTGGTCGGTCGAGTGTGCTGGGGGGCGTTCGGTCGACTGGCCTTCGACGGTGTGCGAGCCGGGCCCGAAACCGCTCGCCGGCCGGTCGATGTGCTGGTCTGCTTCTTGTTCCGATCGGGACGGGGCAACCTCGGCCTGCCGACCAGCCGCTGCTTGCCGGTCGACCTCGGTCTGCCGATCGACCTCGGTCTGCCGGTCGACCTCAGCCTGCCGACTGACCTCAGCCTGCCGCGCCGCCTCGCCCTGCCGATCGACCTCCGCCTGCCGCGCCAACTCAGCCTGCCGGTCGACCTCCGCCTGCCGCGCCGCCTCGGCGGCGCGCTCGTCGTCGCGCTGGGCGGCGCGCAGATCACTCAGCCCGACCACTGCCAGCCGCCCCAGGGCGAACGCGGCCAGGAACACGATGACCGCGCCCAGGCCGTAGAAGTATCCGAGCTGGGCAACCGCACGTCCACGGTCCCGAGCGCTCAACGGGTCGCCGACGTTGCCGATTCGCCAGGACGGCGCAAGGGATTGACCGATCACGAACCAGGCCCCGGCAGCCGCCGCGAGCCAGCCGCCGAGACTCCCGCTGAGCCGGTGCTTGCTGACCAGTACGAACAAGCCGCCCAGCACCGTCACCGCACCGGGCAGTACCTCGAGCCAGAACCGGGCCATCGTCCAGTGCCAGGTCTGATCGGTCTGGTAGCTGTAGTTGAAGTACGGTCCGATGAACGGGACCAGCGCACCCCAGGCGCCCAGCACGATCAGCAACAGCCCACTGATCGCACCCCGGGTCCGTGGCACGCGCATGGTGCGGGTTCGATCATGGTTCTCGTTCACCGTCATGGCGGTTCTCCCTACGTAACGCCGTGGATACGGCAAAGCCTGTGCCGTATCCGCACCTGGCGCGGGCCTCTGGTGGTACAGGATTGTGTTGACGAATATTGCTCTCAACAGCGGATATCCGCGGCGAGGCCCGCTATGGGCACCAGAATGCGTCGTGGTTGACGCTTGCCGCAAGCATAGCGCCGCACCGGTTAGGCCGCTGTCGCTGAGCAGGTTCGCCGCAATCGGGCGGTTGTGTCCGGCGCGGATGCCGACAGCTCGTAGGATCCGTGGGCGGCGCGACCGCCAGCACACGACGAGCGGAGGAGCTTGCGATGACCGAGCTGTATCCGCCCATCGAACCGCACGACACCGGCCTGCTCGAGGTTGGCCAGGGCAATCAGGTGTACTGGGAGGTATCGGGAAACCCGAACGGCCGGCCCGCCCTGGTGGTGCACGGTGGCCCTGGCTCCGGAGCCTCGCCCGGCTGGCGGCGCTATTTCGATCCGGCCGTATATCGTATCGTGCTGTTCGACCAGCGGGGCTGCGGTCGCAGCCTGCCCGATGCCGGCGATCCGGCGGTCAGCCTGCAGGCCAACACCACCCAGTACCTGATCGCCGACATGGAACTGCTGCGCGCCGAGCTGGGGATCGACCGCTGGCTGCTCTTGGGCGGCTCCTGGGGCGCCACCCTGATCCTGGCCTACGCCGAGCGGTACCCCGAGCGGGTCGCCGCGATCGTGCTGATGGCGGTGACCAATTCGCGGCCACGCGAGATCGAATGGCTCACCCGCGACGTCGGTCGGCTGTTCCCCGAAGCCTGGCAACGATTCCGGGACGGGGTACCGCCGGAGGACCGGGACGGCAACCTGTCCGACGCCTACGCCCGGTTGCTGGGCAGCCCGGATCCAGCCGTCCGGGACCAGGCCGCCCGCGACTGGTGTGACTGGGAGGACTGGCACGGCCGGGTGCACGCCGACAGCAAGCACGACAGCCGCTATGACGATCCGGTCTTCCGGATGCGGTTCGCCCGACTGGTCACCCACTACTTCCGGCATGCCGGCTTTCTGGAAGACGGCATCATCCTGCGCGAGGCGACCAACCTGGCCGGCATCCCGGGCGTGCTGCTGCATGGCCGGCTCGACCTGGGCAGCCCGCTGGACACTGCGTGGGCACTGGCCAAAGCCTGGCCGGACGCCGAGCTGATCGTCGGCGAGCAGGAAGGACATGGCTTCCGGGATCGGTCCGCAGCCCTGGACGCAGTGGCTCGGCTGGCCACCGATGGCCGCTGGTGAGGACGGGCTAGCTCAGCCGAACCGTCCCGAGATGTAGTCCTCGGTCCGGCGCTCGGTCGGGTTGGAGAAGATCTTCTGGGTGTCGTCGATCTCGACCAGCTGGCCGGGCTGGCCGACACCGGACAGGTTGAAGAACGCGGTGCGCTCGCTGACCCGGGCCGCCTGCTGCATGTTGTGGGTGACGATGACGATGGTGTACTTCTGCTTGAGCGACTGGATCAGGTCCTCGATCGCCAGCGTCGAGATCGGATCCAGTGCCGAGCACGGCTCGTCCATCAGCAAAACCTGCGGTTCGACGGCGATGGCCCGCGCGATGCACAGCCGCTGCTGCTGGCCGCCGGACAATCCCGCGCCGGGCTTGGCAAGTCGGTCCTTGACCTCGTCCCAGAGGTTGGCGCCGCGCAGTGACCTCTCCACGGTGTCGTCGAGTTCGGACCGCTTCATTCGACCGGACTGCAGCTTCAGCCCCGCCACCACGTTGTCGTAGATGGACATGGTGGGAAACGGGTTCGGCCGCTGGAAGACCATCCCGATGGTGCGCCGGACGTTGACCGGGTCGATGGCCGAGGAGTAGATGTCCTCACCGTCCAGCAACACCTCGCCCTGCACGGTGGCACCGGCGATCACCTCGTGCATCCGGTTGATCGTGCGCAGCACGGTCGACTTACCGCAGCCGGACGGCCCGATGAACGCTGTCACCGATCGTGGCGCGATGGTGAAGTTCACCTCCGAGACGGCCAGGAACTTGCCGTAGTAGATGTTGAGGTTCTTCGCGTCGATCCGCTTGGCCATGGTTTTCCTTATCTGTAAAGCAGAACTGAAAAGGTCAGGACGAGACTTTGCTGCGGCGGGCGATCAGCCGGGCGAGCAGGTTGAGCGCCATCACCAGGATGATCAGGGTCAGCGCGGCCCCCCACATCCGGTCGGCCGCGTAGTGCACCGTCACCTTGTGCCCACCGCGCAGGACCGTGGTGTTGCCGAGGTTGGAGAACTGGTCCTTGATCATGCCCGGCAGCGAAGCCTGCGGTCCGCTGAACAGGTCGGAGTTCCGGTTCGGCGAGTACCCGACCAGGATCAGCAGCGGAGCCGTCTCGCCGGCCACCCGGGCCACCCCGAGCACCACGCCGGTCACGATTCCGCTGGTAGCGGTGGGAATCACGATCTTGACGATGGTCTTCCACTTCGGTACGCCGAGGGCATAGGAGGCCTCGCGAAGTTCGTTGGGAACCAGCTTGAGCATCTCTTCGGTGGTCCGCACCACGACTGGGATCATCAGCATTACCAGGGCAAGTGACACCAGCCAGCCAGCTCGCTCGCCGCCGAAGCTGGTCACGAAGACGGCGTAGATGAACAGCGCCGCCACGATGGACGGGATACCGGTCAGGATGTCCACCATGAACGTGGTGGCCCTGGCCAGCGGCCCTCGGCCATATTCCACCAGGTAGATCGCCACCAGGATCGCGATCGGCACCGAGATCACGGCGCAGAGCAGAACCTGTTCCAGGGTTCCGATGATGGCATGCAGCGCGCCGCCGCCGGAATCGCGATAGGTGATGCCGCGCTGGCTCTCGGTGAACCAGCCGTCGCGGGTGATGGCGTGCAGGCCGCGGCTGAGCACGGTCCAGAGCAGCCAGACCAGCGGGACCAGCGCGACCACGAACGAGCCGTAGACCAGCGTGCTGGCCAGCCGATCCTTGGCCTTGCGCAGCCCGGTGCCGGACAGGTCGGCAAGCGTGGTCACCGCGCTGCCGGCCGGGCTCGTCGCGGTGGTCATGAGAACTCCTTGCGCCGGTTGACGATGGCTCTGGCGGTGGCATTGACGGCGAAGGTCAGCACGAACAGCACCAGGCCGGCCGCGATGAAGGCACCGGTCTGCTTCGGGCTGTTGAACTCCGAGGCGTTGTTGGCGATCTTGGACGCGAACGTCTCGCCACCGTTGAAGATCGAGAACGAGAACGGCCCGGTATTGGAAACCTTCGACAGGATCAGCGAAATCGCGATCGTCTCACCGAGTGCCCGGCCGAGCCCGAGCATCGCGCCACTGACCAGGCCGGGGCGGCCGTAGGGCAGCACCGAGAGCCGGATCATCTCCCAGCGAGTGGCGCCGAGGGCCCAGGCGGCTTCGATGTTGGCCCGTGGCGTGCGCTCGAAAACGTCCCGGCAGACCGCGGTGACGATCGGCAGGATCATCACCGCCAGCACCACCCCACCGGTGAAGATGGTGCCGCCCTTGACGTTGTTGTCCTTGAACAGCGGAAACCAGCCCAGGTTGTTGGTAAAGAAGTCGGCGACCGGCTGGATCTTCGGGGCGAGCACCTCGATACCCCAGATGCCATAGATGATCGAGGGAATCGCGGCCAGCAGGTCGATGACGTAGGCCACCGGCCGGGCCAGCCGCTTTGCCGCGTACTGGGTGATGAACAGCGCGATGCCGATCGCGACCGGTACCGCCAGCACCATCGCCAGCAGCGAGATCAGCACGGTGACCCAGAGCAGTGGCAACACGCCGAAGTTGAGCGTCGGGCCGTCGACGTCCCAGTTGCGCGAGGTCAGGAAGTTCGACTTGTCGTCGAAGATGGCTGGTGCTGCCTTGACCAGCAGGAACAACGCGACCAGGGCGATCAGGGTGACGACGAAGGCCCCAGCGCCGGCGGTGAGCCAGCGCATGATCCGGTCCCCGGGCCGGATCGAACCCTTCGGGGTGCCCAGCGAGGACGAGCCGGCACCGAATACCGGCGGGGTGTCCTCGAGCGTGCCGATGGCCGATGGATTGGTCGAGCCGATCACCAACCCGGGGTCGGCCCGCCGCTCGAGTTCGGCGAGCGGGTCGGGCAGTTCCGCCGGCTCGGCATCGTCGTTATGTCCGGCTCGGCCCGGCGTGCGATCAGTCATGCTCTCTCGCTCTGGCATCGTCTCGTCGGGCTCCGTCTCACGAGCAACCCCGCCGGGCGGCGATTGAGACTTTTCGCCCGGCGGGGTTTCGATCGCTGGAAGGCAATCTTCCAGTTACGGCTGGTGCCGTCTAGCTGATGGTTGCTATCGCTGCCTGGACCTTGCTCTGGATGGCCGCCGGCAGCGGCGCGTATCCGAGATCCTTCAGCGAGTTCTGCCCAGCCCCGACGGTGTACGTCAGGAAGGACTTGACGAGCGAGCCGATTGCCGGGTCGGAGTACTTGGAGCAGACGATCTCGTAGGTGACCAGGATGATCGGGTACGCACCGGCGGCCTTGGTGGCGTAGTTCAGCTTCAGGGTCAAGTCCTGGCCGCCGTTGCTGGCTACCGTCGCCGCGGCAACCGCGGCACCGGCCGAGTCGGCGGTCAGTTCGACCGCGCCGCCGCCGTTGTCGATCTTGGCGGTGTCCAGGTTGCCGCTGACCGCGTAGGACCATTCGTCGTAGCCGATGGCACCTTCGGTGGAGCTGATGGCCTGCTGGACGCCCTGCGAGCCGGTCTTGCCCTGACCCACGAAGCCTGCCTTGGAGGAGTCCTTGTCGGGCTTGGAGGTGAAGTCAGCCGCGTCGTTGGCCGACAGGTACCGCTCGAAGTTCTGGGTGGTGCCCGAGGAGTCGCTGCGGTAGAAGACCGTGATCTTGGTCGAGGGCAGTGTCGCGGCGGAGTTGATTGCCTTGATGGCCGGGTCGTTCCAGGTGGTGATCTTGCCCAGGAAGATCTTGGTCAGCACCGTCGGGGTCAGGGTGAGGTCGGTGACGCCGTTCACCTTGTAGGCAATGGCAATCGGGCCGGTCACCATCGGCAGGTCCAGCGCCGGCGAGCCGCAGGCCGCGGTGGCCTTGGCGACCTCGTTCTTGGCCGGATCCAGTGCGGAGTCCGAGCCGGCGAAGGTGTCCTGCTTGGCGATGAAGTTCGAGACACCCGCACCGGAACCGGTGCCGTTGTAGGTGATGGTCGAACCGCTGCACTTGGCCTGGTAGTCCTTGACCCACTGGTCCATGGCGTTCTTCTGCGCGGTCGAGCCTTCGGACTTCAGGGTGCCGGTGGCGCACGAGATGCTGCTGGTCGGCGATGGGCTTGAACCAGCCACGTTGGTCGAGTTGCTCGAGGAACTCTTGTCCGAACCGCAGGCCGTCAGCGCCACGGCGCCAATCGCAAGTCCGGCGATCAGGCCTGCACGGGTGATCAACACCTGTATTCCCTTTCGTCTTTCGTCGGGCCGCGGCTCGTAGAGGCTCAGCGGCCGATTGCTTTGTCTGCATCTGGCATCGGCCGAATTCGGCTGACGACAGCGACGCTAAATAGCCGACATGGCCTGTCGGGAAGTCCTTGGTGAACGACACGTGAACGGATCGTCGCGATGGCTGAACGATCGGGTGGAACTGTCATGGACAGCAGATGAAATAACCCGCTTGGTACTTCCGAAGTAACAAATCGGACGGGTATGGAGCGGAGCGCGAGCCGGGGCTCGCTTTGGCGCTGACCTAGCAGGCGGTACGGCTCAGCGGCCGGCGTACTGCAGGTCGCTGGCGAAGACGGTGAAGCCGGCCCGGCCGTAGAGGTGGATCGCGGTGCCGCTGGACTCCTCGACGTAGAGCAGCACAGTTTCGAGCTTGCGAGCCTGCAGGTGGCGCAGCCCCTCGTTCAGCAGCTGGGTGCCCAGCCGCAGGCCCTGCGCGCTCGGGTCGACGCCCAGCACGTACACCTCACCCATCGGCGGTTCGGTCTCGGAGTGCACCTTTGTCCAGTGATAGCCGAGCAGCTCGCCGGAATCGCGCTCGGCAAGCAGAAAGCCGGCCGGGTCGAACCACGCTGCGGCCAGCCGCTCGTCCAGATCGCGCTGGGTCCAGCTGCCCTGCTCGGGATGGCCGGCGAATGCGCGGGCATTGACCGAAAGCCAGGCCTGCTCGTCCTGGCCGGGTACGAAGGCCCGGATCCGGACTCCGGCCGGCAGCGCCAGCTCGGCCAGCTCGGCGTTCACCAGGCCGCGGCGCAGTTGCAGCAGGGTCCGGACCGGGCGAAGGCCGGAGCGCAGTGCGGCCTGGTTCGCCACGCTGTCGGCGCCGTGTGCCCACAGCCGGAAACCGTCCCGGCCGGCGTCGAGCAACGCCCGCAGCAACTGCCCGGCCACCTCGGTGTCGGCCGCAACCAGCTCCGCGGTGGGATTGCCGGACGCGCCGTCGAGCTGGCCGTAGCCCAGCAGCTCGCCGGAATCCCGGACGATCAGGTGCTTCACCGGCTCGCCGGCGGTCAGCCGCAGCATCCCCTGCTCGCTGATCGGCGGGGTGTCACCGGCCCCGGGCGCGGACCGGACGAGCCGGCCCACCGCCTCGACCAGTTCCGGGCTGAGGGTGGCGACTTCTTCGATCCGTGAACTCACTCCTGCACGGTAGCTGCTAAGCCTCGATGGTCGCCGACTCGTGTTCGGAACCGCTGAGTTCCGCCTCGATCTCGGTGCTGTCCGCTTCGTCCCGGCCACGCCCACGCAGGCCCGGGTCGGCTGGCTTGACGAACTTGTAGCCGACGTTTCGGACGGTGCCGATCATCGAGTCGTGCTCGGCCCCGAGCTTGGCCCGCAGCCGCCGGACGTGCACGTCCACGGTCCGGGTGCCGCCGAAGTAGTCATAGCCCCAGACCTCCTGCAGCAGGTGCGAGCGGGTGAACACCCGGCCTGGATGCTGGGCCAGGAACTTCAGCAGCTCGAACTCCTTGTAGGTCAGATCCAGGACGTTGCTGCGCAGCCGCGCGGTGTAGGTGCCTTCTTCGATGGTCAGGTCGCCGACCTTCACCACGCCGGGCTCGCCCTCGATGACCGCGCTGCGCCGGGCCACCGCCAGCCGCAGCCGGGCATCGACCTCGGCTGGTCCAGCGGTGTCCAGCAGCACGTCGTCCACCGACCAGTCCGCCGACAGCGCGACCAGGCCACCCTCCTTCAGCACCACGATGATCGGCAGCTCGACCCCGGCGGTTGCCAGCACCTTGGTGAAGGCGCGGGCGCCGGCCAGGTTGAACCGGCCGTCGATCAGCACCGCCGACGCGGTGGTCGTCAGCAGCGGGCTGACGTCGAACTCGGACACGGTCACCTGATGACCGAGCAGCCCCAGTGCGGGCAGTACTTCGGTGGTCGGCTGCGCTGCCGTGGTCAGGAGGAAGATTTCCATGGCGCCTCCCGGCTGAGAAACCGACACTCTCAGGAGAGAATATCGCTCATGTGGGGTCCAGAACCGGTGCGCCTTTGCACTAAGGACAGTCTATTTTTAGCGGCTGAGTATTACACCCGTGTTACCGACGGCCCCAGCTACCTGCTCGGGCACGGGTTCACCGGGTCGTCCGAGAACGCCAGTTTCCGGGCGGTGGCCGAGCACCTGCATGCCCGGCAGGCCTCCGTCCTGGCCCTTACTTTCCGGGGCCACGGCCGCTCCGAGGGGCTCTCGACGGTCGGCGTGGACGAGATCGGAGACGTTGCCGCGGCGCTGGCCTGGCTACGGCTGAAACGGCCCGGTGTGCCGGTCATCACGCTCGGCTTCTCCATGGGGGCATCGGTGATGATTCGGCACGCCGGCCTGACCGATCCAGCCGATCAGCCGGACGCGGTGATCGCGGTCAGCGGACCCGGCCGGTGGTACGAGCGCGATACCCAGCCGATGCGCCGGTTGCATTACGGGGTGGAAACCAGGCTCGGCCGACAGATCCTGCGGCGTTTCTTCAAGACCCGGGTCGGCGGCGGCTGGGAGCTGCTGCCGGTCTCGCCGGTCGAGGTTGCCGGCCGGATCAGCAGCCGCACGCTGATCGTGCACGGCGACGCCGACCCGTACTTCGGGCTGGAACATCCCCGGATGCTGGCCTCCTCGATTCCCGGCGCCGAGCTGTGGATCGAGGCCGGCATGGGGCATGCCGAGAACGCGACGACACCGCAGCTGCTGGATCGGATCGATGACTGGGCACGCGAGGCCGTGGCTGAGTCTGCGACCATGGGGCAGTGACCACGGACAGCCCGGACGCCGACCTCGAGCCCAGCTCCGGCGGCGGCACAGTGACCGCCGAGGCCGTCCCGACCGTCGGCATCAATCACCTGCAGCTGGCGGTACTCACCGTGCTGTTCGGTGGCCTGCTAGCCGCCGGCGCACACCTGAGCAACCTGGCCCTGCTGGTGGCGATCGCGGTGTTGCAGGCCGTCCTGATCCCGTGCTGGGTGCTCGGCAGCGGGCTGCCCGGCCGGATCGGGGCACTGATGCTCGGGACGCTGGCCGCCGGCGGTGCGGACGCCGCCTGCAGCTACTGGCACGACAGCGGCTACTCGCCGGTGCTCGGCGTGCTGGGCGTCGCGATCCCGCTGATGTTCGCCCACCAGCTCAGCCGGGGCGTGGTCCGTACCCGGGTGGTCGAGTCGCTGTCCGGCATCACCCTGCTGCTGATCGCGGTGACCGCGCTGGCCGGGCTGATCGTGCTGCGCAGGCAGGGCAACGGCGACACCGTGACGCTGGCCCTGGTCGCGGCGAGCGCGGCCGGCCTGGTCGCCGGGCACCTGACCGACGCGGTGCTGCCCGCGCCCCGCTTCGATCCGAGTATCGATCGCGGGCTGCCGGCCATCCTGGTCGGCGTGGTGGTCGGCGCCGCGGTAGGGCTGCTGACGCTGCGCAACGACATCGACTTCGCGGGCGGCCGGGCGGCGTTCGTCGGCGCTGCGATGGCCGCGGTAGCCGGCCTGCTCTCCATCGGCGCGACCTTCGCCGAGGCCAGGACGGCGGCGCCGGAGGACTCGGTCGAGCTGCCACCGGTAGCGCCCCGGCTGGCCCGGTTGCGACCCGCGGCCGCGGTCACCATCACGCTGGCGTTGACCGCCCCGGCGGCGTATGTCCTCGCCAACGCGTTGACCAGCTGAGCGCACCGGCTCACCCCCCGTACTGGCCAACGCGTTGACCAGCTGAGCGCACCGGCTCACCCCCCGTACTGGCCAACGTGTTGACCAGCTGAGCGCACCGGCTCACCCCCCCCGTACTGGCCAACGCGTTGACCGGTTGAGCACCGGTTCAAACCCCATGCTTGGCCAGCGCCCGTCCGGTCGTTACCCTGAAGGCACCATGGGACAGTTGCTGACCTCTCGCCGCGCGGTGGATCTGTGCCGCGTCGGCAGCGCACTGTGTCCCGCTTCCTGATCGGGTAGCCCCGTCGACGGCTTCGGCTGAACTCCGACTGCGCCAATCCCACTCCGCGCCGAGTGCGTCCAGGCCTTCTGTTCGTGCGGCAACCCGCCCATCGCACCAAAACCACTCTTGCCTGATAAACAAGGCAAATCCTAATTGAGGGAGAAACACCAGATGAGTCGCTCCGAAGCGCTCGTGTCGGCCGATTGGGCCGAGAAAAATCTCGATACCGCAGGGGTGGTGCTCGTCGAGGTGGACGAGGACACCGCTGCCTACGACGGCGGCCACATCCGCGGTGCGGTCAAGCTCGACTGGAAGACCGACCTGCAGGACTCGGTGATCCGCGACTTCGTGTCGAAGGAGAAGTTCGAGAAGCTGCTGTCGGACAAGGGAATCTCCAACCACGACACCGTGGTGCTGTACGGCGGCAACAACAACTGGTTCGCCGCCTACGCCTACTGGTACTTCAAGCTGTACGGGCACTCGGCCGTGAAGCTGCTCGACGGCGGCCGCAAGAAGTGGGAGCTGGACGGCCGCGAGCTGTCCAAGGACACCGTCTCGCGTCCGGGCACCAGCTACCAGGCCAAGGACCAGGACCTGTCGATCCGGGCGTTCCGCGACGAGACCATCGCCGCGATCGGCAGCCAGAACCTGATCGACGTCCGGTCGCCCGATGAGTTCTCCGGCAAGCTGCTGGCCCCGGCGCACCTGCCGCAGGAGCAGTCCCAGCGTGGCGGCCACATCCCGACCGCGTTGAACGTGCCGTGGTCCAAGGCAGCCAACGAGGACGGCACCTTCAAGAGCGACGACGAGCTGCGCGCGCTCTACGGCGAGGCCGGCCTGGACGCGGGCAAGGACACCATCGCGTACTGCCGGATCGGTGAGCGTTCCTCACACACCTGGTTCGCGCTGCACGAGCTGCTGGGCGAGCAGAACGTCAAGAACTACGACGGCTCGTGGACCGAATACGGTTCGCTGGTCGGCGTCCCGATCGAGAAGGGCTGAGCCGGTATGCGAGTGAGCATCGAACGAGGAACGAGTGAGGCGCGGAGCGAGCAGTCCGATGAGCGCTTGCGCGAAGAGGGGGTCAAATAATGTGCGGTGCTCCTGCGCAAGCTCCTACCCTGCCGGCTCACGTGGATATCGAGAAAGAGACCGTGATCTACGGCGCGGTCAGCAAGGACGGCTCGCCGGTGCAGGCCGCCTACGTCCGGCTGCTGGACTCGACGGGTGAGTTCACCGCCGAGGTAGTCACCTCGGCCACCGGGGATTACCGGTTCTTCGCCGCCCCCGGGCAGTGGACGCTGTCGGTGCTGCACAACAGTGGCTCGACCCGGCAGTCCGTCGAGGCCACCGGCCCCGGCCTGGTCGAAGTCCCGCTCACCCTCAGCTAGCCCCGCCCTCCGTCGCCATTTCGCGGCCCGAGTTTCCAGCGCCATCGGCG
>JALYVK010000034.1 GCA_030853265.1 Actinomycetota bacterium
CGGCGCCGGCTCGCACAGCGGTAATAGCGGTAACGGCAGCCACGGCGAGGCTGGCCGAACGGTGTCCAGCCGAGACGCCTCGACCGTCCGGACCGACTTTGCACCGCTAGCCACGGCACCTTCGCTGGCACCGCCCACGTTGCCGGCCAGCCAACCGCTAGCCGGCCAGCCGATCGTGGCGCACCAGCCGAGCATCGAGCCGGTCAGCGCGCCGGCGGCTACCCTGCCGAACGTCCCCACTCACGACTACCCGGCGGTCGCCCAGCCGATGACCCAGCAGCTGGCCGGTCCGGTGCTCGGGCTGCGGGCCGGCGGCGACGCCAGCCGCCAGCTCAGCATCGCGCTGCACCCGGCGGACCTCGGCGCGGTCAGCGTGCACGTCCGGATCACCGGCGACGCGATGACGATTCAGCTTGCCAGTGTGAGTGAAAGTGCGCACGCGGCAATCCGGGAAGCGCTACCACAACTGCGCCAGGAACTGCAGTCGGCCGGTCTGTCCAGCGTCGAGGTGTCGCTGGATCTGGCGACGGGCAATTCCGGTGGCCAGGCCGACCCCCGGCAGGCCGACCGAAGTTCCGGCCACAGCGGTGCCGCACCACCGCCGATCGAGTTACCCGTCCGGCCGGCCGCACAGCTTCGGTCGGCGGGACCTGGCAATACCGGATTGGACCGCTGGCTGTGAGAACCGAATTGAAGGAGAGCAGATGACCGCCCCGATCTCGGCAAGCGGAGCCACCGTGGCACCGACCGCCTCGATGAATTCCACCGACAACACCCAGCTGAGCTCCAAGGCCTTCTTGCAGTTGCTGGTTGCTCAGCTGCAGTACCAGGACCCGAGCAAGCCGGTGGACACCTCGTCCTTCATGAACGAAACGGCAACGCTGACCCAGGTGCAGACGATGGAGCAGAACGCCCAGGTGAGTACCCAGATGCTCGCCGCCCAGAAGGCGCAGACCGCGAGCAGCCTGGTCGGGCACACGGTGTCGTACATGAGTGCGAGTGGCAGCACCGCCACCGGAGTCGTCACGGCGGCGACCATCTCGGCGGCTGATCCGATCCTGAAGATCGGCACCGCCGAGGTCTCGCTGAGCCAGATTCAGCAGGTTCTAGCGAACGGTACGACCACCACCCCCACCAGCTGATCCAGAAACCCCAGCCATACCCATAGGAGACCGCAATGCTTCGCTCACTGTTTACCGGCATCTCGGGCCTGCGTGCCCACCAGCAGATGCTCGACATCACCTCCAACAACATCGCCAACGTCAACACCGTCGGCTACAAGAGCTCGTCGTCGGTGTTCGAGGACACCCTCAGCCAGACCATCTCCGGCGCCGGCGCGCCGACCGGTACCAACGGCGGCACCAACCCGACCCAGGTCGGCCTCGGCGTGCAGCTGGCTGGCACCGTCACGAACTTCGGCCAGGGTTCCAACCAGTACACCGGCCGCAGCAGTGACCTGCTGATCAACGGCGATGGCTTCTTCGTGATGAACAACGGCGGCCAGCAGACCTACACCCGGGCGGGTTCGTTCAGCCTGGACGCGGCTGGCCACCTGGTCTCGCCGGACGGTTCGAAGGTGCAGAGCGCAGCTGGTGGCGACCTGGACCTGTCGGCGCTGAACAGTGGAACCTACGTCTCGTGGAGCATCTCCTCGCTCGGCGTGGTGAACGGGGTGGACGCGGCCGGTGCCACCACCGCGCTCGGCACCCTGGCCACCGCGACCTTCGCCAACCCGGGCGGCCTGGCCAAGGTCGGCGATACCCAGTACGAGACCACCGCGAACTCCGGTGCCGCCCAGATCGGAGCGCCGGGTGCCGCTGGCCGGGGCACCCTGACGTCGGGCTACCTGGAGATGTCCAACGTCGACCTGGCCAGCGAGCTGACCAACCTGATCATCTCCGAGCGCGGTTTCCAGGCCAACTCCCGGGTCATCACCACCTCCGATGAGGTGCTGCAGAGCTTGATCGCCTTGAAGAACTAGACCTGATAGGGCCAACTGGCCCCGGGGTTCGTGCCGCTGGCACGGACCCCGGGGCCAGCGTCGTGAGCAGGCTCAGAAATGCCGCACCGTTGCCGATAGGTACTTGCGAAGGAGGACCCACGGACGGGTCCTGCTAAACACCTGGATGGATCCGATGATACTGCTGCGCCGGTTGGGTGGACCGCTGTTCACCCTCAACCCAGACCTGATCGAGCGGGCCGAGGCCACCCCGGACACCGTGGTAACGCTGATCGGTGGCAACAAGTACGTCATCTGCGAATCCCTCGACGAGCTGGTCGAACTCATCCGTGACTACCGCGCGCGCATCATCGCCGCGGCCGAGGCGATGATGCTCGACAGCAACCTCCACTCCGATCCGATGTCCAGCGGCCACGGCCAACCCCGGGTCCGGGTGCTATCGGCAGCCGTGTCGCCCGGCCAGCCTGTCGTCCCGCTGCGCCGGACGGATTCCTGATGGATCCCGCCCTGATCATTGGGGTGGTGCTTGCCGTCCTCGCGATCGTGGGATCGGTCACGATGGAAGGCGGCAACATTGCCGCGATCTTCCTGCCGGCCCCGATGCTGCTGGTCTTCGGCGGCACCATCGGAGCGGCCATCGCCGGTGGCGTGCTGCGGGACGCGAAGTCTTTGCCCAGGCAGCTGATTCGCGCCTTCACCGCCAAGACCCCCAATCCGGATATCGCTGTCGAGACGCTGGTCCGGCTTGCCGGCAAGGCCCGCCGCGAGGGACTGCTCGCGCTCGAGGCCGAGGCGTCCGAGGTGGACGACGACTTCTTGCGGCGCGGCTTGCAGTTGGCGATCGATGGCACCGATGCCGAAGAGGTCGCGATCATCCTGTCCACCGAGGTCGACACCAAGCGAGCCAACGACAAGGCAGCGGCGAAACTCTTTTCCGACATGGGTGGTTACGCCCCGACCATCGGCATCATCGGCACCGTCCTCGGCCTGGTCAAGGTGCTCGGGCACCTGTCCTCGCCGACCAAGCTCGGTGCCGAGATCGCCAGCGCCTTCGTCGCGACCCTGTGGGGCGTGATGAGCGCGAACGTGTTCTGGCTGCCGCTGGCCAGCCGGCTCAAGCGAGTCAGCGAGGCCGAGTGTGAGCAGATGGAAGTGGTCATCGAAGGGATCCTGGCCATCCAGGCCGGCGCCAACCCGCGGCTGATCGAGCAGAAGCTGCAGAGCCTGTTGCCGGCCAGCACCAGGCAGCCAGAGCAGGAAGTGGCGTGATGCGGACGGGAACCCTCCGATGAGATCGGCACGGTCGGGGCACGGCCGGCGGCGCGGCAACGCCCACGCCGAGGAGCACATCAACCACGAGCGGTGGATGGTCACCTACGCCGACATGCTCACCCTGTTGCTGGTGCTGTTCATCGTGCTGTACGCGATCTCTTCGGTGAACACCTCGAAGTTCATCCAGCTCAAGTCCAGCCTGTCCTCGGCCTTCGGCAACGGACCGTCCCCGGTACTCAACGGTGGCAACGGCCCGATCGACGGCAATGCCGTGTCGCAACCGCAGAGCCTGCTGCCTTCGCCCGGTCAGCCGAACAGCCAATCGCTCAAGGTCGCCAGCAACACCGACGCCAGCGCCGCCCAGCGCGAGGTGGACGAGTTCAAGAAGATCGAGGCCGCGATCAAGGCATCGCTGCACCAGCGCGGGCTGGACGGGACCGCCGAGTTCAACATCGACGAGCGTGGCCTGGTGGTCACGCTGGTCACCGACGAGCTGGTATTCGCCGGTAACAGCGCGGTGCTCGAATCCCAGGGCGCGGTGATCCTGTCCGCGGTGATCCCGCCGCTGCGCAAGATCGACAACCAGATCCAGGTGGACGGGCACACCAACCAGCAGAACGTCTCGACCGCCCCGTACCCGAGTGGTTGGGAACTGTCCTCGGCGCGTGCCTCCTCGGTGGTGCGTTACCTCGTGGAACACGGGCAGATCTCGGCCAGCCGGCTGAGCGCGGCCGGCTATTCCGACCAGCGGCCGTTGCTGCCGGCCAGCGATCCTCGTTCGATTACCCGCAACAGAAGGGTGGACATCGTGGTGTTGTCCAAACTGCCGGCCTCGGCGCGGAGCTCGTTGACCGCGCTGGGTGCCACGACCGGAACGTCGACTGCGCCCAGTGGTGGGTAGGCCGGCCGTCATGAATATCGAGATCTATCAATGGACCGTCAGGAGTAAGCCATGGCGCTCGGACGAAAAGACCGACCCGAAAGACTCGCCAACGACATCAATGCCAAAACCGTGAAGGGTCCCGGTGCCAAGACGGGGGCGCCGGGCACCGATCCCGGTGGCAAGGGCAAGACCAAGGGCAAGAAGTCGATGAAGCTGAAGCTGGCGGTCGGCGTGGTCGTGCTGCTGGTCGCCGGTGCCGGCGCCAAGTTCACCGTGCTGGCGCCATCCTCATCGGCGGAGGCCGCCAAGCCCCAGCCCGGGCCGGTGATCCCGCTGGACGAGACCACCCTGAACCTGACCGACGGGCACTACCTGCGGATGAAGGTCGCGCTGCAGACCACCAAGGGCACCAATACCGAACTGGACACCTCGCAGGCCGCCCAGCTGGTGATCGACGAGTACAGCAACCTGACGGTGGCCCAGCTGACCGGCAACGCGGCCCGGACGAAGGTCAAGGACGAGCTGGTGGTCAAGCTGCAGAAGGCCTACCCGAAGGAGATCATGGATGCCTTCTACACGGAGTTCGTGATGACCGGCTGAGCTGATCGAGACCGACCTACCTCGCCCGACCGGACCGGTCGGGATGATCTTGCCGGCCAGGACCGCTCAGGTCCACCCGTACCTGGCCGAACAGTGTCCATGTGGCATTGACACCTTCGGCTCCGCTGGCCCCTGTGCGCAGGCTGGTCCGGCGACCCTCCGGGGCCGACGACGGCTCCCGCGTCGTCCCGTACGACTTCCGCCGTCCCACCAAGCTCTCGCGTGATCACGTTCGCGCGCTGCAGATGGGCTATGAGACCTATGCCCGGCGGGTCACCACCCTGCTGACCAGCGGCCTGCGCCAACTGTGCCAGGTCAGCCTGGTCGCCATCGAGCACCAGAGCTACGAGGAATACATCGCCAGCCTGCCCTCGACCACCATCCTGGCGGTGCTGGACATGGGCCCGGTGCCAGGCACCGCACTGTTCGAGTTCTCGGTGCCGACCGCGCTCGCCTGCGTTGACTACCTGCTCGGCGGCCCGGGCGGCGAGCAGCCAACCCGGCAGTTGACCGACCTGGAAACCGGCCTGCTACGCAACCTGATCGACCAGATGCTCGGCGTGCTGCGCTATGCCCTGCAGACCACCCTGGGTGCCGAGCCGGTGCTGCGGACGATCGAATTCAACCCGCAGTTCGTGCAGGCCGCCGGCGCCTCGGACGGCGTCATCGTCGGGTCGTTCCAGATGCGGGTCGGCAACCAGAGCTGCGTAGCCACCCTGTGCATCCCGTTCGGTTCGATCCTGCCCCGCCTGCAGGTGTCGGGCGATCGCCGCTCGCAGAGCCCCGCCGAGCGACACGCGGCCGAGCAGAACGCCGAGCAGGTCCGCCACGCGCTCGGCGGCGTGCCGGTCGATGTGGCGCTGTCCTTCGATCCGATCAAGCTGACCCCGGAACAGATCGTCCGGCTCGAACCGGGCGATGTCATCAGCCTCCAACACCGGGTTACCACGCCGCTCGCGGTGGAATCCGGCGGAATCACCTTTGCTCACGCCCTTGCCGGGCGCCAGGGCAGCCGGCTGGCCGGGCTGGTCGTCGGCAATGACAGGGAGAACACCAAGTGACCGAAACCATCACCCCCCTCGACCTGGCGCGCAAGGCGGCAGCGGCGGCGCTGGCCAACCTGCCGATCTCGGACCCGCTGCAACTCGGCGAGCCGACCAACGACCTTGCCAAGCTGGCGCTCGACGGCGTCGCGGTGACCGCTCGCTTCACCGGCGCCCGCAGTGGCGAGGTGCTGATCACGGTGGAGCAGGCACTGGCCGATGCGTTGCGCAATTCCCCGCTGGGCGCGCTGGATGTGGCTGCCGCGCTCGCCCCGGCACTCACCGCCGCGGTCAACACCACCGGAACCGCGCTGACCGGGCCGGGCACCGCGCTCGAACCGCGGGCGGCCCTCGAAGCCTTTCTCGGCAAGCCGGACGCCTTCGTGGTTCCGCTGCTGCACAATGGTGAAACCCGAGCGCTGATCGGCATCGTGGTTGCGGTCGAAGCCGCCGCCACGCCGCTGCACGACACCCCGCACTACCCGAGCCCGGACGAGCTGCGCGCGAGTGCTGCCCGCCAGCCCGGCATCGCGCCGGCCGCCGTTCGTCGTGGCCTGGACCTGCTGCGCGATGTCAGCATGGACGTCACCGCCCAGATCGGCAGTACCCGGATGACCATCAGCGAGTTGCTGGCACTGCACGAGGGGGCCGTCGTCGAACTCGACCGGGCCGCCGGCGCACCGGCCGACCTGCTGGTGAACGGGCACCTGATCGCCCGCGGCGAGGTCGTGGTCATCGATGAGAACTTCGCGCTGCGGATCACCGAGATCGTCAGCGACGAGACGGTGCCGCTTTCATCGTGAACACCGTTGCAATCATTGGCCGAATGCTGCTGGCCCTGGTCGTGGTACTGGGCTTGATGTGGTGCCTGGCCCGGTGGGCTCGCAAGCCCATGGGCGCTGGCAAGGCCGACCGGGTGATGACGGTGCTCGCTCGCCAACAGATCAGCCGGACGTCCTCGGTCACCGTGCTCCGGGTGATGGATCGGGCTTTGGTGCTCGGGGTGACCGAGCAGGGTGTCCGGTTGATCACCGAGACCGAGCTCGCACCGATCGAAGAGGCGCTGGCCACCGAGCCGGCCTCGTCCCGAGCCTGGCCTCGGCTCCGGCCGACTCCGGCCGAGGCATTGGAGGCGGCCGATTCGGCCGACGCCGATGAGGAAAGCCCGCTGTCACGCGTACGGGCTAGCCGAGGATCGCTAGAGGGATCGGTGCTCTCGGTCAACACCTGGCGCCAGGTGCTCAGCACCGCCCGCGACCTGACGGTGCGCAAATGATCTCGATCCTGCGCCGGGCAGTGCTGCTGGTGCTGCTCGGGCTGGCCCTGCTGGCCGCCGGGAACGCCTCGGCGAGCGCGAGCACCGGACCCGCGAACAACCTGGTTTCGGTGGGCAATTCTGTTGCCGTGAGTGAGCTGACCCCGACCATCGTGCCGATCCTGGCGCCGGTCGGCCCCAGCTCGCCGGTGGCCCCGACCGGGCCGACCAACGCGACGATCGGGCTGAACCTCACCCCGAAGCCGAGCCAGTCGGTCAGCATCCTGCTGCTGCTGACCCTGCTGTCGGTGGCACCTTCGGTCCTGCTGCTGATGACCAGCTTCACCAAGATCTTCGTGGTGCTCGGCCTGACCCGCAACGCGCTCGGCCTGAACGGGGTGCCGCCGAACCAGGTGCTCGCAGGGCTCTCGCTGTTCCTGAGCCTGTTCGTGATGAGCCCGGTGGTGAAGGCGGTCAACAACCAGGGCATCCAGCCCTACCTGCATGGTACGAAGACCCAGTCGCTGGCCTTCAAGGACGGCATGGCGCCGATCCGGACGTTCATGCTGCAGCACACCCGCAGCGAAGAGATCGCGCTGATGTTGCGGGCCGGTCACCTACCGAACCCGCCGACACCCGAAAAGCTCGACCTGACCACGCTGATCCCGGCGTTCGTGCTGTCGGAACTGCGTTCGGCCATGATCATCGGCTTCGTGGTCTACATCCCGTTCCTGATCATCGACATGGTCGTCTCGTCCTCGCTGATGTCCCTCGGCATGATGATGTTGCCGCCGGTGTCGGTCTCGTTGCCCTTCAAGCTGCTGCTGTTCGTGCTGGTGGACGGCTGGGGCCTGATCATCAACTCGCTGATCACCAGCTACCACACCTAGCTGCCCTTACAGCCCCAGCCGCAGCACCCCTTTGACCGAGACGGAAAGCAGCCGATGACCGACACCGCGATCGTGCACCTGGGCTTGCAGGCGATGCTGATCGCCTTCGAGCTCGCGGCGCCCACCCTGCTGACCGCGCTGTTCATTGGCTTCGGCATCTCGCTGTTCCAGTCGGCCACCCAGATCCAGGAATTCACGCTGTCCTTCGTACCGAAGGCGATCGGGGTCGGCATCGCGCTGCTGCTGTCGGGCAGCTGGATGATGCACTCGATGGTGACCTTCACCCAGCAGCTGTTCAACCAGATCCCCAGCCTGATCAGTAGCTGAACGCCAATGACGCTCTCGATGGGGACGGCCAGCCTGGTCGCCTTCCTGCTGTGCGCGCTGCGGATCGCGGCCTGGCTCGAGATCTCACCACCGTTCGCGACCGCCGGCGTCCCGCGGACGGTACGGGTGATGCTGGCCGCGGCGATTTCGCTGGCGGTATCGAGCAATACCGTGCCGCACGCGCCGGCGGCCGAGTTCGGACCGCTGCTGGGCAGCGCCGTCGAGCAGCTGTTCATCGGCGCCTCGCTGGGCTTTCTGACCCGGTTGATGTTCAGCGCAGTCGAGTCGGCCGGCTCGCTGATCGACCTGGCCGGTGGGTTCTCCCTGGCCTTCGCCTACGATCCGCTGTCGGCCACCAACACCTCGGTCTTCGGCCGGTTCTACGGCGTGATGGCCACCACGCTGATCTTCGCGACGAACGCGCATCTGGTCATCTTGCAGGGCTTCCTGCGTACCTTCAACACGCTGCCACTGGACGGCACCATGTCGCTGTCGCACCTGGACCAGACCCTGGTGCACGGCATGACCGGCATGTTCATCGCCGCCCTGCAGATCGCCGCGCCGCTGGTCGCGGTGCTGTTCATAGCTGACGTCGCGCTCGGCCTGCTGAGCCGGATCTCGCCGCAGCTCAACGTCTTTCAGGTGAGCTTCCCACTCAAGATCATGCTCACCCTCGGCCTGGTCGGCACCGGGTTCGCCGCCATGCCCCGGATCATCACCGAACTCGGGAACTCGGCGGCGTCGCTGATGATGCGGGTAGGTACCTGATGGCTGGTTCGTCGGGGGAGAAGACCGAAAAGGCCACTCCGCGCAAGCTGAAGAAGGCGCGGCGGGAAGGCCAGGTCGGGCACACTCCGGAACTCGGTTCGTGGCTGAGCGTGCTGGCGGCGACCTTCGTGATTCCCCAAGTGGGTCGGTCACTGATGGGTATCGCGCAGACCTGCCTGGTGCAGGTGGGCGCCACCATCCAGAATCCCGATACCGGACGGGCGATCGCGATGACCCGCGACGCGATGACACACGCGGTGCTGGCGACCGCGCCGCTGGCGATCCTGGTGCTGGTGACCTCGGTAGCCTCGGCCGGCGTGCAGGGCGGTATCTGGATCGCCCCGAAGCTGCTGGTGCCCAAGGTGGGCAGGCTCAACCCGCTCAAGGGCCTCAAGCGGATGTTCGGCCCGCAGGGTGTCTGGGCACTGTTGAAGTCATTGAGCAAACTCCTGGTGCTGGCGGGGGTGACCTACCTGTCGGTGCGTGGCCTCGTCCCGCAGCTGATGGCGTCGGGCTCGCTGCCGCTGGCCTCGGTGATGCAGGCAGCCGTCACGGCCGCGCTGCGGCTGATCAGGCTCGGCGCGCTGGCCGGCCTGGCGCTGGCGGTCGCCGACATCGCGGTGGTCCGCAAGCGCAACAACAAGCAGCTGAAGATGACCAAGCACGAGGTGAAGGAAGAGATCAAGAGCAGCGACGGCGATCCGCTGCTGCGCGGGGCGCTCCGGTCGCGGGCGCTGGCGATCAGCCGCAACCGGATGATGGCCGACGTGCCGACCGCCGACGTGGTGCTGGTGAACCCGACGCACGTCGCGGTGGCGCTGAAGTACGACCCGGCCAAGGGCGCGCCGAGAGTGGTGGCCAAGGGTGCCGACCATCTGGCTACCCGGATCCGCGAGCTGGCCGAACGCAGCCGGGTGCCGATGGTGGCCGACATTCCGCTGGCCCGCACGCTGTATTCGACCTGCGAGGTCGGCCAGGAGATTCCGGCTGACATGTACCAGGGGGTGGCTACCGTGCTCGCCTTCGTGATGCGGCTCAAGCGCAAGGGATCGGCGGCCGGTATCCACCGGCTGCAGCGGGCCTGATAGCTCTCGGCTCGCTGGCGCAGATTCTCAGGCCCAGCGCGAGCTGGGCCTGAGCTGGCTAGCGGCGGTTCTGTCGGCGAATCACGAACGGCCGGAAGGACACCCCGGTGCCGCCGCACAATTCGCCGTCGCGGCGCTGGAAGTGCAACGGATCGGCCTGATCGGCCGGTATGAAGGTCTGGCCGCAGCGATCGCAGCACACCTCGGTCGGCTCTGCTGCCGGCCGGCGGTCGTATTCGGACATGGTTCTCCTTCACCCCGTTGTCTGATAGTGCTATCGGCCCGGGCAGCGGCCTCTTGAGCCTTAGCCGGGTTCGAAGATCGAAAAGCTCAGGTGACCGAGCCGGATGCCGATATGTCTCACTGCCAGGACGGCGACAGGCCGCGGACCAAGGACGGGTCCGCACCGCAAGAGAAGCTAGTACTTCTGTCGCCGCGATGAGCTGAAGGTGTTGTGAATCCGAAACGGTTGAGCCAACTGGCAGTCCCGGTTGGCGTGGTGGCCATCATCCTGATGATGGTGGTTCCGGTGCCTTCGATGGTGCTGGACTTCCTGATCGCCATCAACATCACCGGCGCGCTGCTGATCGTCCTGGTCAGCATGTACGTCGAACGTCCACTCGATTTCTCCAGCTTTCCGTCCCTGCTGCTGGTCGCGACGCTGTTCCGGCTTGCGCTCAATATCTCCGCTACCCGCCGGGTGCTCGGCAACGGCTATGCCGGCCAGGTGATCCAGGCCTTCGGCCACTTCGTCATCGGCGGCTCGCTGATCATCGGGCTGGTGATCTTCGCGATCCTGCTGGTGATCCAGTTCATCGTCATCACCAATGGTGCTGGCCGGGTCGCCGAGGTCGGCGCGCGGTTCACCCTGGACGCGATGCCCGGCAAGCAGATGGCTATCGACGCCGACCTCAACTCGGGCCTGATCGATGAGACTGAGGCCCGCCGCCGGCGTACCGAGGTCGCCTCCGAGGCTGACTTCTACGGTTCGATGGACGGTGCCTCGAAGTTCGTCAAGGGCGATGCGATCGCCGCCATCATCATCACGGTCATCAACCTGGTCGGCGGAATCTCGATCGGGGTGCTGTCTCACCACCTGTCGGTCACCGAAGCGATCAGCAAGTACAGCCTGCTGAGCGTCGGCGACGGCCTGGTGTCCCAGATCCCGGCGCTGCTGCTCTCGGTCGCGACCGGCCTGATCGTCACCCGGGCCGGCGGCTCGACCGACCTGGGCACCGTGGTTGCCGCGCAGTTGAGCGGCCAGAAGCGAGCGCTGCAGATCGCCGGCGGCGCGGCACTGGCACTCTGCCTGGTACCAGGCCTGCCGAAGCTGCCGTTCCTGCTGGTCGGCGGTGGGCTGGTGTTCCTCGGCCACCGGATGAGCCAGGCGGCAAAGGTCGATGCCAAGGCGAAGCCAGCTGCTGCCGCGGCGGCCGGACCGGCCGTGGACACCCCCGAAGCGATCCTGAACGACCTCGGTGTCGATCCACTGGAACTTGCGCTGTCCTCGGACATGATCTCGCTGGTGGACGGTGCCGGTGCCGACCTGCTGGACCGGGTCCGCGCGCTGCGCCGCAAGCTTGCTCTGGAACTCGGCGTGGTGATGCCGCCGGTCCGGACCCGCGACAACTTCGATCTGCCCGCCGCCACCTATGCGATCCGGGTGAACGGGGTCGAGGTCGCCCGCGGCAAGGCACCGGCCGGCACCGTCCTGGCGCTGGGTGACGGCCTGGAGAACCTGCCCGGCACCGTTGGCCTGGAACCGGTTTTCGGGTTGTCCGGTAAGTGGATCGCGGTCGAGCTACGCGGCCAGGCCGAGCTGCTCGGCGCCACCGTCGTGGACCGGTCCTCGGTGATCATCACCCACCTTTCCGAGATCGTCCGGACGCACGCCAGCCGGTTGCTCGGACGGGAGGAGGTGTCCGCGCTGACCAAGTCACTCAAGCGTAGCCACCCGGTGGTGGTCGAGGATCTGACGCCGGCCATCCTGACCCTGGGCGAGATCCAGCGGGTACTGCATGCATTGCTGGACGAGGGCGTCTCGGTTCGCGACCTCGTCAGGATCTTCGAAGCCCTGTCACTTGCTGCCAAATCCGGCACCGAACCGGACCGGTTGGTGGAGGCCGCCCGGCTCGCGCTGGCGCCGGCGATCACCGCCTCGCACACCATCGACGGCACCCTGTCGGTGATGACGCTGGATCCTCGGATGCAGCAGAGCCTGCTGGAATCGGTGCGCCCATCCGAGACCGGGGTGCAGTTGCTGCCCGGCCCGGAGCTGGTAGAGGCACTGGTCACCGAAACTGCCCGGCAGTATCAGCTGATTATCGAGCGTGGTGTCCGTCCGGTGCTGGTCTGCGCGCAGCAGATCCGGCTACCGTTGCGCCGGCTGATCGCATCCACCGCGCCGGACCTGCCGGTGCTGTCCTATTCCGAAGTGTCGACCAATGCCACCGTCGTGGACACCGTGGGGGTGATCTCTGATGCCAGAACCGTTGGTGTGTGAGGGCTCTGATCTGGCCCAACTGCTGGCGACCGTGCACGGCCAGCCGGGTGCCCGGATCCTGTACCAGGACACCGTCCGGCGCGGCGGCATGCTCGGCTTCTTCGCCCGCGAGATACACCGGATCGCCTATGACGTCCCGGTGGCCGGCGAACCCGAGCAGGAGCTGCTGCCTAGCTACTCCACAATCGAAGCGTGCTCTATCGAGGTTGACGCCGACGACGATGCCGGCTCGACCTTCGCCGACCTGCTGGCCTCGACGGATGCTATCGAGAGTGCGGTGAATTCGGGCAGCGATGCTGCCTCGCCGGAGTTCGCCGAACTGCTGCGCAAGCTCACCACGATGCCCGATCTACCGTTCGACTCAAGTGATTCGACAACCTATCAAGCCGAGCCGAGCTGGCCGGAGTCGCTGGCCAGCGTGCCGGCGATGACCGAACAGCCGATGGGCGTCGTCACCCCATTCGCTCGGCCGGATGCGCGTAACCGGCTGGAACTGCTGATGCAACTGCGTCAGGTTGGCGTCCCGGTGTCGGTCAACCCGCGCGGCGAGGCGCACAGCGTGTACCAGGCGTTGGAAGACATCCTGCAGGAGTTGCCACCACCGGCGCAGCCGCCCCGCCAGGCCGGTCAGGTGCTGGCCATCGTCGGAGATTCGACGTCCGCGATCAGGGCGGCCCGGGCTTGTGCAGCGCTGCTCCGGATTCCCGAGGACACCATCGGGGTGGCTGGCCTGGCGCCGGAATCCACTGTCGGGACAGAGTTTTCCTACGTCAGCGGGGTGCAGGAAGCACTGCGCCTGCGTCGTGAGTTGAGCCAGGCCGATACCCCGTCCATCGTGGTCATCGCGACCGACGCGACCGCCATCGACCCGCAAGACCCGTGGGCACGCGAGATGCTGGCCGCGTTGCGTCCGACGGCGGCCTGGGCCGTGGTGGACGCGCGCTGGAAGACCGAGGACAGCCGCGCCTACCTGGATCGGCTCGGTGGGGTGGACGCGCTGGTCGTGCACGCCGCCGAGTTGAGCACCAGCCCGGCGTCGGTGTGGGACCTGGACCTGCCGCTGGGGCTGCTCGATGGCCGGACCCCAACCACCTTTGCCTGGACCGGTCTGCTGTGCCGGCTGCTGGCGCCGGACGCCCGGCACCGGGCCAGCGCCTAGACCCCCCTGACCGAAACGAGAGACGGAGGCGATCGACATGTTCAAACCCTCGGTGCTGATGCTCGCACTGGCGCTCAGCAGTACCACGCTGTGGTCTGCCTTCGTCAGCGGATCGATGAGCATTACGACAGCCTTGATCCGGTTCCTGATCGCGGTTCCGGTGGCCGCGGCGATGCTGCTGGTACTCAGGATGGTGACCTCGTCCTACCAGAAGGCGGCGACGACCGAGTCGAAGCCCGGTGAGGACGAGCTGTTGGGGCAGCCGGTTTCCTGACCTCCCGCCGTGCGCGCCGGCCGCTGGTTCGGCAAGGATGGCGCCATGACCAATGATCCGAGCTCACCTCGTCCCCGCAAAGGCCGGCTGCCTCGGCCCGCTGCCGTGCTGGGTATCGACGGGTTGCATCCGATCGATGCGTTACGTGCCATAGATGCCAAGGCGAAACCCAATCTGAAGCGTGCCGTGCCGGCCGTGCTCGTCGCGCTGGCCAGTTTCGGTTTCGGTGACCATCTCGGTGGTATCGACCAGACCCGGCCGTCCCGGTTCGCGCTGTTCGGCTATCGGTTAAACCTGAGCAAAGATCAGGTCAGCCTGCTGGTGCTGGCGGTCATCGTGCTGTTCGCGTTGGCCGGCATCATCGCGACCAGATCGATCGCCGGTGAGTTCGCGCGGGTCAGCGAGCTGCGCGGTGGCGTCGCGGCCAGTTCGGCGGTACGCCTGATCTGCCGGATCGTCGGCTACGCGATGGTGTTGCTGGGGCTGTTGGAACTGCTGCGGGTCGATCTGGGCAACCTGCTGGTGGGTGGCGCGGTGACCGGCGTGGTGGTCGGTATCGCGGCGCAGCAGACCCTCGGTAACTTCTTCGCCGGGCTGGTGCTGCTCTTCGCACGGCCCTACATTCCCGGCCAGCGAGTGAGGATCCGGACCGGCGCGCTCGGCGGACCATTCGAGGGAGTGATCGTGGCGGCCGGCCTGATGTACACCACCATCGATACGGACGAAGGTGTGATTTCGCTGCCGAACGCCGGATTGCTGGCTGCCGCGATCGGCCCGGCGGCCGAGCCGACGGAAACCCTGCAAACCTAGACTGCTGGCAGCTGCGGCACGGACGGGAGAGCCCGCGCACCCACGGGGGGTGAGGTGCGCGGGCCGCCTGTACCCCCTGTGGAGGCCGTAGGTGATTTTGCACGAAACGCGTGCCCACGTAAAGCGGCGGGGCCGAAAAGATTGCCAAGAAGCTAGCGGACGGATCGTCAAATGTCTGGGCGATCGTCGTTTCTGGGCGCACTCGGATGCGTCTGGCCCCGCTATTTACTGGCCTGTGAGGCTTGCTGGGGTGCCTGCGAGGGCTGGGCGCCCCAACCTGAGGTAGGCGGCCAGAAACGTAAAAGCTGCATTCTCGTGTTCGTCACGGCGTGCTTGCTGGGTGCCTGGATAACTCCGCTGCTACCGTCCGATCACGGTCGGACGCGTGGCGTCGCCAAGTGGGATCTCAGCCTGCTCGCGCGTGTCCTGCGCTAAACGAGATGACGCTGCAAGTGACCGCGGGCCGGTTACGGTGCTTGACGGCAGGTGCCGGATCCTCGCGAGCATCGAAGGCTTGGCCGCGTCCGGTGTTCGGTTTACCAGGTATGACGGTTTGCATCAGGATAAGCATGGTATTTGGGCGACGCCGGGTGGCGATCGGGCCGCCTGGTTCAGACGCAAACGTGCTGTCGCTCACCCAGTTCGCTGACTGGTTGCTTTGCCGCCTGGCTGGCGAGGATGGTTCCGAAGGTCTTTGATCTTCGGCATCTCGGCATCTCGGCATCTTGGCTGCGTGCGCGTCCGGGAGCAGCATGCGCGGGATCTGCCGGAACTCCGAGGCGAGGGTCCAGCCCACGCACAGGGGCGAGCCGGAACCAAACCGCGGCACCACCGAGACGTCCCGCTCGGCGTCACATCACCCGGAATGCGCAGGAAAACACACGGCGAGCAGTGCGCGGGGAGAACTTGCACCACACTCGCTCACCCGCCCAGGACTGGGGATCACCCCCGCGTGCGCGGGGAGAACCGGGCGGCCCTGCAAGTCCTTGATGCCCCGTAGGGATCACCCCCGCGTGCGCGGGGAGAACACGGCAGGCATGGGTGGCTGGCCGTCCACCCCGGGATCACCCCCGCGTGCGCGGGGAGAACCACCTGCGCCATGTAGTCGGCCGCCTGGGCGACGGATCACCCCCGCGTGCGCGGGGAGAACGCCTCAATCAAGCCGTCGTACGGACCAGGCACCGGATCACCCCCGCGTGCGCGGGGAGAACATACGACGGCAGACCACCAGCACGGCTTACCCAGGATCACCCCCGCGTGCGCGGGGAGAACACCCCGCCACGCCTCCATCGTCACCTGCCGAGAGGATCACCCCCGCGTGCGCGGGGAGAACGTGTGGATCGCCACCAACGGCGGCAAGCCGGTAGGATCACCCCCGCGTGCGCGGGGAGAACGAAGTGCGGCGAGCCGGACAGGCGCGGGGCGGCGGATCACCCCCGCGTGCGCGGGGAGAACCTGACCGAAGGTGTCCCGTTCAGGTACTTGGACGGATCACCCCCGCGTGCGCGGGGAGAACACCAGCAGCGCATCACACACCGCCGCCGCGTCCGGATCACCCCCGCGTGCGCGGGGAGAACGTACCGCCGAACTGTGCACGGTGCGGGTGGATGGGATCACCCCCGCGTGCGCGGGGAGAACGATGACACACACGGGCGTGTGCAACCTCAGCGGGGATCACCCCCGCGTGCGCGGGGAGAACTTGGTTGCCCACGCCTCCCAATCCATCTGTGGGGGATCACCCCCGCGTGCGCGGGGAGAACGGTCATCCCATCGCCCCGAACGGATCGGAGTCCGGATCACCCCCGCGTGCGCGGGGAGAACCCAGTGATCGTCCAGGTGACAGTGGCCGGATTGGGATCACCCCCGCGTGCGCGGGGAGAACACACCATCCAGCGCCAGCAACGACGCCAGATCGGGATCACCCCCGCGTGCGCGGGGAGAACGACCGGAGGAACGGCAGGCAGTAAGTCAGGTGGGGATCACCCCCGCGTGCGCGGGGAGAACGCTACCGAGACAAAGCTTGCCATCGCCACACAGGGATCACCCCCGCGTGCGCGGGGAGAACCCGGTCGGCCTCTATCGCGTCGGCCACGGCCGCGGATCACCCCCGCGTGCGCGGGGAGAACAGATCTGGCCATGGTCAGATGGTGGGGAGCTTGGGATCACCCCCGCGTGCGCGGGGAGAACGCAGGATTGCCTTTCGTTGCAGGCAAAACAGCGGGATCACCCCCGCGTGCGCGGGGAGAACGAGGCCGATTTCGATATCCCACAAGTCCATCAGGGATCACCCCCGCGTGCGCGGGGAGAACTGAGTACGCAGTCCCAACATCTCAGACAGGTACGGATCACCCCCGCGTGCGCGGGGAGAACGTCACCCCGCCGGACCCGGGCCTCGTGCAGCGTGGATCACCCCCGCGTGCGCGGGGAGAACCACGGCCTGCGAGACACGGTCATCGGCGGCGTGGGATCACCCCCGCGTGCGCGGGGAGAACGAGTCGGTCGGCAGAGTCGTGCCGCTCGGCGCCGGGTCACCCCCGCGTGCGCGGGGAGAACTTAGAGATCGGGTCCAGCGGCATGGTGTTCGCGGGATCACCCCCGCGTGCGCGGGGAGAACGGCATCCGGTCCCCGATGCTGCACGACAACACCGGATCACCCCCGCGTGCGCGGGGAGAACCGTAGTGCCCAGCTCAGCCCCGGCAACCGGGACGGATCACCCCCGCGTGCGCGGGGAGAACTGGATCGAGCAGCACTGCATCGTCCCGGACGGGGGATCACCCCCGCGTGCGCGGGGAGAACGAACCGCTGTACCGGATGGTGCAAGATCCGACGGGATCACCCCCGCGTGCGCGGGGAGAACGGGGTCTTGATCCACGGTCGGCACCTCTCAGAAGGATCACCCCCGCGTGCGCGGGGAGAACTAGGTGGCGCAACCTCCCGCGAGAACTAGTCCTGGATCACCCCCGCGTGCGCGGGGAGAACTAGGTGGCGCAACCTCCCGCGAGAACTAGTCCTGGATCACCCCCGCGTGCGCGGGGAGAACGTGAGCCGGCCAGCCATGATCAGCACCCGCTCGGGATCACCCCCGCGTGCGCGGGGAGAACATCGCCTCGAGCATCTGGGGCGGCATCAAGGGGGGATCACCCCCGCGTGCGCGGGGAGAACGCAGCGGTGAGCGCCGCGCGGGCCTCGTCCGACGGATCACCCCCGCGTGCGCGGGGAGAACGGTCATGGGGTTGCTGATCGGCCAAGATAGAGGGGATCACCCCCGCGTGCGCGGGGAGAACGTACTGAGTACCCACGCGTTCGCGAACGGACCCGGATCACCCCCGCGTGCGCGGGGAGAACAAAGCCGACCTCTACCAGGCGCTGAGCGGCTGGGGATCACCCCCGCGTGCGCGGGGAGAACGGGACCGAGATGACGTAGATGTTGGAGGAGTCCGGATCACCCCCGCGTGCGCGGGGAGAACATGTTCTGCAGAATGGAGAATGGAGCATCGTTCGGATCACCCCCGCGTGCGCGGGGAGAACAATCTCAACGTACTGATGCAACGCTTGAAGCGCGGATCACCCCCGCGTGCGCGGGGAGAACGACGGCGCGATCGCGCGGAGCGCGCTGGCCATGGGATCACCCCCGCGTGCGCGGGGAGAACGCTCTGCACGACGACGACCAGGAACGGCCAGTCGGATCACCCCCGCGTGCGCGGGGAGAACATCCGACGGGTGATCGCATCACCCAGCACCGTGGGATCACCCCCGCGTGCGCGGGGAGAACGATCACACCCGGTAGCAGCAGCAGCCGGGCCCGGGATCACCCCCGCGTGCGCGGGGAGAACCTGAACAGGTTGTCGCCCGAATGCACCGTGTACGGATCACCCCCGCGTGCGCGGGGAGAACGTCAGCTCGAACGTGACCAACTTCAGGGCTTCGGGATCACCCCCGCGTGCGCGGGGAGAACAACTCCCTTACGTCGATTCCGCGACTCTTTGCCGGATCACCCCCGCGTGCGCGGGGAGAACTCCGACCGGATCGGACATCGAGAGCGCCGCTTCGGATCACCCCCGCGTGCGCGGGGAGAACACCGGATTTGACGCCGCCGTTGTCGAATGCTTCGGATCACCCCCGCGTGCGCGGGGAGAACATAGCGGCAGCCCGATCGACATGCAGATGCGCCGGATCACCCCCGCGTGCGCGGGGAGAACACCGTCGCCCGCGGCAAGATGACCATGGACGACGGATCACCCCCGCGTGCGCGGGGAGAACAGGATCAGGAACTGCACCGGGTAGGGCGAGCTGGGATCACCCCCGCGTGCGCGGGGAGAACAACCCGTCGATGAGCGAGATCAGCGAATCACCGGGATCACCCCCGCGTGCGCGGGGAGAACCGGCTCAAGGACGGCCAGGAAACTACCTCAGCGGGATCACCCCCGCGTGCGCGGGGAGAACGTCCCCGTTCGGGAACCCAGCACCGTCAGGCCGGGATCACCCCCGCGTGCGCGGGGAGAACATCGGGCAACCGTCGTGCTGCAACGTCCTGGTCGGATCACCCCCGCGTGCGCGGGGAGAACGAGGTGTTGCTGCCGCCGGCAACGTAGCCGGCCGGATCACCCCCGCGTGCGCGGGGAGAACAAGCCGCAGCGTGGCGCAAGCATCTGGATCGAGGGATCACCCCCGCGTGCGCGGGGAGAACGTCGCGGGCTTCGACGAACGGAACCTGTTCACGGGATCACCCCCGCGTGCGCGGGGAGAACACGGGCAGTTACCGGTCCGGGATGGACCCTGAGGGATCACCCCCGCGTGCGCGGGGAGAACAGCCGGCGCGGCCGGGGTGGTGAATTCCTGCACGGATCACCCCCGCGTGCGCGGGGAGAACGTCGTCCTCTTCTCGGTGCTCGCCACCTTGTCGGGATCACCCCCGCGTGCGCGGGGAGAACGTCGCGAGGTTCGACGCCGTAGCCGGGCAACCGGGATCACCCCCGCGTGCGCGGGGAGAACTGCCCGAAGCGCAGCGGCGAACTGGACGAGGTGGGATCACCCCCGCGTGCGCGGGGAGAACGCCACCGATGCGCGCCGAGACGGTGCTCTGCGGGGATCACCCCCGCGTGCGCGGGGAGAACGTCGAGGGCCAACCCGTCGAGGGCTTTGGACCAGGATCACCCCCGCGTGCGCGGGGAGAACCCTACGGCATTCTGAAACGAACGACGATAGGGCGGATCACCCCCGCGTGCGCGGGGAGAACGTCAGAAACTCATCCGCCCAATCTTCCAACGTGGGATCACCCCCGCGTGCGCGGGGAGAACTTGTAGTACCACGGATCGTTGTTGACGTACACGGGATCACCCCCGCGTGCGCGGGGAGAACGTCTGTTTCAAGTAGTGGATTCCGCGAGTCGTCGGATCACCCCCGCGTGCGCGGGGAGAACCCAACGTTGTGATGATCGCGAGAATGACGATCGGGATCACCCCCGCGTGCGCGGGGAGAACGCATCGACAAGTGCCCTGGCATCCGCGAGTGCCGGATCACCCCCGCGTGCGCGGGGAGAACGGGCGCCAGAGGCGTCCGCAGTGGCCGGCTGCGGGATCACCCCCGCGTGCGCGGGGAGAACGTACCTGCCCTCCGTGCCGTGCTTCTCGGCAGCGGATCACCCCCGCGTGCGCGGGGAGAACCCCGCGTAGTAGCTGTCGGGCCCGGTCGGTGGGGGATCACCCCCGCGTGCGCGGGGAGAACTCGGGCGTACGGGCCGGGGAACCGCAGTGACCCGGATCACCCCCGCGTGCGCGGGGAGAACGGTGATCAGGTTGCCGTTGACACCGACCGCAGGGGATCACCCCCGCGTGCGCGGGGAGAACCAGCATGACGCGATTCTCTTCTACCCCAGTCGAGGATCACCCCCGCGTGCGCGGGGAGAACGGTCCGGGCAGCCGCCGGCGTGGCAGTCCAACCGGATCACCCCCGCGTGCGCGGGGAGAACGCACGGGCATCTGCCAGTGACGGCGCGTTGTTGGGATCACCCCCGCGTGCGCGGGGAGAACTCAAGGTCGGCGAACGTGAATTCAGCTCGATTGGGATCACCCCCGCGTGCGCGGGGAGAACATTCGGGTTCGATGCTGGGCGTTTGTTCTGATGGGATCACCCCCGCGTGCGCGGGGAGAACAAATCCTGAATGACGAACACACCGTTATCCAGCGGATCACCCCCGCGTGCGCGGGGAGAACAGATGGAACGCGGGGTTGCTTGGTGGTGAAGGGGGATCACCCCCGCGTGCGCGGGGAGAACTGCGGTGTTATCGCGTGGTCGTGGTGGTGGGTACGGATCACCCCCGCGTGCGCGGGGAGAACGGTGGCACAGCAATTACGTTGATGTATGCCGCGGGATCACCCCCGCGTGCGCGGGGAGAACTGTTTCAGGAGCTGCGTATCACCCTGACCTATGGGATCACCCCCGCGTGCGCGGGGAGAACGAGCAGCCTCTAGTTCAGCGCGGGATCGGGGGAGGATCACCCCCGCGTGCGCGGGGAGAACGAGCGTGATGCACGTCCGGCGAGCAACGATTACGGATCACCCCCGCGTGCGCGGGGAGAACGTCACGGTGCTCTCCTGAACGGTTGCGGGTCGCGGATCACCCCCGCGTGCGCGGGGAGAACTCAACACCGTGCTCGACGTCGGCAAACTGAAGAGGATCACCCCCGCGTGCGCGGGGAGAACCCGAAGCTCCTCACAGCGGAGCGTCTTTGCCACGGATCACCCCCGCGTGCGCGGGGAGAACGACGGCTGCACCTCGCAGGACGTGTTCTACGACGGATCACCCCCGCGTGCGCGGGGAGAACGCAGGGCGACGAGGTGGCCGGGTTCATCCTGGAGGATCACCCCCGCGTGCGCGGGGAGAACGAATGCTGCCCGCTTGAGTTCTGTTACGCGTCGGGATCACCCCCGCGTGCGCGGGGAGAACCGATAGCGAGCGTGGTGGGATCTTTGACGCCCAGGATCACCCCCGCGTGCGCGGGGAGAACAAGACGATGCCCGAGAATCGGGTACGTAAACTCGGATCACCCCCGCGTGCGCGGGGAGAACCGACGGGATCGTACCCCGTCGAATCGCGGCGAGGGATCACCCCCGCGTGCGCGGGGAGAACGAATGCGCGGCCGTTTGGTGCGGCAGCGGCCGGGGATCACCCCCGCGTGCGCGGGGAGAACAACAACGAGTCCACCGAGGTCGAGTGCGACGAGGGATCACCCCCGCGTGCGCGGGGAGAACTGTGTTGTTGGCCGCCCGCCAGGCGGCCATTGCGGATCACCCCCGCGTGCGCGGGGAGAACAGGGGCACCTCGGAGTCTTTGACGATGCTGGGGGGATCACCCCCGCGTGCGCGGGGAGAACGAGCGCGGGTCGCGCCAGTTGTCGTGGGAGTAGGGATCACCCCCGCGTGCGCGGGGAGAACTCGATCCTGGGTCGGTCGAGTTTGCCCAGGCCCGGATCACCCCCGCGTGCGCGGGGAGAACAAGACCGGCGTCGCCGACCTGGACGAGGACACCGGATCACCCCCGCGTGCGCGGGGAGAACGGTGCTGGGGGGTGTGTCACCCCAGGTTCGGAAGGATCACCCCCGCGTGCGCGGGGAGAACTTTTCGGTCGCCGTCGCGTGCAAGGAAGAGATGGGATCACCCCCGCGTGCGCGGGGAGAACCATATCATCGTCTAATACGGCAGTGGCACGCGAGGATCACCCCCGCGTGCGCGGGGAGAACACCATTCCACTGGCAATGAGCGCACCGCGACCGGGATCACCCCCGCGTGCGCGGGGAGAACGACCTGACTCCGGACAGCAACTACCGCATCTGGGGATCACCCCCGCGTGCGCGGGGAGAACCGCAGCGCATCCTCCTGCTTGCCCACCCGGTCCGGATCACCCCCGCGTGCGCGGGGAGAACAGCGCCGTAGCCACCGCCGGTGGACTGGCTACCGGATCACCCCCGCGTGCGCGGGGAGAACGGCCAATGCCCGCCAGCCTCGCACCGTTTACGCGGATCACCCCCGCGTGCGCGGGGAGAACGACTGGCCTGGCCACCAACGGGACTTACACCGAGGATCACCCCCGCGTGCGCGGGGAGAACGTCTGCCGATGAGTGCCTTGCTGTACGTGGAGCGGATCACCCCCGCGTGCGCGGGGAGAACAAGGCTGAGCAGTGGGATCGGCATGCGGATTTCGGATCACCCCCGCGTGCGCGGGGAGAACCTTTCGTGACGCCGGTGGTTCAGTCGGCCACCGGGATCACCCCCGCGTGCGCGGGGAGAACCTTTCGTGACGCCGGTGGTTCAGTCGGCCACCGGGATCACCCCCGCGTGCGCGGGGAGAACTTCGCTCGGATGGCTGAGTATGTGCGGTCGGTGGGATCACCCCCGCGTGCGCGGGGAGAACGTCGTCTTCGACCGGCCGCCGGGTGTTCACCGCGGATCACCCCCGCGTGCGCGGGGAGAACATCGTCGGCCCAGCCTAGCGTGCCATCCTCACCGGATCACCCCCGCGTGCGCGGGGAGAACCGCTCCTCTGGTCGGTACAAATATTCGTAATTCGGATCACCCCCGCGTGCGTGGGGAGAACGTCGCGGGGCTGGGCTTCCTCGATCCCGTCCCGGGATCACCCCCGCGTGCGCGGGGAGAACGACACTGCCGGCCGCGAAAACATCGGAAAATGGGGATCACCCCCGCGTGCGCGGGGAGAACGATCAGACGGTTAGTACCCGGAACCCCACCTTGGGATCACCCCCGCGTGCGCGGGGAGAACCATCCGCAACCAGCCTCCGCCGACGACGTTTCCGGATCACCCCCGCGTGCGCGGGGAGAACAAGCTCGGTTGGTCTGACCCGCGCAAGGACGAAGGATCACCCCCGCGTGCGCGGGGAGAACACTTGCTGACCAGGGAGTCTATCGCGGTCAGAACCGAATTAGCATCACTCTGCGGCCGGCGCCGACGGTCCAGGCGGTCGCTGGCCACCGTACCGTCGGCGCTTGCTAGCCGTACTCCAGCCCGGCTTGACCGGCCCGGCCGTCCCAGCATTTGGCCTCATCATCAGCGTAATGCCGTCGAAATCGGTCGGCTCCCAATGGTGCTTGTGCACGCGGAACGATAGGCGCTGCTCGCCGGGAACGCTGTAGACCATCAAGGCTCTGCCACTGCCGGACAGCTCGATGACTCTCAGCCAGAGGAGTTCTCGCACTCGTACCGACACGTTCCCCACGAAGACGCCTGCAGAGATCTCCATCAGCCAGCGGGTGAGATGTCCGCGTAAGCCCACTGGGCACGCAGACAAGACGATCGTGATCATGATGGAAACGGCATGCTGGGGTCGCCGTAGCTGGTGCCGCCGGCAACCTGCCGATCGGCCCCGTCCCACAGCCACACGACGTTTGCTTCCTCAACCTCCGCGGGACCGTCTTCACCCAACAACAGCGTTTGAATGTCATGCACACACCGTTCCAGCAGGCGACCGGAATGGATCCGGTCGCGAACAGCTCGCCGCGCCGCGGAGCCGATGTCGGCGAACCCGCTTGCAGCAATTTCGAACGCGGTCGGGGTGGTCATCTCCGCCTTGTACAGATCGGCGATGTCATAGACAAAGGAACGTTCATGACCGGTATGGACAAAGCCTAATCCAGGGGAGCACCCGAGGGATACGATGACGGCGTGCACGATCCCGTACAGGCTGGTATTGGCCGCGGAAAGTGCTTGGTTGACCGGACTTCCCGCTTCCCAATCGGTCGTCTCATACTCCCGGCGCGACCAGCCGACACCGGTCCGTTCCGAATGCTCGCGGTAGCACTTGCGCACCCGCGCACCTTCCCGGCCACGGAGTTGCTGCATGGTGAGGCCAGAAATGTCGTCGTCCTCGGGGAAGCGCATGCTGTACATCAGGCGGGCCACTTTCAATCGCTCGTTGCGATTGGTAACCCGCTCGGCCTGGGCTTCGAGCAGTCGGGACGTCTTCGCCAGTGAGCGACCATGTGCGTAGTAACGAACGCCTCGCTCGCCCACCCATACCGCGGTAGATGCACACTCGCTGAGCAGCATCATCGCCTGGTGCGTAACGGATGTGCCCGGCCCCAGCAGCAGCGCACCTAGCGACGCCGCCGGAATATGCACGGTGCCGCGCGCATCGGTTGCCGTGATTGCGTTGCTCTCACGGTGGATAACACTGTGTTCGACGTACAGGAACGTCATCCGATCGGTGGCCCGGACAAGTTCGGGCAACGATGGCGGGGGAGTTCCCGGGATCTTCTTCATCTGTCAGCCGATCGGTGCCAGGGTGAGCAGGCCACAACCGTAGGCCTTCGCCGGGCCGATCCCGGTAACCAACGCGGCCCGCAGCGCATCGGCATCCGTCACCACCAGAACGCCGACGAAGGTAGCGACTGCCAGCGTGACCTGCTGATCTTGCCTGCGGAACTGTTTCACCGCACGATCGCGAACTTCCAGCGCATCGTAGCCGTCGGTATTTGCTGCCAGGGAGAAACCGAACTTGCCTGCTCGGCTGGCGAACCATTCTCGTTGCTGGTCGGCGGTAACGTGGCCGTATCTTTGCGAGCGAACATCCTCCTTACCGCGCTTCGTGGAGATCGTGACGTTGGCTGTCAGCCGGAACCCCCATTGCTGACCGGCGGTCAAAGAGTCCAATAGCGGCTGGTAGTCCTTGGTCAGCCAGGTGGCGGTCTGTGGCCAGCCGGCCTGCTCGACCAGGTGCGTGAGGTCGGGCTGCTGCGGGCTGACGATGTAGAGCAGGTTCCGGGCACCGGTTGAGTCCACTCGCCACAACACCCGCTGATCGCCCGACTCTCCGTCCGTAGGCGGAAAGCCTGCCAGGACGGCGGCATGCATCGCTTGAGGTGAACCCATCAGCTTCTTCGCGCCGCGCCGTGCCTGGTTGATGTCGAATCTGGTGAGAAACATTGATACCTCAGAACGCTGTCATCGGGTCGTGGAAGCCGGCCGGCAGCGCGGCACTCTCGGCGATCAGGGACACATGGTCACGAAGCACCGACCGCCAGCCATACTCGCGCCGCCGCGGATCGAAGCTCAGCGGCTTGTCCCGAACGGTCTCGCTGCCCTCGTCGGTCGGTTTGCAATCCACCACCGTTGCCAACCAGGAGGCGGCCGTCGGGTGCGTGCGCTGATACCACGGCGAGGCCTGCCAAGGCTCCGTGCTCAATGCGGTAGACAGGTTCAGCTCTCGCAACCCCAGGGAAAGCGGTCCGACCGGCGGACAGGATCGCCTTCCCAGATAGAGCGGAAACGTCGGGTTGCGCAGCGCATCCTCGATGCCTTCCAGCAGTTGGCGATCAGCTTCGAGCAATGCCAGAAACACCGCATCGCCGAGGTAGTACCGGTAGGACAGTGGCAATGGCTTGCCAACGTCCGGCACCGCTGTTTGGAAGTCCCGGACCACCCTGCCCGGTTGATCGATCCGGACGCCGAAGTTCAGCGCGAGCAGGTCTTCGATCGCGTCGGTACGGCGCCGGCCCTGTGCGGCGGCTATCAGGCCGAGCACACCGCTCTTGGTCGGCGCCGGCTCGGTTGAGCGGCGTACGAAGCGGCTGGCCGCGCCCCAGGACTGCAGCGGCCCGGCCAGCCGAAGTGCCAGTATCGTCATGCTGATTCGGCAAGGCGGCGGCTGACCTCGCTGCCCACTTCGTCGACGAGCTTGTCCAGCGACACCAACGGTCCGACCTCGCTGAGTGGCTCGGCTGCCGCGCCCACCGCGACCACCCAGGAGCGCTCAGGGGCGGTTCCGTAGGCGGAGTGCACTTGACCGGCGTAATCGGCAAGGCGCTGCGCCGCTGCACCAACGCGGCCGGATGCCCCCTCACTAACTATTGCATCTTCGAAGGCGCCGACGAGGTTGACCGACTGCCGCTGGCTGATTGAAACGATCACCGCGTCGGGCAGTGTTCGGTTGGCAAAGGTGTTCTGCTTGCCGGTTGGCATGCTGGTGGCAAACGCTCGGACGAAGGCCCGAACTGCCCGCTCGGTCGCCTGCGCATCGCCGAGGTTGTCGCCTAGCCGATCGACATCCACCGTCGCATAGCGGTACAGCGTTGCCGAGTTGAACTCGACCGTGCCGATCATGGCCGCCCCGGCATCCTCGTTGATATCGAGAGCCTTGTGGTCGTCCACCGCCGTGAAGTAGTCGTACTCGTTCTCGACCCCGTGCACGCTGATGGCGTGCGCGACCTGGGCGGCCGCATCGACGTTGAGCTCGGGCAACTCGGCGACCATCCGGCCGAACAGCGCGATGTCGACGGAATGGGCCTGGTTGGCAATAGCCTTCAGGTTCGCCGCTTTGATGGCGGTGCCGAAATCGCCACTGGCGGCCGCTTCGACGGCCGCGTTGGCAAGCGCCTCGATCTGGACCTCGCTGAGGAATATCAGGTAGTCGGCCTCTTCCAGCTCGTCCTTCTTGTTCTGGAGTTTTGTCTTGATGCCGGTCGCGTTGACGGTCAGCTTGGCGTAGTTGGTGGACTCAGGCAGTAGCGATGCATCGCGCGACGCGATTCGCTCGGCCAACAACTCCACCAGCCGCTTGCTGCGCATCCCGAGCTCGGTGGGATCGAGTAACGTTTCAAAGCTCTTCCTGGTGGCCCGCTTCCACGCCTGGCTGGACACCCGGGCCCGTCGCTCGCCACCATAGACGGCGGTCTTGGGGCTGCCAGTATCGTCCCGGTTGAGGTTGCTCGGCGGCACGGTCTGCAGGACGTGCACGTCAATGATGGTGCGGATCACGGGGTGTCTCCGTTCGATTCGTCAGTGTCGAGGACATCAGGTCGAGTGGTGCGGTGAAATTCCCGTCCCCAGCTGAGCCGGACGCTGCCAGCCCGCCGGGGATCTTGAAGCAGGAACAACTGATCGGCGAACAGCCCGTAGTCCAGCGGGATTGAGGCAGCACGTAGCTGGCTGATCAGGCCGCGGGCATGGTAGGTGACTTCAGTCAGATCTTGAGCGGTGCCCAACGCCTGAAAGCGACGGGTCACCGCAATGTCATCGGTCATGCCTTTGGCCAGCCGTCGCACTGCGCTTCCCAGCCGGTGACCCCGTTGATGCATACCTACCGGCCGTGATTGCTGGTGGACCGCGTACAAGGTCATCGCGATGTGTGCGGCATATTCGGTGGGCGCCGGCTTGTCGTCCGGATAGCTGGGTGGAATCCGTACCCCGGAGAGCGTGAACTCCCATACCTCGGGGACCGACCCCGGCTCCTTGCTGACCGCACGTCGCAACTGGGCAAGGGTAGCCCGAGCGCTCGCGCTCCGGGCGAGCTGCTTGGCCTGCAACTGAGTGACGCGGCTGTGCACCAGCTCGCCGAGTTCACCCAGCGGCGGTGCCTGCTTGGCGGGTGCGTCGGGTCCGGTCATGCCACTCCTTGTGATTCGGCTGTTACTACTGGAAAAAGCCGGTAGATGTCACGCTGGAACCAGTTGTCCGCGGTTGCCGTGCAGACAATGTTCTTGTCCACCTTGCGGCCGCTCCAGGCCTGCGGGCTGGCACTGCGAACCAGCTCACGACCGAGCTCGAGCAGGATGCTCCGGGCTGTCGCATACAGTGCTGCCTGCGCGGTGAGCGGATCGGAGCCCGGCCCAAGATCGGACAGCCAGCGCCGGAACTCACCATCCACCGCTGCGAAGCCGACTGCCTTGGCCGGATCTTGCGGCGGCTTGGAGTCACCACCTGCAGCGACAGCCAGCTTGCCCGCGAGATTTGCCAGGCTCCGGACACCCTCCTCGAGCTTGGCGGCACCTTCCGCGATCTGGGCAGCCAGCGGCGCTCCACTCTCGGACAGCAGCAGCACGCTCATGGACAGCGAGTCATCGACGATCTCACCGACTAATGCGCTCTGATTGATGTAGTACATGCCGATTGCCCTTGTCCGTACGGCATATTCGGCGGGCAGTGCACCGTAATAGTGCAGCTGACCGATCCAGCTCAGGCAGCCGGGTGTCAGCGCAGCGGCTGCCTCGTTACCTTGGCGGCTCCCCGCCTGCGATGGCAACAGCGCCTCGATCCCTTGCCATAGCGAGCGTTCCGGGTCATGTACGCGCGGCATGTAGACGGGCGTTTCGCCGAGCTGCTTCTCCTGGTTGGCGCTGCGTCGCCAGACCGTCATCGGTTCCAACTGGTTCAGGTTCTGCGGTGTGAGCTTGTCGCCGTTGCAGACCAGGACACCCGTGACCTGATTTCCCTTCGGAACAAGGCGAATCCGGCGAGCTTGCCAGGTATACAGATCCAGTGGACCGGTGGGCGGCCGACCCTCCAGAGCGTCCGGCCGCGCGGTCTGCGGCGGGCGCTCCCAGACCGGTTGGTCCATCGCCGTCCCGCTATCGTCCGGACGGGCGATCAGGTTCAGTAACAGGGTCTCGCGCAGGGTCTGCCCCTCGCAGAGGATGCCGCCGATCAACCCCGACCAGGCAACTCCGATCGGGTAGCCTCTACCGCCCTTGACCCGGGGATCGCTCACCGCGCCGGACTTGATGCCGGACGGGTCGAAGGCCTGGCAGTGCACCAGCCAGCGCGCTGCCTCAGCGAACTCGATGGATTCCAAGGCCGCCCCGAGCCGGGTGGTGAAGTAGGGACGTCCGGTCGGGGCATCGGCGATCAGCCTTTCCAAGCCAAAGGTTTCGTCCTTGGAGGTGCGCAGGCTGGCCACTTGGAAGAACGGTTGGGTGGGATGCAGCAGGTCGAACCGGTCGCTGTAGTCGGACAGGTAGCTGGTAATGGGTTCGGCCGGCAGCTCGGGTTGCTCCCACAACGCCACCCATCCCGGGATATCGGTCGGCCCGTCCAGCGCGCAGTGCAGGATGGCCAGCAGCAGCCGGGTGATGGCAAAGGTCTGGGTGGGGATCTCGCCGACGATGCCGGCAAGTTCGTGTGCCGAGGTCAGGGTGTCCGTGAGGGACAGTTCGCGCAGCTCGCCGTCCAGGGTTCGCACCAGGATCCACGGCTGCCTGGTGAGGTCGAAGCCGTCACCGGTCATGCTGGTACTCCAATCCGTAGAGCGGGTCATAGCTCACCGCGAAATCCGACACTCGGGCCTGGCCGGTGGCATCCAGCACCAGCACCAGCTGGCCCGCCAGCAAGTAGGTCTGTTGCCAGCCATCGAAAAAGTTCTTCTCCAAGTCGGCGATCACTCCGTCGACGAATGTAGGCAGGCACATCACCGGCGGCAGCTGCAGGGAGCAGGCCGCGACGATCTTTGCCAGATAAGATTGCACGGCCTGGTCGGTCGGGATTTGCTTGCCAGCATTGCGCGCCAGCCATTCGGGTGTCAGCAGGCCGCCGTCCTGGTCGCGCTGCACGACCAGCACCTCCAGGCCGGGCCGGCCGTCCCGTACCTGGGCCATCCCGCGTGGACCGTCCTCCTGAGCGTCCCCGACGCCACCGGACAGCCAGCCGAGCAGCGAAGCGCCCGGTGCCATAACGGCCCCTAGCCGAAAGGCTTGGGCAGCGGCCTGTCGTTCCAGTGAGCTGGCGTTGAACTTGTCGTCAGCGTCCTTCAACGCGGCCTGCCACTGGGTTGGCCCGAGCGGGCCGCCGCCATAGGCCCGTTGCACCAGCGGTGCGATGTCGTTCGGCAGGGTGAGCTGCCCGGACCCGTCGAGGGTCGGCTGCAGCACGCCGAGCGCGCGATACAGCGGCGCGAGTTGGTAGACCGCTGCCGAGCCGCGCACTGGCGTCGGTGGGTTGCTCGTCCAGTCCGTACCGGTCAGCACGCATCGAGCCTGTCGCAGGCCAGGTGCCCGGTCTGACTGCCCGGTGCCGCGCTGGTGGCGATGCAACCGTCCCATTCGTTGCAGTACCAGGTCGATCGGCGCCAGATCCGTGATGAGCAGGTCGAAATCCAGATCCAGGGACTGCTCGATGACCTGGGACGCCACCACCACGTAACGCTGGTTAGCGCGCTCGGCCGAACCGTCCGGTCCGAACAACCCGAGCAGCCTGCGTTCGAGTTCCATCCGATCGACGCCGAGGAAACGGGAATGGGCAACGATGACAGTGGTATTCGGCAGGTTCTCGGCAAGGTAGCGAGCCGTCTGCTGCACGCGCTTGACGGTGTTGCGGACGACCGCCGCGCAGCCACCAGCATCGAGTGCCGCCAGCAGGATCGAACGCAGCGTGCCGAGTTCGTCGTCAACCGCTTCGATCCGGACGTCGAGCTGGCGGGGTGCCGCCTCGACCTGCCGGACGAGGGCGGTTCCGGTGCTGGTGCTCGCCACGAGCACCGGATAGCCGATGTCGCCGGCAAGTTCGGGATGGATCGCCGGTGGCCCTGTAGCCCGCTCGCGGCGTGGCAACCGGACCGGCGTGAGTTCCGGTCGTGCCGCGGCCCGGCCACGCTCGTAGGCCGTCACCAGCTCGGCTCGCCGGGCTGGAGGCAGCGTTGCCGACAGCGCGATGGTCGGCACCTGGTACGCGCCCAGCCACTCGAGCACCCGGTCGAGGTAGCTGCTCATGTAGACGTCGTAGGCATGTATTTCATCCAGGATCACCACCTTGCCGGCGATCGACAGGTGCCGCAGGGCGAGGTGCCGGTTCTTCAGCGCGGCGAACAGGATCTGGTCGATGGTGCCGATGACGAACGAGGCCAGCCCAGCTCGCTTGCGTCCGGCCATCCATTGCGGCGCCACCAGTTCGGCAAGCGCACTCTGGTCGGCGAACGTGAGACGCCGCCGCCTGTTCAGGTCGTCAGCGCCGATCCCGCGGAACCGGCCAGGCACCAGACCTTGGAACTCATCATTGAGATGTGCCTTGCCGTGCGCCAAGGTGACTGACCGGGTGCCCCCCTCACCTCGTTCGTCGGGCAGCGCTTGTAGCCAGGTCAGTACCCTGCTGAACATGGCGTTGCTGGTGGCCTGGGTGGGCAGTGCCACGAAGCAGCCACCGGCCCCGCTGCGTGCCGCGAAGACCTCGGCCGCGAGCAGCGCCGCTTCGGTCTTGCCCTCACCCATTGGGGCCTCGATGATCAGTAGCCCGGGCTCGTCCGTTTCGCGGGCCAGCCGGACGGCCTCGACCTGCAGCGGACGGGGAGTGGCGCCCGCGGGCAGCCCGAAGCGGGCCGCGAACTGCGGTAATGGATCGGCATCGACCGCTTGCCAGGGCGGCGGGAACTGGAGTTGCCGCCAAGCATCCGAGGTTCGTTTCGTCTGGTCATCGGCACTGTCATAAGGGAACAGGTCGGTATTGCTGGCGATCCAATCGGACACGATGACAGCCGCGCTGAGCAGCGCCTGCGCCGTCACCGGTAGGTGCTCGGCCTGCCAGAGCGGCAAGCGGTCGACCACCTCGTAGCGAGTCGCGGCGCGATCGAGCAGTTCCTCTTGAACTTCTTGCCAGGTTCCGGTGCCGAGCAGTTCGGGGTGGTCGCTTGCGCGATTCAGCTCGGCTTCCTCGGGTGGCACGCCGTGGTGTCCGCCGACCACGACGGAGAACGGCGCAGCGCGGTGCGGCGTCCAGCCGTAGCGCGACTTTAGCCAGCGATCGAGCAGCACCTGGCCGGCCATGGCGTGCGGTGCGAACTTCCGATCGACCAGTTCGGCGGGCAGGTCTAGCCCGTTGTCACGCATGTCAAGGGCCAATTTCGGAACCTGGATGGAGAAAGCAGGTGTTGCCTTAGCGACATCGTGGATGCCGGCAAGCCAGACCAGCAGCTTTCGACCATCGGCTTCCCCGTCAGGCAGTCGCTCGGAAATGGTCCGCCGCACCGAGCGGGGCAGCCACTCGTCCCACAGCCGCTCAGCGACTGATGCCGCATCATCGAGATGGCGGTGCAGCGGCAGCCAACCCACCACTCCGAGAATCGGGTCGCGGTCAGACTTGGCCCACACCGAGCGGGCGGCCGCGCTGAGTGGACGCGACATGCAATACCTCCACCCGCTAGGACAGACCGGACGTACGCGACTGTCCACACAGTCGGGGTGGTCTTTTTATCGAAGAACCTGGCTCTGCCGGCTCAACGCCACACCCGCCTGCCGAAAATGGACGAACCGTCTATCCGGCTCCCCGGCCTGGCGGCTGGTTACTCAGATCCCCGCTCGGGCGGGGGAGAAACTGCCTTCTTTACTCAGCACCTTCTACAGGGTCCGACGAGGAGCAGCAATGGAGGTAGAAGAGCTGCGTCACCGCCTGACACAACTGGAAGAAGAAAGCAAGAACCTTCAGCACGCGAGACCTCGTTTAGGAGTCGCGCTGCTGTCTATTGACGTGTCAAACACTCGTCGGTTAGCGCGCTCCGGACGTTGATGCTGAGCGAGCGCTATAACACCCGCTCAGCATCGACGTCGGCTGGGTAGCCGCTCCGGTGCCTACTCGCGGACCTGGTCAGGTGGTAGCACCATGCGCTCGGTGGAGTCGGGCAGCGTCAGGCCGGCGGTCAACGGCTCACCCTCGACGATGTAGACCGGCGTATCGCGGTTCAGGCTCTGGCCGCTGAAGAATGCCTTGTAGATCGGCATGCTGATCAGCATCAGGATGACACCCACGACCAGGCTGCCGACACCGAGCAGGAAGGCGAAGCCGATCTGCCAATGGGGTGCGAAGTGCATGTTCCAGACAACGTAGCTGTTGACCGGTTTCCAGTCCTGAATCGTAGTAAGGACCATCCCCACCCACAGCATTGCCCCGCCCAGGAACGGGATCAGGCCCTTGAGCAAGAAGTCCTTCGCGCTGTTCGTCAACTGATCGCGGTAGTACCAGGTGCAGGCAAAGCCGGTTGCCCCGTAGTAGAAGGCGATCAGGATGCCGATCGCGGTCACCGCATCGGCGATCACGCCGCCGTGCGAGAAGTAGTTCATCGCCAGGTATAGCGCCGCCGACACGCCACCCATCCACAGCGTCGAGCTGGTCGGGGTGAAATACCTCGGGTGCACCTTGGCAAACGTGGCTGGTATTGCCTTGTAGACCGCCATCGACAGGGTGGTCCGGGCGGTCGGCAGGATGGTGGTCTGGGTGGACGCCGCCGCCGAGGTGAGCACCATGAACAGCAGCAATTTTGACATGAACGTCCCGAAGCCGGAACCGCCGAAGACCGAATGTCCCAATACACTCAGCACATCGCCGGAGTTGTCGGCGTTCCCGAGGCCGATCCCGGTGGTGCCGACCCCGGCGAATGCCTGTGCGGCAACCGAGACGACCGCGTAGATGGCCAGCAACAGCACGGTGGAGATGATCGCGGCGCGTCCGGGCGTCTTGTCCCGGTCCTTGGTCTCTTCGTTGACCGAGACGGCCGAATCCCAGCCCCAGTAGATGAACAGCATCAGCAGGATGCCTTGGGAGAACAGGTTGAACGAGAAGTGCCCGTTGTCGCCCTTGATGTTGGCCGGGTTGAACCAGGACCAGGCCGGGTGGATGGAAGTGCCACTCACGCCGTGACCGCCGTACACCTTCACCAGGGCGAAGATGGCCAGGATTGCCAGCATGATGACCTCGACCGTCAGCAACCAGCGCTGCATCGCCGCCGAGATCTCAATGCCCCGGTAGCAGATATAGGTCATCAGGGCCATCCAGACCATGCCGACCAGCAGCACCCAACCGCTGGTCGGATTCGATCCGATGCCATCGGCCCCGAAGAGCAGGAAGACGTATTGGCCGGCAACCTGCGCCAGGCTGGCCATCACCAGCACATCGGCGGCAATGATGCCCCAGCCGCCCATCCAGCCTGATTTCGGGCCGAATGCCTTGGTCGCCCAGGTAAAGGTCGTTCCGCAGTCCGGTTCCGCTTTGTTCAGCTGCTGATATCCCACCGATACGAACAAGATCGGTACGAATGCCAGCAGCACCACGGCCGGTGATTGCAGGCCGATCAACGCGACAATCAGGCCGAGAGTGGCAGCCAGGCTGTAGGCCGGCGCGGTCGAGGCGACCCCGATGACGACGCTGGACACCAGCCCGAGCGCCCCGGTTTTCAGGCCCTTGCCGCCGTCGTCCGACGTCAGCCCGCGATCAACAGTTCCAGCAGTCACAAAACCGCTCCCGATCTCTCACGTGCCCGTGGCACGCCGTGGGTGATCACCGGCATGCTGGTTCATCGGTGTCATGTTGGGCCGGATGAAGCGATGCTGTCAACGCGCCCCGCTCAGTGCGCGGCCCGATAATTTTCGACTCCAGCCAAAAATGATCTGGCCCCGAGAAAGTCTCGGGGCCAGATCAGCGTGCGTTTGCTTGGTGAAACTCCTAGAAGGCACCGGTACCGTTCGGGGTGCCGAGGCCGGTCGGGCCGTCCCAGCCCGAACCCGCCGTGCACCACACGCTCGGGGAGCATGAGCCGTTCGAGCCGCTCGTGACGTCGTTCAGGCCGGAGCTGTTCGCCCAGGTGTAGGACGCCGGGTAGCCGGCGGTGTTACCGGACATTGCGTAGACGCTGGCGATGATCGGCGACGAGGCGCTGGTGCCGCCGTAGACCTGCCAACCCGAGGCGCCCTGGTACGGGGTCGAGTCATAGACCGAGACGCCGGTGTTCGGGTCGGCGACGGCGGAGACATCCGCGGTGGCCTTGCCGGAGCACTGGGTGGCGGCGGTCTGCCAGGACGGCGTGGCGTTGTCGGTCGAGCAACCGCTGCCGGCACCGCTCCAGGCGCTCTCGGACCAGCCACGGGCCGAACCGTCCTGGCTCAGGCTGGTACCGCCGACCGCAACCACGGTGTCGTAGGAGGCGGGCGACTCGATGCCGTAGCCGCTGTCACCGGTCGAGGCGGTGACTGCGATACCCGGGTGGTCATAGTCCGACGATCCGGCGCTGTCGCTACCCCCGTAGCTGTTGCTGATCGCCACCACGCCCGGCTGGCTGGCCGCGTAGTTCACCGCGGCACCGAGGTCGGCGAAGGAGGCACTGCTCGCCTCGACCAACAGGATGTTGCAGGCCGGGCAGGCCGCGGACACCATGTCGAGGTCCAGGCTCTCTTCGGTGGCCCAGCCGGCGTCGACCGGCGGCAGGCTGCTGGTGCTGCCGGTCTGGCTGACCTTGCTGAAGCAGCCATTGGCCGACGAGCAGTCAGGCAAACCGAACTGCGAGCGGTAGACGCCCAAATCGGCTTCGGCGGTGGGATCGTCGTTCGCATCGACGATGGCGACGGTGGTACCGCTGCCGGCCGAGCTGCTGAGCGAGTAGGCCGACTGGATATCAGGTGGATTCAGGCCGGATGGCGAGCCCGTCGCAGCTGGCTTTCCGGTGGCGTTGCTGACCAAAACCTGATCGAGGCAAGCGGCGAATCCCTTTTTGGGAGTGGTGGAACAGACACGTGAGGCGTGCTTTCCGGTCGCGTTGGGGGTACTGGCTGACGCGACTCCGGTGACAGCGAACGCTGCCAATGCAGTAGCCGCGGCCGCGGCTGCCAGGCTGGTGCTTAACTTCATCGGACCTCCATAGAAGTGCGGACGCGGGGGCGTCCGTGCCCTTGAATTAGGGGCTTTTGACCGATTAGTAGCTTTATCATGGACCCCGACCCGTCGGGTCTCGGTAAGCAAGCGCCTCAATTGTCAGCGATGAATGTCACTGATCGGCAAAACACTTCGTCTTTTATTGCTCAAACCCCCAGGATTGCTGGGATTTACTTTGTTCTGAAAGCCAAATCCACCATCGAAAATTTCTTTTACCATGGACTGAAAGCCAGATTGGGCAATTTTCCCGACGCGATCGGGCCGGTGCGAGCGTAACCTCGGCAACGACTTGCAGATCCGGGCGATGGCTGAACTGCCTTCGGCGCGACCCGCCTCGCCAAAGTGGACCTAGCGGAAAGCCGGACGTCGGCTAGCTCTGATTGACGCCGCCTGGTTGGGCCGCCGCATTGTGCGGCCCGGACCGCGGCCTGTCATTGAAATCTTCCGCTCCCCGAAGGTGGGGATTGCTGCGGATTTTGGTTTGGGACTGTTGCTTGATCCTGGTGGTGGGTGTCGGTGCTATTGGCTATAATCGATAGTATGTTCGATGCCGATAGTGACCCGGAGTTCGCCGCGTGGTTGGTGGATGTTCCGGAGCCGGATTGGGTTTCGCATCCGGTGTATTCGGCGATGTTGTCGGATGCGGAGCGGCTTGCTGGGTTGCTGTCGATGGCGCCGGCGGTGCGGCGCACGGGTGAGCTGGCCCGACTGGATCCGCGTGTTCTGTCTGCGGGTGAGCGGGTTGATTTGTTGGCTGGGTTGGAGGAGCAGCGGAACTGGATCGAGTCTGTCCAGGCTCGGGTGTTGGCGGAGATCGAGAACGCCGACAGTACGAAGTTGGGGTTGGGGCAGGAGGTGGTGTCGTTGGTGTTGAAGGTGCCGCTGCGCACTGCCCAGGCCCGGTTGAAGTCAGCTCGGTCGCTGGTGCGGGAGTTGCCCATGACTCTGGGGTTGTTGGAACGAGGTCTGATTTCGGGTCGGCATGCCGAGGTGATCGCGGAAGCGTCCTGGCGCCTCGATCCCGACGTGGTCGCTCAGTTCGAGACCCGAGTGTGCCAGCGGGCGGACACCCAGACGGTGCCACAGTTGAAGCAATCGATCCGGCGAGCAGAACTGGCGATCGACCCGGTCACCGGTGAAGAACGCCACCAACGAGCGTTGGCTGACCGCAAGGTCGGGTTCCAGCCGTGCGATGACGGCATGGTCCAGCTGCCTGTTGTACTTGGTGCGGTGGAAGGGCAGTTGATCTACACCCGACTCACCGCAGCAGCCACCCTGCTCCCAGCACACGACCCCCGAAGCATGGATCAGAAACGCGCCGACCTACTCGTCGATGCCGTCCTGTCCGGGCTACCCCACGATGGTTTGCCGGAGCTGCAGGGCCGCAAACCCAGTATCCAAGTCGTGGTCTCCGCCGACACCCTGCTTTGCCTGGATGACCAACCCGGACACGTCACCGGCTACGGACCTGTCACCGCCGAAACCGCCCGCAGGCTCGCCGCAGACCAATCCGGCACCTGGCGCCGCCTCCTCACCGACCCGGACACCGGGCAGTTGCTGGATATCAGCCAAGACAGGTACCGACCCAGCCAGCGCCTGCGCGATTTCGTGATTGCTCGGGATGACGTGTGCTGCTTCCCAACCTGTCACCAACCCGGCTACCGCTGCCACTACGAACACATCACCCCCTATTTGCAAGGAGGGCAGACCTGCCGCTGCAACGCAGCCCTCGCCTGCCGCAGACACAACAACTGCAAAATCGACACCGGCTGGGACTACACCCGAAACCCCGACGGATCTTTCACCTGGACCAACGACACCGGCCACCACTACCTCAGCTACCCACCCGAACGCTGGACCACACCAAGCCACGAACCACGACCAGAACCACCACGCCAGATAACTCTGGAAGAGATCCACACCAACGAAGACCAGGCCTACGCCGCACTAGAGAAACGCTGGCAACACGAACTCCACCACGCCCAAGAGACCAACGACGAAGCCAGAATCACCAGCGCCACCAACGCAATCACCACAGCCCAAAACCAACGCGCCAGACAACTAGCCCACCGAGCAGACCTGACCAAGCCACCCTTCTAACCCGCTGATCACTGCGTAGTGGGGTGGTCC
>JALYVK010000153.1 GCA_030853265.1 Actinomycetota bacterium
CGACCTGGCCGTCGCCACCGGCTTCGACTCGGCACCCGGCCGCGGCGTCAGCGCCCAGGTCGACGGGCAGTCGATCCGGGTCGGCTCGCCGTCGCTGCTCTGCGGTGGTCTTGTCCCTATCCATGCCACCGTCGCCGCCGTCGAGGCCGCCGGACACACGGCGGTCCTCGTGCTCCGCGACGCCCGGCGGGCCGGTGTGCTCGCACTGGCCGACCAGCTGCGTCCCGGGGCCGCCCGGACCGTGGCGGAGTTGAGCACGCTCACCGGCAACCGCCCCGTCCTGCTGACCGGCGACAATGCCGGTGCCGCGCGCCACCTCGCAGCCGAAGTCGGCATCATCGACAGCTATTCGGGACTGCTACCCGCCGACAAGGTCAGCCATGTCCGCCGGTTGCAGCAAGCAGGACGGCGAGTGCTGCTGGTCGGCGACGGTGTCAACGACGCCCCCGCGCTGGCCGCTGCCGACCTCGGCCTCGCGATGGGCCGGCACGGCTCCGACCTCGCCCTGGAAACCTCCGATGCCGTCATCGTCCGGGACGAACTCGGCACCCTCACCAAGGTCATCGACCTGTCCCGGCGCGCCCGCCGGCTGGTTACCGCCAATCTGATCATTGCGGGCACTGTCATCACCGCCCTGGTCAGCTGGGACCTCGCCGGGCACCTGCCACTACCGCTGGGCGTTGCCGGGCACGAGAGTTCCACCGTGATCGTCGGCCTCAATGGCCTGCGGCTGCTCCGCAACTCCGCCTGGCACAAGGCAGGTCGGGTGGCTAACTGATACCTGGTTAGTTATGGGTCAGGGTCAGTCATCTGCTGGTTGTTGTCGGTCCTGCTCGCTATAATCGATAGTATGTTCGATGCCGCTTCCGACCCGGAGTTTGCTGAGTGGTTGGTGGATGTTCCGGAGCCGGATTGGTCCGAGCATCCGGTGTATGCGGGGATGTTGTCGGACGCTGAGCGGCTTGCTGGGTTGCTGGCGGTGGCTCCGGCTGTGCGGCGTACGGGTGAGCTTGCCCGACTGGATCCGCGCGGGTTGTCTGCAGGTCAGCAGGTGGATCTGCTGGCCGGATTGGAAGAGCAGCGGAATTGGATCGAGTCTGTCCAGGCTCGGGTGCTTGCGGAGATCGAGAACGCTGACAGCACGAAGCAGGGGTTGGGGCAGGAAGTGGTGTCGTTGGTGTTGAAGGTGCCGTTGCGTGCGGCACAAGCGAGGTTGAAAACGGCCCGGTCGTTGCTGCGAGAACTTCCCACGACCTTGGGGTTGTTGGAACGAGGTCAGATTTCGGGTCGGCATGCGGAGGTGATCGCGGAGGCGTCCTGGCGGCTGGATCCGGACGTGGTGGGTGAGTTCGAGACTCGGGTGTGTGCTCGGGCGGATTCCCAGACGGTGCCGCAGCTGAAGCAATCGATCCGGCGAGCCGAACTTGCGATCGATCCAGTGACCGGCGAACAACGCCACCAACGGGCGTTGGCTGACCGCAAGGTGGGGTTCCAACCGGTGGATGACGGCATGGTTCAGCTACCGGTACTGCTGGGTGCGGTGGAGGGGCAGTTGATCTACACCCGGCTCACCGCCGCAGCGACCTTGCTCCCCGCGCACGATCCCCGCACGATGGATCAGAAACGCGCCGACCTCCTCGTCGATGCAGTGCTGTCCGGTCTACCGCAGGATGCGTTACCAGACATGCAGGGCCGCAAACCATCCATCCAAGTCGTGGTCTCCGCAGACACCCTGCTCTGCCTGGATGACCAACCCGGACACCTCACCGGGTATGGACCGATCACCGCAGAAACCGCCCGACGGCTCGCCGCCGACCAATCGGGCACCTGGCGACGGTTGCTCACCGACCCGAACACCGGACAACTCTTGGACATCAGCCAAGACCGCTACCGACCCTCCCAACGCCTCCGCGATTTCGTCAATGCTCGGGACGACGTGTGCTGCTTCCCGACGTGTCACCAGCCGGGTTATCGCTGCCACTACGAGCACATCACCCCGTATCTGCAAGGAGGAGCGACGTGTCGCTGCAACGGTGCACTTGCCTGCCGCAGACACAACAACTGCAAGATCGACAACGACTGGGACTACACCCGAAACCCCGACGGATCTTTCACCTGGACCACCGACACCGAACATGGCTACCTCAGCCACCCACCAGAACGCTGGACCCAGCCCGGTCATGAACCAGGACGAGAACCGCCAAGAACCATCACCCTGGAAGAGATCCACACCAACGAAGACACCGCCTACGCCGCACTAGAGAAACGCTGGCAACAGGAACTCCACCGAGCCCAAGAGACCAACGACGAAGCCAGAATCACCAATGCCCACAACGCAATCACCACAGCCCAAAACCAACGCGCCAGACAACTCGCCCACCGAGCAGACCTGACCAAGCCACCGTTCTAACCCGCCCGATCACCCACGCAGTGTGGTAGTCCGATCAGGCGAGTTGAGGGCACCCATGCTCCCGGCGACGGACAGACCGCCCGATCACTGCGTAGTGGGGTGGTCCGATCCGAAACGTAAAAGACGCCCTACCTGTTTCGGATCGGACTACCCCGCGAAGCAGGGCCGGACCACCCCACGAAACAGGGCCAACAGGCCAAAGCCTCGGGTCCAGTATCAGCGTCCCGGTTTAGTAGTAGTGCGGGACGTTGACCACCTGCACGACATTGAGTTGCTGCTGATGCGCTCCGCACGCCATCACGAGCGCAATGATCCAACCGACCAGCGTCCAGCCCGCGAACAGATTGACGAGCGCAACGGCGACGCTGTTCGACTTTCCGCGAGTGGCCGCTATCGCCCAGGGGAGCAGATAACCCAGGCTCAGTATGGTGAAAATCCAGGCGAACGCGATCTCGACGCCGTTGGTCCGCCGGTCGATTGAGGTGAGCTGCCCACCAGCCAACCCTGCGGAGAACGCCGGCTGTCGCATCGGCATCGGCGGGACCGGCAGTTGCGGAACCAACAGTTGCGGAACCGGCCGCTGAGCTTCGGTCCACCGAGTGCCATCCCACCAGCATTCGAGCCCCGGAGTGCTGGACGGATACCAACCGGCAGGCGGCAGGGGCTGGGATACCAATGACTCTGACATGCCGAGCAGTATCTAACGTCGATCTAACGTGTTCAATAGACGGAACGCTCACTCTGGCGCGCCAGGCCAGCCGGACGAACCTCGCTAGCCGTCCAGCAGGCCGCCGCTGACCCGGTACGCGTCCGGATCGTCGAACCAGACCCCGCCGGAGCCGAGGTAGCGAAAGTGCACTCGCTCCCCCGCCGGCACCGCGACCGTGACGCTCCGGGTGCCGTTGCTGCGCCGGACCAGCTTGTGCGCCCCCGGCTGCCAGCCGTTGAAGGTGCCGACCGCCGACACCGGGCCGTCGTGAACGTCATCGGGCAGCACGAACTGTAGCTTGGTTTGCCCGGTGGACGGGTCGGTCTTGACGCGAATTGCCATGGAGAATCTCCCGAAAGTCGTTTCAGCCGGCCTGCTCACCGACAAGGCCACGCTAGGCAGCCGAGTCGGCCGAACCAACGCGGACACGCGGGCGTTAACCGACCCGTAACCGAGCCGCCCAGCCGCGGTCACCGGCCCGGCGCAACCGGTACCGAGCGGCGCAACCGCACCGGGCGGCGCGACCGGCATCGAGCGACTCAACCGGCACTAGGGGCTGGTCGAGGACGGTCAGCAGTCGGTCTGCGCCCAGCGCCAAGCCATCGGTGAAGCCGGCCAGGTTGCGCTCGCCCTGCTCACCTTGCTCACCCCCGCTCACCGCGCTCACCCTGCTCACCCCTGCTCGCCGTGCTCACCGTGCTCACTGTGCTCACTGTGCTCACTGTGCTCACCCTGCTCACCTTGCTCACCCTGCTC
>JALYVK010000088.1 GCA_030853265.1 Actinomycetota bacterium
GGCGTGAACACCACCGGGACGCCGGCTCCGGTCGAGAAGCCGAAGTACTCGCTGCCCGAGATCCCGCCGGTCAACCGGGCCGCCGGGGTGTCACCGGCACCGGGCGGGACGGTCACCGCCATCGTGAATGACCCGGCCGGTGCGAGGTACAGCGGATCGTCGGCAGCGGTCTCGGTGAGTGAGCGGGGGGTTTTGTGAAAAGCCAGCCCCGGCGTGCCGCTCAGGTCCGGTGCCAGCGTGACCGGATAGCCGAGCTGGCTGGTGTAGTGGGTGCCCTGGGCGGCCACCGCACCGCGGTAGCCGAGCAGCGTCCGGCTCGGGTCGAGTACGCCGACCGGGTCGAAGCGCAGCAGCATGCCGACCGCCGCGGTGGCCACGCCGCGGAACAGCGGGTAGTGCAGCGAGCTTGTCAGCAGCGGGTCGTCCGGGTCGATCAGGCCGTACCGGAAACCGACGTCGAGCAGCTCGTAGTCACCGGTGCCGGCCGGGTTGGCGGTGGCCTCCAGGCTCAGGTCCAGCGCGAAGCTGCCGGCGCTGGCCCCGCTCGCCGACAGCACCGTCTGCCCGCTGCCGGTCGGGGTGAGCGGCCAGGCCTTGTCGTCGGTGAGCAGCTGGAATGCAGGGCTTATCGAGCCGGCGATGGCGAAACCGTCCGCGGTCACCGTCATCGTTTGACCGCCCGAGACGCTGAACCGGTAGCGGCCGAAGGCGAACACGCTGGGCCGGTCGATGGTGGCCTGCGCGGCGCCCTGGACCTGCTGCAGGTAGAGCACCCGGCGGGTCCAGTCGGCGTCCGGAGTGGGTCCGGGCAGCCAGAGGAAGCGGGCCCCGGCCCCCAGCTGCTGGGCCAGGGCGAGCACCGCGTCGACGAAGGCGGTCTCGGCGGCCGCGACCGGCCGCTCGGCCAGGCACAGGTAGTAGCCGGGGTAGTCGGTGAAACTCTGGGCCAGGCTCAGGGTGGTCGGCACGCCGGTGGCCGCACCGAACAGCACCAGGCCGAAACCGCCGGTGCTCGCCCAGCTGGCACCGTCCAGCCAGAACAACCGCGGATCGCCGGTCGCCTGACTGAACTGGGGCGCAGTCACGCCAGCGGCCCGGGCGCAACCTGCCGCAGCCCGACCTGGTCGCCACCGACCAGCGGCATATCCAGCGGCCAGTACAGCGGGGTCAGGCCACCGAGATCGGTGTTGGTCAGGTTGACCGGATCCAGTGCCAACCCGGCGCCGGGCGTCGGGTAGCCGAACAGGTTGGCCGAGGGCCGCAGCATCGCCAGCGCGTCCCCGCCGTCGCCGCCGTAGTACGGCGCCAGGCCGAGCGAGACCAGGGCCTGCCGGACGCTGGTGCCCAGCGGCGTCCAACGCGACTCGCCCTGCACCGTGACATTGACCAGCGGTGTCAAGCCGGCCCGGCCGCGGAAGTAGGTCGCGAAGTAGTCGATGCCGGACGGGAAGGTGCCGGTCGAGGCGTACTGCTGGGTGATGGTGGACAGCGCCGCCCAGCTGGTGGTGCCGACCAGGGCGATATTGCTGGTCAGCGCGGTGGAGCCGTTGCTGCCCGAGGCCGGGAACGAGGTGGGGTAGAACAGCCGGTAGTAGCTCTGCCGGTTCTGGGCGTCGAAGAAGTCCAGCGGCCCGGCCGCCACCGGCCGGCCGGCGGTGCCCGATCCGCCGCCGGGATAGACCAGCGACAGGAACGCATCCAGCGACAGGATCCGGCCGGCGCCGGCCGGCAGCGTGCCGGCCCCGCCCTGCGGGATGGCCTCGACGATGTCCATCGTCTCGGTGCCCAGCGCGACGAAGCCGTTCTTCTCGCTGGTGCCACCGACCACCGCCTGATACAGCGCGTTGGATAGCTGCAGCCGGGTGCCGGGCATCAGGTCCACCACCCGCATGCTGTCCGAGCGCCAGTAGCCATAGCGGTAGAACGGCACCTCTTCGAAGGTCTGCGGCATCGCCTCGGCGATCAGCTGGCGGATCAGGTTGATCGACCAGGCGAACACCCCCTGGCCCTCGACATCGCTGAGGAACTGCACGTAGCTGTCGTGTACCGCGGTGCGGACCGGGGTGGCGCCCAGGCTCGTCCACACCTCGGCGCTCAGGGTGAGCTGATACGGCAGCTGCGAGCCGTCCGGTGCCGGGCTGAGCTGGAAGATCGGCGAACCGCTGGCCGGCACGGTCGGGTTGCCGGCGATGCTGAACGGCTTGGCCAGGTAGATCACGATCGGCTTGCCGGTGACCTCGGCCAGCGCCTGGTACGTCCCGCGCCGGTAGAGGTAGGGCGGGTTGCCGGCCTCGGCGACCGCGGCCGAGTAGCTGTAGCCGGCCAGCGTCGGTGCCACGCCCGGGCTCGGCTGGCCGGTCACCGACGGCGTGCTTCCCGGTGCGCCGGCGACCGCCCGGACGCAGACCTCCAGGCCGGCCGGGAACGGGTAGCTCAGGGTGGCCGGGACGGCAGCGGTCGCGGTGGCGACACCGGGGACGTAAAGGTCGGGCACCACCGCGCCGGCTACAGACACCAGGTAACCGGTCACGCCGGCCTGCCGGGTCGGTTGCCAGGCCACCTGCAGGTTGCTGCCGTCATAGGCCGCCGACAGCATGGTCGGTACCGAGGTCGGGACGGCGACGGCAGCCGAGGCCGGTGCCAGCGTGCTCGGGCCGACCACGCTGACCCGCGCGGTTGCCGAGGTGCCGGCCGGCAACGCCACCGGGACGGTGTAGGACGCCGAGCCGGTGCCGAGGATGACCTGCCGGGCGGCGACCGTGCCGTTCACCAGCACCTCGAGCCAGGACGTGTCGGTGGCCGAGGCGCCGGCCAGGATCGCGCTCAGGGTGAGCTGGGAATCGGCGTAGCTGCCGGTCGTCACCGCGCCCGCCGCGTGGATGGCGGCCGAGGCGGCCGGCCCGGTGCAGCGTGCGTTGACTCCGGTGATGCTGAGCGTGCCGGGCGCGCTGAAGGCGGCCGGCGCCGGCCCGTCATAGCCGTCACCGCTGACCTGCAGGCTGGCCGGGTTGCCCGTCGTGGGAGTGGCCAGCAGCCGGTAGCCGGTGACCCCGAACGGGTTGACCGGATTCCAGCGCAGGCTCAGCTGCCCGCTGTCGCCGAGGTCGCCCGATTCGATGCTCGGCGCGCTGAGGATCAACTCGACCGGCGCGCAGACCGGTCCCAGCGAGATCCCGTCGGCGCTGATCGCCCGGGCCTGCAGCCGGTACGGCTGACCGGCCGGGGTGGGCAGCGCGAAGCTGACCCCGGTGGTGGTCGCGCCGGCAACGGTGGCGGTGACCGAGTCACCGATCAGCAGGCTGGCCTGTACCGCAGGCGGCGCCGGAGCCACCGTCCAGGTCGCGACCACGTTGCTGCCGACCACGACCGAGCCGATCTCGACCACGCTGCTCAGGACGGTGACCGCGGTGCTCGCGGCGGTGTTGCGCAGCGTCGACAGGCCGGTCACCGTCACGCTGGCGGCGCTGGCCTGGGCCGGCGTCAGCGGCAGCACGCAGCTGGTCTGCTGGGCCCCGGTGACCAGGCTCGGGCCGCCGACGACCGCGATCCGGTAGCCGCTGATGAACGGCAGGCTGGCGGCGGACCACTGCAGCGAGAGCTCGGCGCCGTCGTAGCTGACGCTGGTCAGGCTGGGGCCGAGGACGACCGGCAGGACGACCGTGGCGCTCGCCGATCGGACGGCCAGGATACCGATCGTCGGGGTGACCACCGCCGTCCAGGTCTGGCTGAGATCAAGGTTTGCCGCAAAGGTGATTGGCAACTGGCCACCGGCCTGCGCGACGTAGTTGCCACCGGTGCTGCCGGTCAGCGTCACCTGGTAGCCGGTCACGCTCTCGCCGGTCGGGAAGGTCAGGTCGATGCTGACCTGCTGCCCGTCGTAGGCCGCCACCAGCGCGGTCGGCGCGGTGACTGGGGTGGCCAGCTGGGACGACGGCGTCCCGTTGCTCTGTACCCCGCCGGCGCTCACCTGCAGGGCCACGTCGATCGAGTAGCCGACGCCCGGAGTGACCGCGACCCCGGTCCAGCTCACCGAGCCGGACGCGGCGGACAGCTGCTGGGTCGGGCCGGCCACCCCGTTGCTGTACAGCGTCGCCACCAGGGCGCCACCGGCCGGCAACGTGCCGGCATTGGCCAGCTGCGCGGTGATGGTCGCCGGCGAGCTGCCGCTGACCGAGGCGCTCTGGATCTGCGGGGCCAGCGGGAACAGTGCGGCGAGCGTCCCGACCGGTCCGACGAAGCTCCCGTAGCTCATCCGGGTGCCGACCTGCGGGCTGCCCAGCGTGCGCAGGTCACCGGTCGCGAGCTGGCCACCACTGGGACCGGCCACCGCGCTCGCGACCACCGTGCCGCCGTTCACCAGCACCAGTTCGTACCGTGGTTGCGCGCTGTTCGGTACGGCGGCCGGTGCGATCCACTGCGCGCTGACGCTGTCCTCGGAGCAGCTGACCAGGCTCAGCGTCGGTGCCGCGGTCGGGATCGGCTGCGGTGCGGACGGCGGCCCGATCGTGTACGGCGCGGCGAAGTTGCCGGTGGTGCCACCGCTGACCGGTTGCACGCCGCTGACCCGGACGCCGTACTGCTGGCCGGCGGTGAAGGTTGCCGCGAAGCTGGCGCTCTGCGACGAGCCGAGGTAGTAGCCGGCGATCAGGCTGTTGTTGGTGAGGTTGACGAGCTGGACGAAGGCGCCCGCGATCGAGACGCCGGCCGGCACGTCCCAGGACACGTTCACCCCGGTGCTGATGACGCTCAGCGCGGTGATCCGGGGCTGCTGCACGACCACCGGCGCACTGATCACGTTGGCGGGATTGGACCAATCCAGATCGGCCGGGTTCTGGCCGGCCGCGGCGAACTGCACACCGAGCTGGTAGGCGACCCCGGTCGCCAGCGGCAGGGTGTTGAGCACCCGGACGTTGGTTCCGGTCGAGCCGGCGCCGTAGCCGATCGGGGTCTGGTCAGCCAGCAGCTGGGCGTAGGCGACGGTGCCACCCGGCGGGCTGGTCAGCACCGCCTGCACGCCGGCCTGGGTCGCCCCGGTCGGCAGCGGCGCGAACGGATCGACGTACTGGACGGACTGGAAGGTTGCCATGATGTCTCATCTCACCCGAGCGGAGAGCTGCCTGTGGCCGGAGCGGCCGAACCGGTAACCCGGTCCGGCCACCCCGCTTGCGATGGTTAGAAGTTCGCGCCGTACCGGGCGTTGTCACGCGCGATGTGGCTGAGCGTGCTGGCGTAATCGGTGTGGTAGCGCTCCGGGAGCGAGGGCAACATGTAGTCCAGCGAGTGGGTGCGCTGGTGGTGCAGCTGGGTCATGCTCTCGAAGTCACCGACCACGATGCCGTTGGCGATGAAGGTGCCCACCGTACCGGCCAGGCCACGGGCCCGGTCGTGCTCGTCGACCAGCTTGAGATTGGCGAAGTGCACGTCGGACTCGACCGTCTCGACGCTGGCCACCTCGTCCACGCCGTCGGCGGTGATCACGGTGTCCTTGACCTTCAGGTCGCCCGCGCACATCAGGCCGTCCGGGGTCGCCACCGGGTGGCCGGGCGTCAGCAACAGGCTGCGGCCACCCTTGGTCTCCAGCTGAACGGCGCGGCCTGCGTGCCGGCCGCGGGTGGTCGCCTCGACCCCGAGCGAGCCACCGTGGTGGCCGGTCCGTACCCGCTTGGTGTTGTCGACGTGCTCGATCGCGACCGTCGAGCCGTCGTGCAGGGTGACCTCGGTGCCCTCGGCCACGCAGTGCCACCAGAACGACAGCGGCGGGATCTGCACGCAGTTGACCGACGGCTGCCCGGGCCAGTCGGTGCTGCAGACGTTGAAGTCATAGGTCGGCAATACCGGGTTGTCCACCGGGATCTGGAAGGCGAAGTAGAACGCGGTCAGGTTGTTGTTGTTGGCGCTCGCGCACGAGCCGTACATCAACGAGGTGTACGCACTGGGCGAATCCTGCGGGTCGTAGGGATAGGCCCAGGTCACCACGTTGGTCGAGGTGTTAGCGGTCAGCTGGCTAGTGAGTGTCTGCGCCGAGTTGTGCGCCACGTAGGCCGGGCCGGCGACCGAGTACAACTGGGTGGTCAGCAGCAGGCCGCCGGTGAAATGGCCGTCCTGGCCGACCATGGCCAGCGGCTGCTGGGTGTTCACCGTTCCGGTGAACGGCACCACCAGTTCCGGCGAGTCGTTGGTGTCCTGGGTGTAGAAGTAGTCGCAATCGTTGCTCGGGTTGGGCCGGCCGAGCCCGATCTGGATGGCGGAGTGGCCCTTCTTGGTGATCGGGTCGGTGACGGTGGCCTGCACCGCGTCCAGCTGCTGGCCGACGGCGGCGGTCTGGGCCACCATGCCGAACTTCGGAGTCGCCTCCGGTGCGCTCTGGGAGTGGAAGAAGCCGACGGTGGTCATCTTGTCCGGGGCGGGCAGCGCGTCCTCGGAGCGGGTGGCCGCCGGGGTCAGGCCGCCGCCGACCTTGTTGGCGAAGCCGAGCGCGACCGGCTTGCCGGTGTCGGCGTCCAGCGCCAGCGCCAGGCTGCCGGAGGTGTGCCGGCCGTCGCGGTCCAGATGCCAGACCCGGGCGGTCGCCCGGCCGTTGGCGTCCCGGCCACGGTCGACGATGTCGAGTACCTGGGATTCGTGATCCTCCGGCCCGGTCTCACCGTTGGCGCTCAGGCTGTCCACGTCCGAATACAGGCCAGGGTGGCTCTGTGGGGTCTTGCCGGTCAGTTCCAGAAAGGCCTTGATGGCCGCTGCGTCCTCCGGGTTGGCGGGATGCAGGGCGCGCCGAACTCCGTCGGAACATCGTTGGACCGCGGCATGGATGCTACGGAGTTGATCGTCGGTGATCGAGGGCATCGTTCGGCCTTTCGGGGGTGGGAGTCGGCGACCGGCGCTGGGCCGGCGGCCGATCAACAGGGGAGGGTGCGAAAATCAAAACGGTGGAATGGGGGACTTGAGATTTATTGCGGAATGAACGTCATAGGACGTTATTTCACTTCAACGCAACTTACAACCACAAAACACCGTGAATTTTCTTAGGTCGGCGTTCTCATGAAATAGCCGCTGCTGCCGATGGCTGCAGGCGCTAGCGTGTCTGACATGGACAAGCCGGCCCGCGACCTGGCAGCGGCCGAGTCCGGGGGACAAGCCGAATCCGTGGCTGGCCGGCTCGGCACCTACCGGCGCAAGCGAGATCCGGCCCGGACGCCCGAGCCGGTGCCGGCGGCGGACGCGGCGACCCCGCTCGGCAACGACGACACCTTTGTGGTGCAGGAACATCATGCCCGCGCGCTGCACTGGGACTTTCGGCTGGAACGGCACGGCGTGCTGGTGTCCTGGGCCGTTCCCAAGGGCCTGCCGACGGATCCCAAGCAGAACCATCTCGCGGTGCACACCGAGGACCATCCGCTGGACTATGCCGGTTTCGCCGGCGACATTCCGGCCGGCGAGTACGGCGGTGGTTCGGTCGCGATCTGGGACCGTGGCACCTACCGGCTGGAGAAGTGGACCGACCGCGAGGTCAAGATCGTACTTACCGGACAACGGGTTTCCGGCCGCTACGTGCTGATCCACACCGGTGGCAAGAACTGGATCATGCACCGGATGGACCCGCCGCCCCAGGAGGATTTCGTGCCGCTGCCCGCGCAGGTTTCGCCAATGCTGGCCACTCCCGGCGAGTTGCCGCCGGCCAAGGACGATGAGCAGTGGGCGTATGAGACCAAGTGGGACGGCGTGCGCGCGGTGGTGTACGTCGACGGTGGCCGGGTTCGGGTGATGTCGCGCAATGACCGCGATGTCTCGGTCAGCTACCCCGAACTGCGCGCGCTGGGCGAGGCGCTGGGCAGTACTCGCGCGGTGCTCGACGGTGAGATCGTCGCCTTCTCAGGGTCCGGCACTACCAGTTTTTCCCGGCTGCAGAAGCGGATGCATGTCACCAAGCCGGCCGACGCGCAGCGGCTGGCCGAATCCGATCCGGCGGTCTACCTGATCTTCGACCTGCTCTACCTTGATGGCCAATCCACCGTTGATCTGCCTTATACCCAAAGGCGAAAGTTGCTCGAAGGGCTGAAGCTGTCCGGGGTCTCCTGGCAGAGCCCGCAACACTTCGTCGGCGGCGGCGCGGAGCTGTTGCGGGCCGGTCAGGAACATGGCCTGGAAGGGATCGTGGCCAAGCGGCTGACCAGCAAGTACCGGCCGGGCAAGCGCTCACCGGACTGGCGCAAGATCAAGAACATCCGTACCCAAGAGGTCGTGATCGTCGGCTGGACGCCCGGCAAGGGCCGCCGGGAAGGCGGTATCGGTGCGCTGCTGATGGCGGTACCGGACGAGAATGGCCTGGTATACGTGGGCAATGTCGGTACCGGGTTCACCGACGCGATGCTCGACCAGCTGCACCAGCGGCTGGTCGCGACGGCCCGCAAGACCTCGCCGCTGGCCGGCCCGCTGTCCACTGCCGAGGCGAAGGACGTCCACTTCGTCACGCCCCGGCTGGTCGGTGAGGTGGCGTTCACCGAATGGACGCCGGACAACCGGATCCGGCACCCGGCCTGGCGTGGCTTGCGACCGGACAAGACCCCGGACCAGGTGGTCCGCGAAAGCTGAGCCGACCGATGGTATTGCCGGAACGCCGGAATTGCGTCAACGCGAGTTCGGTTAGCCGAGTTCACAATTGACGAGATCACATTCCGGATTCAGCTGTACCCCGAATTTCGCTAGCACGCCGTCCCGGATATGCGCCGCGAACGCCATCACCTCGGCGGTGCGGGCGCCGCCCCGGTTGGTCACGGCCAGGGTGTGCTTGGACGACAGGGCCACCGTTCCGGTACCCCAGTCCCGCCCGTACCCGCGGGCGAAGCCGGCCTGCTCGATCAGCCAGGCTGCCGACAGCTTGATGCCGTCCGGGTCGGCGAACTGTGGGCTGCCAGTTGCCTGCTCGGGCACCGAGCTGACGACCGGGTTGACGAAGAACGAGCCGACGCTCCAGGTGTCGTGATCTCCGGCGTCCAGGATCATGCCGCGATCACGGCGTAGCCCGAGCACGGCCTCGCGCACCTCACGGGCCGGCGGGCGTGCGCCGAGCTGGACCCCGAGCCGGTCGGCCAGCGCGGCATAGCGGACCGGATTGGCCGTCCCGGAGCGGCGCAGCCGGAAGGTCACGTCCAGGATCACGTAACGATCGTTGCGCTTGAAGACGCTGGACCGGTGCGGGCCGAAACCGCAATCGGCCGGGCTCCAGCTGCTGACCTGGTCGCGCCGCCGGTCATAGACGGTGAGGCTGTCGAGCAGTTCCGAGGTCACCGTGCCGTACGCGCCGACGTTCTGTACCGGAGTGCCGCCGGTCGAGCCAGGGATCCCGGACAGTGGCTCGAGTCCGGCCAGCCCGGCGTCCAGGGCCAGCCGGATCACTTCGTCCCACTCGACGCCAGCCTCGACCGTGATCAGCTCGCCCTCGATTGCCACTCGATCGCTGGCCACCCTGACCACCAGCCCGTCGAAGCCGGCATCGCCCACCACCAGGTTCGAGCCACCACCGATGACCAGCACCGGCGTCTGGCTACGGTCGGCCTGCCGGATCAGCTGCAGCAGCGCCTCGGTGCTCGCGGCCGTCTCGAACCGGCCGGCCGGGCCGCCGACCCGCATGGTGGTCAGCTCTGCCAGGGCGGTGTGCACGACCAGCAACGTTACCGGCCGGGTCTCAGCAGGAGTCCTGGCAGCGCCGCTGCGCGATCGCGTCCAGGAACACCCCGCTGATGTCCTTGGCATTCTTGACCAGGTAGAACTTGCCGCCGGTCGCGACCGAGATCTTGGCCAGCGCCGCGCCGTCGGCGGCTCCGATCCCGATGGTGATGACCCGAACCGGACGTTGCGGGTCGGCCGCGGCCCGCAACGCGGCGAGCATCCCGTCCAGGGTCTTGCCACCCCGGTAGTCATTCTCGCCGTCGGTCATCAGCACGACGGCGTTCAGCTTGCTCGGGTCATAGCTGTGCTGTACCTGCTGGTAGGCGGCCAGCACGGTGTCGTACAGAGCGGTGCCGCCGTGCACCCGGCCCGCCATCCCGCTGGCCGCGGTGAGCAGCGCCTGGCGCCGGCTCACGTTGCCGAGCCGGTCGCCGAGCAGGCCGAGCGGCACCAGCTGAGCCCAGGGCGTGCTGGCGGACTGGTCGGAGGAGAACACCCAGAGCCCGAGGGCGGAGCTGTCCGGGAAGAAGGACACCGCCGCCTTGGCGGCCGAGGTGGCCACCGCGATCTTGGACTGCCCGTTGCCGGCCGGCTCGGCCATCGAGCCGGACACGTCGATGACCGCGAGGGTGTTGCTGTCCGAGATGGCCACGCTCCACAGCCGGACCATGTTCGCGGTCTGCGCGATCGTCGGCGGGGTAGGGGCCGGCACCAGATCCGGCGTGACGCCGTCGGCGGCGCCCAGCTTGGGCACCGGCGTGCCATCGGCGGTACGCAGTCCCACGGCGGTGAAACGAGCCTTGGACGAGGCAAGCCGCAGCGCCTTCTCGAACTGGTCGGCAGCGCTTGCCAGTGCCGGATCATCGCCGGTACGCGCCAACCGCACTACCGGAAAGTCCAGGCTCAGGGTCGGCTTGACCGGATACACCGCGGCGGCGATCAGGCTGCCGTGGCTGGTGTTCGCCGCGATCACCGCCTGCTCGCTGGCGATGAACGGGGCCGCGTGGGTGGGGTCGCTGGTGACCTCGTCGAAGCCGGCCGAGACCGTGGGCAGCGTGCTGTGGCTGAGCTGCAGAAGCTTGGCGACCAGCGCCGGGTTGGCTGCGGTGGCCGAGCCGGCGGCGGGGGTCTCGACGCTCAGCAGGCCGAGCAGCCCCTCGGCGTTCTGCAGCGGTTCGGCGATGACGGACGTGCCCAGTGGGTCGAAGTTCGGCTGGGCGACCTGGCTGGCCAGCGTGGCTGCCCGGTCGGGTGAGGTGACCGCGACCAGCGGCGAATCGGCCAGGCTTGGGTGCACGGTGACGGTGAGCTTGGTGGCCGGAGCGGCCGTCTGGTCGGCTGTCAGTCGCTGCGCCCAGCTGCTGGAATCGGGCAGCCAGACGTCGGTGTTCGCCCCGTTCTGGCTGGCCAATCGCAGCTCTTGCTGGTCCACCGTGTCAGAGTCGAGTTCGACCTGGATGCACTTGCCGGCCGACTTCGGGTTGGTGGCGGTCCAGTCGTGCGCGATCTGGTTGACCGGGACCGCCAGGGTCGGCGCGACGTCGACGACCAGCGTGAGGTTCCCGGTGCCCTTGCAGCCGGTCGGCGCGATAATCGCGGCGTTGCTGACCGGCCGGTCGTGCGTCAAATAGAGGGTGCCGCCGACTCCGAACGCCGCGAGCAGGGCAATGACCGTCACGACGAGTAGCGATCGCCGATGTCGAGTGGGTGCTGCTGCTGCTTGTTGGTGTCGTCCAGCCATGCCTTCTCTATCCCCGTGGTCGCGTCCGCACCGGACGCGGTTACCACTGTGGATCATCGACCAGCAAAAGAGAAGAGAACCCAGGTGCCGGTCACACGGGGCAGCTGCCGTGTCGGACGGCGTGGAGGCCGTAAGCCGTGCGCCGGGAGCCGAGAAGGCGAAGGCTCAGAGCGCGGAGTCGAGAGCCGAGAGGCGGAACGTGCAGGGTTGAGCCGTCAGCGGGCATGAACGGGCGGCGAACCTGGCCTGCGGACAGCGGTGCGCCGGAAGGGTGGAGGCCAGTGCAGATCGCTAACGCCGGCCGTTGGGTGAGCGCAATGGGCGGGACAAGCAGTGATCCGGCCTGGCACCGGTGTAGTGAAGCAGTCGAGTGACCCGGGGCGCCGTGCTGAACGGCGGTGGCTGGCGCCGATGTGCGCTAAGCAGCCGAGTGACCCGGGCACCGTATCGGACGGCGGTGGCCGGCACGGGTGTGCGCCAAGCAGTCGAGTGACCCGGGCACCGCATCGAACGGCGGTGGCTGGCGCCGATGTGCGCCGAGCAGCCGAGTGACCCCGGGCACCGCATTGAACGGCGGTGGCTGGCACGGGTGTGCGCCAATCAGCCGAGTGACCCGGGTACCCCTGAACGGCGGTGGCCGGCGCCGATATGCGCCGAGCAGCCGTAAGCCAATGAACGCGACTGGTCGATCGCAGACTCGAAGCGACGCCAACGCAGAACACGAGCTCAGGCCAGACCGCGAAGCGGAGCTCCGATCGTCTGGTACGACCGCGAGCAGCTGATCGCGGTGCCGGCCGGGGTCACGCTGAGCTGGTTCTGCCCGCCGATGGCCCCGGCCTCGATAACGGCACCATCAACACCCACAACGCCACCACCGCTGAGCAAGCACGAATGCGTTAGTGCAAGCTGGCCAGCTAACCGATCACCGCCGAGGCGCCGCCCTTGCCGCCCTCGACCAAGCTGGCCGTGACGAGCTGCGCCGCCGAGGGTGGAGCTATGGTCGGTGGTTGCGTTGTGGTGTTTGGGTGGGGTCTTGCCAGGGTGGTGGGGTGAACCAGGGGACGTTGTTTTTCATGGTGATTCGCCAGCCGTGAGTATCTATTCGGTCGTGGTGGTGGTCGCAGAGCAGGCACATGTTGGTGAGGTTGGTGGTGCCTCCTTGCGTCCAGGGTTGGATGTGGTGGCGTTCGGTCCATTCGGGCGGGTCGGTGCAGCCGGGGAAGCTGCAGCCCTTGTCCCGGGCGATCAACGCCAAAGTCTGACCTTGAGAGGCGATGCGTCGGGTGCGGCCGTAGTTGAGGATCCCGCCAGCACTGTTGTGCACGATCCACGCGATGGATGCCTGGTCAGCGATCCGTAGCGCTTGGTCAACGGTGAGTTTCTGTCCGAAACTAGTGCTGGCGAGTCCGGTGCGGGTATCGAACTGTTCGGCGGTCATGGTGATCAACACCGTCGCCGGTATCCCACCTGAGGCGGGGAGCTGGCCTGATCGCAGCGCCATTTTCAACACAGCACGAAACGCATCATGCAGGCGTTGCGCAGAACTGCGCTCGTCCCGGTCGCCGTCGGTGGTTTTCGGTGCGGCGAGGGAATGCAAGACCGTCATGGCCAGGGCGGAGGTCTCGGCGTCCAGGTCGCCGGTGAGCCGGTACATGCCGTCACCGTTCGGGACACACTGCAGCGACCTGAGTCGTTGCTGTCGGCGTTCATCCACCAGCTGACCGTCCGGATCCAGGGTGTCCACCAACTGCCGGGCGATACCGGCGAGGACCTGGGCGTCGAAGGTGTGGGCCTGTTCGACCAGGAACGCCTCCGCTTCACCCAGCTCCTCCACGGGTAGTTCAGCGGCCCGGAGTTTGGTGATGGCGTGGATGATCACCTCTACCTGCTTCGCGGTGATCGCACCCGCTACTCGAGCCTCCGCAGTGAGCGGTAGTAGTGGTTCCAACCGGTCACCGGTCAAGGTCACGCGTGGACCCAACTCGTGCGCCTGACGCACCCGACTACTCGCCTCACCCGGTGACAGCTTCAACAACCTCGCCAAAAACTGCCGCGACCCCCGCACCACATACCGGCCAGGTAGGTTCCGTGCCTCTAGTTCCGCCACCGCCGCATGATCAAACGCCTCGACCTTGCGCCGAGCCCGTTCCATTACCCGCACCACGTCCAACAACTCAGCCTCAGACAACCCCGCCAACGAACACTCCAACACCTCAGACACCGCAGCTAACACCACCCCCACCTTCGCACCCACGTCACTGATCACCGCCGTCGTCATACCTGAAACCCTACGACCAACCTCTGACAAAACCATCCGCGAGGAACCCGATCAGCAGACAACCAAACGGCAAATCCCTCCGACATGATCGCGATGACCGTCGCCATCGTGTCGCTCGCCGCTACCGTCGTCATACCTGAAACCCTACGACCCACCTCTGACAAAACCGAGTCCATCAAGCCGGATCACCAAACAACCAAAGGACAAACTCCACCGCGCCATCCCCATACCCAAAACCCTACGACTAACCTCTGACAAACCGATCAGCCAACAAACGCCGCGAGCCGGCCACCACAACAGGTGACCGG
>JALYVK010000035.1 GCA_030853265.1 Actinomycetota bacterium
GTCCAGGTGCACCTCGACCGTCCCGCTGACGCCCGCCGCGGCACCGTTGGAGACCCGTGCCGAAATGGTGTGGAACGCGGTCGTCCCGAAGTCGATGTTGTTGTATTGCAGCCAATCGCCGTTGCTGAGGTAGCCGACATCGCTGCCACCGCCGGTGTCGGTGCAGGCCTCGGTCTGGGTGCCCGACTGCGCCGAATAGGCCTCCGCCTGGATCGTCGAGCCGGCACCCGAGCCGCCACCGCCACCGCCGCCGGTCGAGCTGCCCTTGGTGTAGGCCGCGACGTAGTCGACGAGCATCGGCTGGCCAGAGACCGTCGCGCCGTTCGGGCCACCGCCGAAGGCGGCCGGAAAGCCGCCGCCCATCGCGACATTGAGGATCACGAAGAAGCCGTGCTGGGTGGCATTCGCCCAGGTGGTCGCATCCACCTGGTTGGCGCTGATGGTGAAGAAGTTGTTGCCGTCGAGATACCAGCGGATCTGCTCCGGGCTCACCGAGCGGTCGTACTCCATCGCGTAGGTGTGAAAGCCGTTCTGGCAACCGCCGCAGGCTCGTTCACCGCTGCCGATGCCGGTGGTCTCGTTGCACGGGCCGCCCGGATCGACTCCGCAATGCAGGGTGCCGAACTCCGAACTGCGGCCGTTGATGTCCTCCATGATGTCGATCTCGCCGATCCGCGGCCAGTTCGCGGCGCCGTTACCGCGCGCGTCCTGACCGAGCATCCAGAAGGCCGGCCAGTAGCCCGCCCCGTTGGCGGTGCTGACGTTCGGTTGCTGGATCGACGCTTCGACCCGCAGCACTCCGCCAGCCGGTGCAGCCAGATCGGTGCGCTGAGTTTCGACCCGGCCGGACGTCCAGTTGCCCTGTGAGTCCCGGATCGGCTTGATGGTCAGGTGGCCGGCGCCGTCCTGGTAGACGTTGGCCGTGCTGTTGGTGGCGGTCTCGACCTCGCCGGTGCCCCAGTTCGAGGCGCCGCCGGGGTAGCCGGTGCCGGTGTCGTACAGCCAGTTCGAGGTGTTCAACCCGGAGCCGGCCGCGCCATTGAAGTCGTCGGCGAAGACCTGGGACCAGCCGGCCGGCGGCCCCGGCAGCGACGCGGTGGCCTGGGCCGAAAATGCCGCCGCGGCCAGCGGTACGGCCAGGACGGCCGCGGCGATCAGGGCGCGCCGCCTACCGGGTACTCGATCGGCGACGGAACGGAAGGGGAATCTGCGCATGGTGCGGCAACCTCTCTCGAGGAATGTGGGGCGAGCACGCTTTCGCCAACGGGGGTGTGACCGTGTGAGAGCGCTCTCACACGGTTAGCGCGGATCATAACCAGAAACCGCACGATCTGGGAAGAGGTGATTTATCGGCTTTACTTGCGCATCCCGGACGGCTGGAAGTCATCGGGCCGGTCGCGCGTTGGCCTCCTACGTGAGCATCCTCTTCTCGCCGCTGACCCTGCGCGGCACGACATTTCCGAATCGGGCCTGGATATCGCCGATGTGCCAGTACTCCTCTGAGGACGGCCGGCCAACCGATTGGCATCTGGTGCATCTCGGTTCGCTGGCTCGTGGCGGCGCCGGGCTGGTGATGACCGAGGCCACCGCGGTGACGGCAGCTGGCCGGATTTCGCCGTACGACGCGGGGATCTGGACCGACGAGCAGGCCGAGGCCTATCGACCGATCACCGACTTCATTCGGTCCCAGGGCGCGGTGCCGGGTATCCAGCTCGGGCACGCCGGTCGCAAGGGCTCCACCGGACGTCCGTGGACCGGCGGCGGCTCGGTCGCCGAATCCGACGGTGGCTGGCAGACGGTCGGTGCCTCGCCGGTCGGCTACGGCGACTGGCCGGCACCCACCGAGCTGGGCCCGACCGAGATCGCCGAGCTGGTTGCCGACTGGGCGGCCGCCGCCGTCCGTGCCGACCATGCGGGTTTCGAGGTGGCCGAGATCCATGGTGCGCATGGTTATTTGCTGCACCAGTTCCTCTCGCCGCTGTCCAACCAACGCACCGACTCCTACGGCGGCGACCTGGCCGGCCGCAGCCGGCTGCTGTTCGAGGTCGTCGATGCGGTTCGCGCGGTGTGGCCGGCGAACCGGCCGCTGTTCGTGCGGTTGAGCGCCACCGACTGGGTCGAGGGCGGTTTGAGCCTGGCCGAGGTGGTCGAGGTGGCCCAGCAGCTGGCCGGCCGTGGCGTGGACCTGGTGGACGTTTCCAGCGGCGGCAGCAGCCCGCAGCAGCAGATCACCGTCGGACCGGGCTATCAGGTGCCGTTCGCTGAGGCGGTACGGCAGGGGAGCGGGCTGCCGACCGCCGCGGTCGGCCTGATCACCGAACCCAAGCAGGCCGAGCAGATCCTGACCGAATCCAGTGCGGACGCCGTCTTTCTGGCCCGCGCTGTGCTGCGCGAGCCGTCCTGGCCGCAGCGGGCCGCCTACGAACTCGGCGCGGAGGTGCGCTGGCCGCCGCAGTATCAGCGGGCCCAGCCTCGGTAGATTTTCCCACCCGCTTGTCAGGAAGCGACTGACAGGCGTAAGGTCCAGCCTGACAGCTTCTCGTCAGGCTGGACCTTACAATTTCTGTGGGAGGAATCGATGGCAGCAGTGATCGAGCCGGTAACCCAGCTCAGATGCTCCTTTTGCGCAAAGCACGAAAGCGAGGTCAGCAAGATCATCGCCGGACCGGGGATCTACATCTGCGATGAGTGCGTGCAGACCTGCAACGACATCCTGGCCTCGCCGCCGGTCGCGGAGCAGGACCGGCCGCAGTTGCCGTACTGGGACTCGATGTCAGATGAAAAGATGCTCGCGCACCTACCCCGAGTGGCCGAGGTCGGCAGTCAGGTCGAGGCCAACCTGCGCGACTGGGTGGCCAGGCTGCGTGCCCGCGACGTCACCTGGGCACGGATCGGCACGGCACTGGGGATGACCCGGCAGTCCGCTTGGGGCAGGTTCTCCGGCGAGGAGTAGCCCAGTCTCCTCCCCCCAAGAGAGTGGAAGATTTTTGTGGCCAGGCAACAGAAATCTTCCACTCTCTCTAGCGAGGGGGGTTGCCCGGCGGCTGGGTTACCGGGATCCAGCCCGCCGACAGCGGCGGTGGCTGCCGGTTGAGCTGCTCCTGGTGCGGGGCCGGAGCAACGGCAGGTGCGCTCGGCGGCTGGATCTCGCTCAGCGGTTGCGCCGCAGGCTGGGCTGGGACGGCTGGCTGGGCCGGGCTGGTCGATTGGGTTGTGGCAGCCGGCTGGGTTGTGTTGGCCAGCGGGGAGGCGGCTACGCCGTCCGGGGCGCGTCGCCGGCCGCGCGGCCGGTCGTTCGGGGACGGCGCGAGGGCAGCCTCGATCACCGCGCCGGCCACCTGGGTCCAGGCCCGGATCGAGGTCTGGGACAGCTCGCCGATGGTCAGCTTGCCGCCCTGGGCGATGATCGGATCCGCCGGCACGTGCACCACCCGGCCGATCCGGTCGGTGAACCAGCGCTCCTCCTCCGGTTCGAGCCGGGCGCCGGTGGACGAGGTCACCACCAGCACTGCCCGCGAGACCAGGTGGCTGGTGGTGGACCTGCTGGCCAGCATCCGCAGCATCGCCCGGGCGACTTCGAGATGGACGTCCGACGGCGCGGTCGGCAACACCAGGACGTCGGCGGAATCCACCGTGTACAGGAAGTTCGGCGCGGCCGCGTTGTTGCCGGTGTCGCACACCACCACCCCGTAGCGGCGGAGTAGCAGCTGCCGGATGATGTCGCACTCGGCATGCCCGATCTGGCGCATCGCGTTGCCGTCCTCGCTCGAGGCCAGCACCAGATTGCCCTGCGGTTGGCGGCGCAGGTACGCGCTCAGCACGCCGACCTCGGCCTCCGGACGGGCCAGCTCGGGCGACGCGGCCAGCACGTCGGTGACGGTCAGCGACGGTTCAGTGATCTCGGCCCGCAAACCCAGCGTGCCGCGCAGCTCGTTGACGTCCCAGGCCACCACCGCCTCACGCCGGTACTCGGCCAGCAGCGCCGACAGGATCAGCGCGGTCGGCGTCTTGCCGGCGCCACCCTTCTCGTTGGCGACGACGACGGTGCGACTACCCGGCAGCGTCGAGCGGATTCGGGCGACCGCTGCGCGGTGCATCAGCTCGTCGGGTCCCGGGGCCAGCTTCAACACGCCACCGGACAGCTCGCGGAGCCGGGCCCGCCAACCCCACTCGGCCGGCGTCGGCCGGTTGGTGATGCTGGTCTGGCGAGGGGTGTACGTCCAGTCGGTGGCATTGTGCGGGTGCGGATCCATCACCGGAGCCGGGGCGGGCGGCGGCGCTGCCAGCCCGCCGGTCCGGACCTGCTCGGGCGCGTTGGCCGGCCCGGGCTGCGGGCGGTGCTGGTAGCCATCGGCGTAGTCGGGCTGCAGCGGGTTGGTGGCCGGCCGACCCTGGGCGGCGAGCGGGACAGCCGGCACGGTTGGCGGCGGGGCGACCGGCTCGGCGGTGGCCTGCAGCGGCCGAGGCTGGGTCTGACTCTGCGGCGGGGTGTGGGGCTGCGGCGGGATTTGGGGCTGCGGTGGCGCCAGCTCAGCCGGCAATGGCGCGGCGGCCGGATAGCCGGGCTGCTCGGCATCCGCCGGCTGCAGCGGCGGGATCGGGTAGTTCGGCTGCACCGGTGGGTAGGCCGGCTCGTCGTAGGGCGGTGGGGGCTGGTTCATCGGGGTAGGTCGCCTTTCTACTGCTAGGCACAAGCGCGTCATAGCCTCTGCACACAGTATTCACACTGCACGACTTATCGCGCAGGCCGTCCAAGGTAGACATACCCAACTGGACCGGCCGTCAACCGGGCTCAGGAGAAGACCGCGAACCACACCGCGATGTAGTGGCAGGCTGCCGCGACCAGCGTGCACAGGTGGAAGACCTCGTGAAAGCCGAAGGTATTCGGGTACGGGTTCGGCCGCTTGAAGCCGTAGGCCAGCGCGCCGAGGGTGTAGAGGATGCCGCCGGTCGCGATCAGCACCAGGGCTGCCACTCCGAAGCTGTGCAGTAGTTGCGGCAGCATGAACACCGCGACCCAGCCGAGCGCGATATAGAGCGGCACGCTGATGAATCGCGGCGCGTTCGGCCAGGCGTTCTTGAGGATGACGCCGAACAGGGCACCGGCCCACACCACCGCCAGCACCACGGCCGACGAGGTTTTGGGCAGCGTGAGGACGGCGAACGGGGTGTAGGTGCCGGCGATGAACACGAAGATCATCGAGTGATCCAGCCGCTTCATCAGCCCGTGCCCGGTGGGGCCCCAGCCGCGCCGGTGATACACCGCCGACGTGCCGAACAGCAGGGTCACGGTGATCGCGTAGATGGTGGTCGCGATGCCGGCCCGGCTGCCATGGGTGGCCGTGGCCACCGCGACCAGGATGACGCCGGCGACCAGCGATACCACGGCGGCGTAGGTGTGCAGCCAGCCACGCATCCGAGGCTTGATCTCGACAGCGGTCCGCTGCCGTACCGGATCGGCCGCGATGCTCATTGGCTGACGGTAGCCGACCACGCTGAGACTGGAGTAAATGTCGACGGTGGCCGGCCAGGTTGGAATCAGCGTGAATGCCGACGGTGGCCACGACGCTAGGACCTGAAATACCGCCTCGACCATCAATCGGGACTAAGCTCAGCAGCCGTGGACCTGCGTGCCGGCGTGTACTCGGTGTATGAACGACGGCTTCGGCGCCGACTGATCGGCCGGCCGTTGCCGCGACACGTTGCGGTGATGCTCGACGGCAATCGGCGCTGGGCGCGAGCCGCCGGCATGGACGATGTCAACCACGGCCACGTCGTAGGCGCCAACCACATCGACAACCTGCTTGCCTGGTGTGCCGACGTCGGCGTCGAGCACGTGACGCTGTGGTTGCTCTCCACCGACAACCTGCACCGGGACCAGTCCGAGCTAGGTCCGCTGCTGCAGATCATCGCCGATGTCGCCGATGGCCTGTCGGCCGCCGACCAGCCCTGGCAGCTCAATGTGGTGGGTGCGCTGGACACGTTGCCCGCGGAGACGGCCGCGGCACTCAAGACCGCCGTCGAGCGGGCGATGGGTAAGACAGGTATGACCGTCAACCTGGCGGTCGGTTACGGCGGCCGCCGCGAGATCGCCGACGCCGTCCGATCGCTGTTGCAGACGCATGCCCAGGCCGGCACGTCCATCGAGGAGGTCGCCGAGCTGATCGATGTCGAGCACATCGCAGACCACCTCTATACCCGCGGCCAGCCCGACCCGGACCTGGTCATCAGGACCTCTGGTGAACAGCGGCTGTCCGGGTTTCTGCTCTGGCAGTCAGCACATTCTGAGTTCTACTTCTGCGATGCGTTGTGGCCGGACTTCCGCAAGGTCGACTTTCTGCGGGCGCTCCGAGATTTCGCCGAGCGGCAACGACGGTTCGGTAACTGAGCGTTGCGGCCGACGGTTCCGTCATCTAACCGACACCAAACGTTGACCTGATCGTCCCGGCGTGGCGCTGGCGGGACTACCGGTGCAAACACGTAACGTCCTCCCCAAGGCAGCCAGCCATAATGGTTGTCTGGGAGGTCCCTGACGGTGGTGAGAACCAGCGAGGGGCCGGCATTGCCCCTCGTACGTCTGGGGCGGCCGGAACCCTCAACCCTGGTGGGTGTCGATGCCACGCCCACCCGACGGCAGCGGTATTGCCACCGCGTCGTCCTGTCAGCGCCCAGGAGCGTCTCGTGAACAACGCCCGCGCCACATCCGCCCGTGTAGCCGCCGACGCCGCCTCCGTTGCGGAGTCCGAACCCGGTGCGCTGAAGACGTTCGTACTGGATACCTCGGTGTTGCTGTCCGACCCCGGCGCGATCGGTCGGTTCGGTGAGCATCAGGTGGTGCTGCCGCTGGTCGTCATCGGTGAGCTCGAAGGCAAGCGGCATCATCCGGAGCTGGGCTGGTTCGCGCGACAGACCTTACGAATGCTGGACGATCTGCGAATCAAACATGGCCGGTTGGACGCGGCGGTGCCGATCGGGGATGCCGGCGGCACCCTGCATGTCGAGCTGAACCACTCGGATCTGTCGTCGCTGCCGGCCGGTTTTCGGGTGGAGTCCAACGACTCGCGGATCCTCGCGGTTGCGCTCAACCTGGCCAACGAGGGCAAGGACGTCACGCTGGTTTCCAAGGACATGCCGCTGCGGGTCAAGGCGGCGGCGGTCGGCCTGCCGGCGGACGAGTACCGGGTGCATCCGGCGGTCGACTCGGGTTGGACCGGGATGACCGAACTGGATGTGTCCACCGATGTTGTCGATTCCCTTTACGATAAGGACAGAATCGACGTCAGTGAGACCGAGGAGCTGCTGGCGGTTGCCGAGCTACCGTGCCACACCGGGCTGGTGCTGCACTCGGCCAGGGGCTCGGCACTTGCCCGAATCACCCCGGACAAGCAGATGAAACTGGTCCGGGGCGATCGTGAGGCGTTCGGGTTGCATGGCCGCTCGGCCGAGCAGCGGGTGGCGCTGGAGCTCTTGCTCGATCCGGAGATTGGCATCGTCTCGCTCGGTGGTCGGGCCGGCACTGGAAAGTCCGCGCTGGCACTATGTGCCGGGTTGGAAGCGGTGATGGAGCGCCGGGCGCACAAGAAGGTGGTGGTCTTCCGGCCGCTGTATGCCGTCGGGGGGCAGGAGTTGGGCTACCTGCCGGGTAGCGAGAACGAGAAAATGGCGCCGTGGGCGCAGGCGGTCTTCGACACCCTCGGGGCTCTGGTCAGCAAGGATGTGCTGGACGAGGTGCTGGATCGGGGCATGGTCGAGGTGCTGCCGCTGACTCACATCCGGGGCCGGTCCTTGCATGATGCCTTTGTGATCGTTGATGAAGCTCAATCGCTGGAGCGCAACGTGCTGCTGACCGTACTGTCCCGGATCGGGCAGGGTTCGCGGGTGGTACTCACCCACGATGTTGCCCAGCGGGACAACCTGCGGGTCGGCCGGCACGATGGAGTGGCGGCAGTTATCGAGGCGCTTCGCGGGCACCCGCTGTTCGCGCACGTCACCCTGACCCGTTCCGAGCGATCGCCGATCGCCGCGCTGGTCACCGAGATGCTCGAGGACGTCGGGCTGTAATTTACTTAGCTGCTCAAGAGAGTGGAAGATTCTTGTTGTCTGGCAACGGAAATCTTCCACTCTCTTCGGGCTGCTTCTCGTTGTCTTGTGGTGACGGCTGGAGGTCGGCTGCGGTTCGGACTGGCAAGTGCGCGGCTAGGGGAGTTGGCCGGGCGCTGAGGTGGACTCTCGGCTTGCGGTTCTCCGTGGCGACGGCGCGGCGGCTGCTCCTCAAGAGAGTAGAAGATTCTTGTGGCCTGGCCACCTAACCTTCCAGCCCCGCAGCCCGCGACCGGCTGCGCTGAGGTTATTTCGGAGCGCACAGTCCTCAGCGACTCGTTGAGGTTTCGGCTTGATTTGTTGACTGATTCTGCTGGTGGTTATCAGCTGGAGTGGCTATAATCGATAATATGTTCGATGCTGCTGGTGATCCGGAGTTTACCGAGTGGTTGGCTGATGTTCCGGAGCCGGTGTGGGGTGAGCATCCGGTGTATGCGGCGATGTTGTCGGATGCGGAGCGGCTTAGTGGGTTGCTTTCGATGGCTCCGGCTGTGCGGCGCACGGGTGAGCTTGCTCGACTGGATCCGCGCGGGCTCTCGGGCGCCCAGCGGGTTGATTTGTTGGCTGGCTTGGAGGAGCAGAAGAACTGGATCGAGTCTGTGCAGGCTCGGGTGTTGGCGGAGATCGAGAATGCCGATAGTACGAAGCAGGGTTTGGGGCAGGAGGTGGTGTCGTTGGTGCTGAAGGTTCCGCTGCGTGCCGCCCAAGCGAAGTTGAAGTCGGCTCGGTCGTTGCTGCGGGAGCTGCCCACCACGCTGGGTCTGTTGGAGCAGGGCCGGATTTCGGGTAGGCATGCTGAGGTAATCGCGGAGGCGTCTTGGCGGTTGGATCCGGAGGTGGTGGGTGAGTTCGAGGCGAGGGTGTGTGCCCGGGCGGATTCTCAGACGGCGCAGCAGCTCAAGCAATCGATCCGACGAGCTGAACTTGCGATCGACCCGGTCACCGGGGAACAGCGCCACCAACGCGCCTTAGCTGACCGCAAGGTGGGGTTCCAGCCGTGCGATGACGGGATGGTTCAGCTGCCGGTAATGCTGGGTGCGGTGGAAGGTCAGTTGATCTACACCCGGCTCACCGCAGCAGCCACCCTGCTGCCATCGCACGATCCGCGGAGCATGGATCAGAAACGCGCCGACCTACTCGTCGATGCGGTGCTGTCCGGCCTACCGGTTGATGCGTTGCCGGACATGCAGGGCCGCAAACCCAGTATTCAAGTCGTCGTCTCCGCAGACACCCTGCTTTGCCTGGATGACCAGCCCGCGCATCTGACCGGCTACGGACCGATCACCGCAGAAATCGCCCGCAGGCTCGCAGCCGACCAATCCGGCACCTGGCGCAGACTGTTGACCGACCCGGACACCGGGCAGTTGTTGGATATCAGCCAAGACCGCTACCGACCGAGCCAACGGTTACGGGACTTCATCAACGCCCGCGATGACGTGTGTTGCTTCCCGTCCTGTCATCAGCCCGGTTACCGCTGCCACTACGAACACATCACCCCCTACCTGCAAGGAGGGGCAACGTGTCGCTGCAACGCAGCCTTGGCTTGCCGACGGCACAACAACTGCAAAATCGACACCGGCTGGGACTACACCCGAAACCCCGACGGATCTTTCACCTGGACCACCGACACCGGCCACCGCTACCTCAGCCATCCACCCGAACGCTGGACCACACCAAGCCGCGAACCACGACCAGAACCGCCAAGAAAGATCACCCTGCAAGAGATCCACGCCAACGAAGACACCGCCTACGCCGCGTTAGAGAAACGCTGGCAACAAGAACTCCGCCACGCACAAGAGACCAACGACGAAGCCAAAATTACCAACGCCCACAACGCAATCACCACTGCACAGAAACAAAGGAGCAGGCAACTAGCCCACCGCACCGACTCGACTAAGCCACCCTTCTAGCTGACCGCCCGATAACCGCGTAGTGGGGTGGTCCGATCCGAAACGTAAAAGACGCCCTACCTGTTTCGGATCGGACTACCCCACGAAGCAGGTCCGGACCCACGAAGCAGGTCCGGACCCACGAAGCAGGTCCGGACCCACGAAGCGAGACCTTCGGACGACCCCTTACCCATCGCACCGACCCAACCAAGCCACCGTTCTAGCGACAGTCCGCGGTCAGTTCTCTTTCAATGCGGGCAGGCCATCGATTGACTTGGCATTCTTGGTGTCGGCGTAGGTGGCGTACACGGCGTCGCCGCGCTTTTCCTGGCGCAGATCGAGCACGGTTCGGTCGGCAACGAAGTCCATCAATGGCACCGAGTACCCGCAGGAATCGTGAACCCGATCCAGCTCGACCACGATGATCGAGCGCTGCGCAGTCACCCGTTCCTTGCTGAATTCGCTTCGCAACACAGCAAATTCGTCATCGCCAGCCAGCACGACCCGGCCCCGACCGAACAGCCGGACAATATTTGGCCGCCCTTCGAAGGCCGCAAACATCAGGGTGATCCGGCCGTTTTCCTTGAGGTGCGCGATGGTCTCGGCGCCGGAGCCGTAGTAGTCGAGATAGGCGACCCGGTACTGGCCGAGCACCGCGAACGTCCCGGCCATCCCCTTCGGCGAGACATTGACATGCCCATCACCCGACAGCGGGGCGCTGGCGACGAAGAACACCGGCTGCGCCAGCAGCCAGGTCGCCAGCTTCGCGTCGATACCGTCCAGGATGTTCATATAAACCCTGGCTATTCAGCTGGCCTGGTCATCGACAGCACGTCCAGCACCTCGTCGAGCTTCTGCTCGGTCAACGCACCGGAGGAGATATGGCCGCGTTCGATGACCACCTGCCGGATCGTCTTGCGCTCGGCCAGCGCCTGCTTGGCGATTTTGGCGGCCTCGTCGTAGCCGACGTAGTGGTTGAGCGGGGTCACGATGGACGGCGAGGATTCGGCATACTCGCGGCACCGCTCGACGTTGGCCTCGATACCCGAGATGCACTTGTCGGCGAACACCCGGCTGACGTTGGCAATCAGCCGGATCGATTCCAGCACATTGCGCGCGATCACCGGCAACATCACGTTGAGTTCGAAGTTGCCGGCCGCTCCCGCGAAAGCCACCGTCGCGTCGTTGCCGATCACCTGCGCGACGACCTGGCAGACCGCCTCGCACAGCACCGGATTCACCTTGCCGGGCATGATCGACGAGCCCGGCTGCAGGTCCGGCAGGAACAGCTCGGTCAGGCCGGTACGCGGACCGGAACCCATCCAGCGGATGTCGTTGCTGATCTTGTTCAGGCTTACCGCGATGGTACGAAGCGCGCCGGACAGCTCCACCAGACCGTCCCGCGCACCCTGTGCCTCGAAGTGGTCGCGCGCCTCGGTTAGTGGCAGCCCGGTCTCGGCGGCGATCAGCGCGATGACCTCAGCGGCGAAGCCGGCCGGCGCGTTGATCCCGGTGCCGACGGCGGTGCCACCCAGCGGCAGCTCGGCGACCCGGGGCAGGGTGGCCTGCAGCCGCTCCACGCCGTAGCGGATCTGCGCGGCATAACCGGCAAATTCCTGGCCGAGAGTGACCGGAGTGGCGTCCATCAGATGGGTCCGGCCGGACTTGACGACCTCGGCGAACTCGGCCGCCTTCGCCTCCAGCGAGGACGCCAGGTACTGCAGGGCCGGCACCAGGTCGGAGGCAACGCCCTTGGTGGCCGCCACGTGCATGGCCGACGGGAACTGGTCATTGGAGGACAGCGGGTCGTTGACGTCGTCGTTCGGATGCACGCTGACCTGCTCGCCGCCCACCGAGAGCTTGGCGGCGGCCAGGCTCGCCAACACCTCGTTGGTGTTCATATTGGACGAGGTTCCCGAGCCGGTCTGGAACACGTCGATCGGGAACTCGGCATCCCAGTCGCCGCGGGCGACCTCGCCGGCCGCCGCCGCGATGGCCTCGGCCTTCGCCGGGTCGAGCAGCCCGCGCTTGGCCCGCACCCGGGCGCCGGCACCCTTGATCAGGGCCAGGCCGGCAATCAGCTCGCGTTCGATCGGCTGGCCGGAGATCGGAAAGTTCTGCACCGCGCGCTGGGTCTGCGCCCGCCACTTGGCGTCCACCGGCACCCGGATCTCACCCATCGAGTCCTTTTCGATCCGGTATGACCCGGTGGACTCGGCTGGGCTTTGCTGCTCGGACATCTACGGATAGCTCCCTGCGTCGGCGACACTGCCATGACTTTCCGAAATGGAAGCCTAGTCAGCGAAACCGGTGCAGGGAGCCCTCAGGTGGCCAGGATTACGTCTGCGCCGCCGAACGTCACACCGACGGGATCGATCAGTCCTGCTCGCGAGGCGGCTGACTCCACTGCTGGCTGGGCGGGCCGGCCTGGTCGTAACCGGGCTGACCGGATTGCTGGCCGGGCTGGGACGCTGACTGACCGGCCGGGTCGTACCCGGGCTGGCTCGGCTGGCTCGGCTGACCTGGCTGACCGGCCGGGTCGTAACCGGGCTGGCTCGGCTGACCTGGTTGACCTGGTTGACCTGGTTGGCCCCAGCCCTGGCCGGGCTGCTGGTTCCAACCGCTGCCAGCCGGTTGCTGCTGAGCCGGCGGCTGACCCGGTTGCTGCTGGACGGCAGGTTGTTGGGCCGGCCGGTTCCCACCGGGCTGGCCGTAGCCCAACTGCACCGCGGTCTGCTTGGCTGCCTCAGTGACCGGGATCGCCACTACCGCGGTCGCGTAGGCGCAGATCTCGGTCCAGTTGTTGCCGAGCTCGGTGGTGTCGAAACGCATCGCGATCAGCGCGTTGCCACCACGCGCCTGAGCCTCGGCGAACAGCCGGGTCATCGCCTCGTTGCGGCTGTCGATGACGTTCTTGGTCATGCCCTGCAGCTCGCCGCCGACCAGGGACTTGAAACCCGCGCCCATCTGGGAGAAGGCGTTGCGAGAGCGCACGGTCACCCCGAACACCTCGCCGCACACCCGCTGGACTTCCCAGCCCGGAATGTCGTTCATGGTCACGCAGAGCATGGTGGCCTCTCTTCTCGATCGGATCCGGCAGTCGGGCTAGTTTCGGTCGAAATCCACCGAAGCGTAGGCCCGCAACTTCGACAACTGATGCAACGACTCGACCTCTCGGATCGTCCCCGACTTGGACCGCATCACGATGGACGAGGTCGCCACCGCGCCTCGGTCATAGCGCACTCCGGAGACCAGTTCGCCGTCGGTGATCCCGGTGGCGCAGAAGAACACGTCCTCACCCGACACCAGATCATGGGTGGTCAGCACCCGGGACAGGTCATGCCCGGCGTCCTGAGCCTTCTCCCGCTCCTCGGGTCCCTGCGGCCACAGCCGGCCTTGGATCGAGCCACCCATGCACTTGAGCGCCGCCGCGGCGATGATGCCCTCGGGCGTGCCGCCGATACCGACCAGCAGGTCGACTCCGGTGCCGGCCCGGGCAGCCATGATCGCCCCGGCGACGTCCCCGTCGGAGATGAACTTGATCCGGGCACCTGCCTCGCGGACCGCCGCGACCAGGTTGGCGTGCCGCGGCCGGTCCAGGATGACCACCGTGACGTCCTCGGGACGGCCACCCTTGGCCTTGGCAACCCGCTGGATGTTCACCTTCACCGGCGCGGTGATATCGATGACGTCGGCGGCTTCGGGCCCGGTGGCGATCTTCTCCATGTAGAACACCGCCGACGGGTCGAACATGGAACCCCGCTCGGCAACCGCGATGACCGCGATAGCGTTCGGCATTCCCTTTGCCATCAAGGTAGTTCCGTCGATCGGGTCGACCGCGACATCACATTCCGGGCCGGTGCCGTCGCCGACCCGCTCGCCGTTGTAGAGCATCGGGGCGTGGTCCTTCTCGCCCTCGCCGATGACCACCACGCCGTCCATCGAGACGGTGCCGATCAGGGTGCGCATCGCGTCGACGGCTGCCCCGTCGCCGCCGTTCTTGTCGCCGCGACCAACCCAGCGGGCGGCGGCCATCGCGGCAGCTTCGGTGACCCTGACCAGCTCCAGGGCGAGGTTTCGATCGGGTGCCTGGCGCTGCACCGCGAGTTCTGGTGGGACGTTGCTGTTGGATTCGGTGCGGGGCTCGGACGGGTCGGTGGCGTCGGTCATTCCACTGGCCTTTCTGCTCGAAGTCCGCCTGGTCGTGCGGGCGTGGCTTGCTCTGGGCAGACCCTACCGTCCGACGGCCCGCTGTCCGGTCCGCTGCCGCGACTCCGCCGACCCGTGATTTCAGCGACCCGGGTGGGCCGTGTGGTGCGCGGCCGGGACGATCAGCGACCATGGATACATGACCCGGCCCCTGACCTCGTCGCAGCGACAGCGGTTGCGTACACCGGCGAACCTGTGGCGGGCGCTGATCCCGCTGCTGGCCATCATCGTGCTGATCACGTACTTGACCTGGCCACGCGCCGACCGTGCCGACGGCGTGCACGTCATCGACACCGCGGCCCCGATTGCCGCTGCCCAGCAGCAGGCCGGCTTCACCGTTGCCGCGCCGAGCGGGCTGAGCGACCGGTGGCGGCCGACCTCGACGGAATTCATCCCGGCCGGCGCGTCGTCCGGGGCGAGCTTCCGGATCGGTTATGTGACGCCGGCCGGCCAGTATGCCGAGTTCCTGGAAGGCGACGATTCACCGGACGCCGTCGCCGCGCAGTACGGCCCGCTGAGCACCGACGGCAACGTGCCGGTCGAGGGCACCAACTGGTCGCAGTACCGCACCAGCAGCGGGCACCGCCTGCTGCGGCACACCGCCGGCAAGGTCACCACGATCGTCACCGGCACGGCAACGCAGCCCGAACTCGTCGAGCTGGCTGGCTCGCTGCACTAAAACCCTGGCCAAACCGCTGCTTTGCTGGCGACTCCTCGGCGGTGTCTCTATTCAGCGCTGTATTTATTCAGCGCTGTCGCTAGTCGGTGCTGTCGCTGGCCGCGATCGCTGCATCGAGACGGGTGCGGGCGCCGTCCAGCCAGCGCAGGCAGACCCCGGCAAGCTCCTCACCACGCTGCCAGAGCGCGAGCGACTCCTCGAGCGGTTGGCCACCGCTTTCCAGCGCCTGGACGATCTCACGCAACTCGGCCCGGGCCTGCTCGTAGCTCAGTTCTGGTTTCTTCTTCTCGGTCATCTCGCCGCTCAGGTTAGTTGGTGGGTGAACTGACCCGGACGCCGAACTCGCCGTCGGCCACCCGGACCCGCAACTCAGCCTCGGGGGTGGCCTGGTCGGCGCGCCGGATCACGCTGCCCTCGGTATCCCACAGCACCGCGTAGCCCCGGTCGAGCACGGCCTGCGGCGACAGACTGACCACCCGGGCCAGCAGCTGGGCATTTTCGGCCTCGGCCAACTGCAGCAGAGCGGCCAGCCGACCGCGGATTCGGGACACGGTCCTGCCTGCCTCGTCCTCGCCGGCGGCGATCATCCGCTGCACCCCGTGCCGTAGCCGCTGCGGCAGGCCCGCCATCAGCTCGTCCTCGGTGTCGAGCCGGCGGTGCACGCTGACCCGGAGCCGGTCGCGCAGCTCGGCGAGCTGGCCGAGTTCGGCGTCCAGATCGGGGACGATCCGCTTGGCCGCATCGGTCGGGGTCGACACCGCAAGGTCGGCAACCAGATCGAGCAGTGGCCGGTCGGTCTCGTGTCCGATGGCGCTGACCACCGGAGTCCGCAGTGCGGCGACCGCCCGCAACAGGGCCTCGTTGGAGAACGGCAGCAGGTCCTCGACGCTGCCGCCACCCCGGGCGATCACAATCACCTCTACCTCAGGGTTGGCATCCAGGCGAGCCAGCGCGGCGATGATCTCGGTGACCGCGGTATTGCCCTGGGTGGCGGTGTTCTCGATGGCGAATCGGGCGCCGGGCAACCGGCGGCGGGTGTTGTCCACGACGTCGTGCTCGGCGGCGCTGGCCCGTCCGGTGATCAGGCCGATGGTGTGTGGCAGGAACGGCAGCCGCAGTTTGCGGTCGGCGGCGAACAGCCCTTCGGCCGTCAGCAGCTGGCGCAGTCGTTCGATCCGGGCAAGCAATTCCCCCAGTCCGACCTGGCGAATCTCGGTCGCCCGCAAGCTGAGGGTGCCTCGTTCGGCGTAGAAGTCCGGCCGGGCCCGCACCACCACCCGGGCACCTTCGGCCAGCGGTTCGAGCAGCACCGAGCGATGGCAGGTCACCTGCATCGAGATGTTGGCGTCGGTGTCGCGCAAGGTCAGGAAGTAGGTCTGTACGCCGGGCCGACGAACGAACTGGGCGACCTGGCCTTCCACCCAGATCTCACCGAGCCGGCCGATCCATTCCGCCAATGCCTGGCTGATCCGCCGGAGTGGCAGGGGCGCCTCCGGACTCGATTCGAGCTTGCTCACTCGATGCCGGATCCCGCCTGCCGCGGCTTGGTCGGCTGAGTTCCGGCAGCTGACTGGTCGCCGGGGCCGACCTCGTGCTGGTTGGTGGCCGATTGGGTTTCGGCTTCGTGCGCCGCGACGATCTCGGCAGCCATGGTGGCCGGGTTCGGAGTGGCCGCCGGCTTCGCCCTCTTCGCAGCCACTTCGAGAGGTTCGCTGCGCTTGGCCGGCTTTTTCCGAGCCGGTTTGGTGGCCGGAACCGAGCCGGCGGCCATGATCGGACCGGCCGGGTCGTCGCCGGCAGCCGACGCCTTGGTAGCCCGGGGCTTCGTAGTGCTGACCTTGGTGGGACTGCCCTTGGTTGTGCTGGCCTTCGCCGTGCTGGCCTTTGCGGTGCTGGGCTTGGCCGTGCTGGCCTTCGCCGTGCTGGCCTTTGCCGTGCTGGGCTTTGTCGTGCTGGGCTTGGTCGTGCTGGGCTTGGTGGTGCTCGGTGCGCGGCGGGTTGTCTTGGCGACCGGCTCGGTGCCGCCGACCTGGGCGATGTCGAACCGTTCGGTGGCCTCCTCGGCGTCCTGCCGCTGATCAACACTGGCGTGCTCGTCCGCATCGACCCGCTCACCGGTAGCGACCCGATCGAAGGCGGCCGTCCCGCGATGTCCGTTGCCCGGGTTCGCGTCCGGGGCGTCAGATGCCGCGGGTGAGTCGTCGAAGGTAGCCCAGGACGGCGCGTCGCTGGAGGTGCCGCGAAGCTGGCTCAGCAACTCGTCGCCCTTGGCCGCGAGCGTGGCGATGTGTTGTTGGACACGAAGCGAGGCCTGCATGGCGGTCGTGACGGCTGCCACCGGAACCTGAGGCAGCGTTTCGGGAAGCTTGCGGGCCTCTTCCATTGCGGTGGCGGCCAGTCCGAGAACGGCTCTGATGGGCGTCGGGAGGTTGGACATGGCTCCAGCCTGCACCACTACTGCCGCCCGCGCGAGCAAGTCGGCAATCGGGCCGGCGGAGCAGCCCGGTTCGGGCGGAACAACGGCCGGTCGCCGATCCGTAGAATCGGGGGCATGTCTGAATCGGTGCAACCGACCAAGCGGGTTCTGCTGGCCAAGCCGCGAGGCTACTGCGCGGGTGTGGACCGCGCGGTGGAGACGGTGGAGCTCGCGCTGACCCACTATGGCGCGCCGGTCTACGTCCGTAAGCAGATCGTGCACAACCTGCACGTGGTCCAGTCGCTCGAGGCGCGTGGGGCGATCTTCGTCGAGGAGACCGACGAGGTGCCCGAGGGATCGATCGTGGTCTTTTCTGCGCACGGTGTCGCGCCGAGCGTGCATGCCGAGGCGGCCAGCCGGAACCTGCGAGCCATCGATGCGACCTGTCCGCTGGTGACCAAGGTGCACAACGAGGCTCGGCGTTACGCGGCCGAGGACTACGACATCGTGCTGATCGGCCACGAGGGTCACGAAGAGGTTGTGGGCACCACCGGCGAGGCGCCCGAACACATCCGGCTGGTCAACGGCCCGGAGGACGTCGATGAGGTGCAGGTGCGCGATCCTGCGCGGCTGGTCTGGCTGTCCCAGACCACGTTGTCGGTGGACGAGACGATGGAGACCGTGCAGGCGTTGCAGCGCAAGTTCCCGCTGATGCAGGCCCCGCCGAGCGATGACATCTGTTACGCGACCCAGAACCGGCAGGCCGCGGTGAAGGCGATCGCTCCCGCCTCGGAGCTGTTTCTCGTTGTCGGATCGGCTAATTCGTCCAACTCGGTACGGATGGTGGAGGTAGCCAGCGCGGCCGGTGCGAACGCTGCGTACCTGGTCGACAATGCCGGAGCGATTTCGGAAGCCTGGCTGACCGGGGTCGAGACGGTGGGCCTGTCCTCGGGTGCGTCGGTGCCCGAGATCCTGGTGCGAGAGGTCATCCAATGGCTGGCTGACCGCGGCTACGCCGAACTGGAAGAGGTCACCCACACCGAGGAGCGGCTGGTGTTCGCGCTGCCGCAGGAACTGCGCCGCGATCTGAAATTGAGCGCCAAGCGGGTCTAGCCAACGCCGAGCGCCAGCTCGACCGAGGCTGAGCGACGGCTGGGCTAGCGGCGAGCGACCAGTCGGATGCCGGCAATGACCAGCACGACCGCGGTCGCTCCGGCAATCGCCGGGAAACCGTAGACGATCCAGTTGGTGGCGGCGTCGAGCAGCTTGGCCCGGTTGTGCAGGCCGCCGGTCCGGACGTAGAGCAGGCCGGCCGAGGCGGCGAAGTAGACCAGCGGCGGCGCGATCACCACGCTGAACATCTGGCTGCGCCGGACGGCCAGGATCGCCAGCAGTGAGGCGATCACCAAGCCGTAGTTGAAGGCACCGCGAACCGCCGAGCCGGTAACCGAATCGATCACGCCGCCGACGCCGGCGACCGCGATCAGCAGCAGGACGGCCAGCCAACCCGGCAATCCTCGCTCGGGCCGGCTCCGGCCGCGGCGGGGCTGGTCGGTGGGGGCCCAGGATGAAACCTGGTCGCTCTGGTTCGGCTCCGCCGCTTGGTAGGGGTCCGCCGCGCGGCGCCGACCAGGAACGTTGTAGTACGACGTCTCTGGTTGGTCGGGCACGTAGGTGGCTCCGTTCGCAGGCGGCATAACGCCTCACGGTACCTGCCTCACCAGTTCCTCGGAGCTAAGCGTTCGGGTAGTGCTCAGGATTTGACCTGGTTGGGGTAGTTCGCCATCGACACGTGGATCGACTACGGCGAGATCGGCGAGCCGCCGGGCGCTGACCAGCACTCTGCCTTCGAGGGTGCCGACAGCGCTGTTGAAACTGTCGACGGAGGCGTTGAGCGAGCGACCCAGCTTGTCCAGATGGCCACCCATCCGGGACAGCCGCTGGTAGAGCTCGCGGCCGAGCTGGCTGACCTGCGCGGTGTTGTCAGCCAGCGCCTGCTGCCGCCAGGTGTAGCCGATCGTCCGCAACAGAGCGACCAGGGTGGACGGGGTAGCGAGAATGACGTTGCGCGCAAAGGCATGTTCGAGCAGGGACGGGTCCTCGCGCAGCGCCGCGTCGAGAAACGCATCGGCCGGTACGAAGCACACCACGAACTCCGGAGCGGGGCTGAACCGGCGCCAGTACGCCTTGGCGCCGAGGTCGTCGACGTGGCTGCGCAGGTGCCTGGCGTGGGCCCTCAACCGGGCTGCCCGGGTGGCTGGGTCACGGGCTTGGACGGCTTCGAGGTAACCGGCGAAGGCAACCTTCGAATCGACCACGATGTGTTTGCCGCCGACCAGATTCACCACCAGATCGGGCCGCAACAGGCCGTCCTCGTCGTGCGAGGACGGCTGAGTTAAGTAGTCGATGTGTTCCACCATGCCGGCCGCTTCGATGGTGCGTTCCAGCTGCAGTTCGCCCCACCGTCCGCGTACTTCCGGCGCGCGCAGGGCGGTAACCAGCTGGCCCGTCTCCGATCGCAGGCCTTCGGCCGAGATCCGCATCGCCGACAGGTGCTCGTCCAGGGCCGCGGTTGCCGCCAGTCGATCCCGTTCAGAGGTGTGCAGCTGCGCCCGTACCCCGTCGAGGGCGTCCCTGATCGGCCCGACCAACGCCTCGATCGAGTGCTGGCGCTCGGTCAGATCGCTGGCTGCGCTGCCCGCCTCCGCGTGTCGAGCACCGTCCAGCCGGGCCTGGGCCAGGGCCGAGAGGGCGGCCCGGTTGCGGCCGGCCAGGAATCCGATGGCGGCCCCCAGCAGCAGCCCGAGTAGCAGGAATTCGAATGCGTGTGCGGTCATGCCAGCATCCTGTCCGAAGGCTCCGACAGTTCTCGTTGCCGGGCCGTAGACTGCACGCCCGTGGCCCTCACTATCGGCATCGTCGGACTTCCCAACGTCGGCAAGTCAACTCTGTTCAACGCGCTCACCCGCAACAACGTGCTCGCCGCGAACTACCCGTTCGCGACCATCGAGCCCAATGTCGGGGTGGTGGGCGTCCCCGACGAGCGGCTCGGTGTGCTGGCCGGCATCTTCGCCTCGGCTCGCCAGCTACCGGCGACGGTCAGCTTCGTCGACATCGCCGGCATCGTGCGGGGAGCCTCCGAGGGGGCCGGGCTGGGCAACAAGTTCCTGGCCAACATCCGCGAGGCGGACGCGATCTGCCAGGTGATCCGGGCCTTCACCGATCCGGACGTGGTGCACGTCGACGGCAAGGTGTCGCCGGCCGGCGATATCGAGACGATCAATACCGAGTTGCTGCTCGCCGACATGCAGACGATCGAGAAGGCCCTTCCCCGGTTGGAGAAGGAAGCCCGGACGGCGAAGGACAAGCTGCCGGTGGTGGCCGCGGTCAAAGAGGCCCAGGCGATGCTCGAAGCCGGCCGGACGATCTTCAGCTCGGGCCTGGACACCGAACCGCTGCGCGAGTTGCACCTGATGACCGCGAAGCCGTTCATCTATGTTTTCAACGTCGATCCCGGTGAACTGGGCAACGAGGACTTCATCGGTTCGCTGCGCGAACTGGTGGCACCGGCCGAGGCGATCTTCCTGGATGCCAAGACCGAGGCAGAGCTGACCGAACTCGAGCCGGACGAGGCACTCGAACTGCTCCAATCGATGGGAGTGGACGAGTCCGGGCTGGACAAGCTGGCCCGGGTCGGCTTCGACACGCTGGGTTTGCAGACCTATCTGACCGCTGGCCCGAAGGAATCGCGGGCCTGGACGATCCCCAAGGGTGCCACCGCGCCACAGGCTGCCGGCGTCATTCATACCGACTTCGAAAGGGGATTCATCAAGGCCGAGGTGGTCTCTTTCACCGACATCGTGGCTGCCGGCTCGATGGCCGAGGCGAAGTCGCGCGGCAAGGTGCGCATCGAGGGCAAGGACTACGTGATGGCCGACGGGGACGTGGTCGAGTTCCGTCACGGAAAGGCGTCAGCCGGGAAAGCGGTCCAGTAAGAATTGGCTCGTCTGCAATGAATGGCCGCCAGATATCGGATGGTCCTCTTATGATGTTCACATGGCGCAATGCACAGCACCCGTACGAGGTCACCGTTCAGCGGCAGCAAGAGCTGATTGCCCTGCGTGTGGGGGACGAGGGTCGTACTACCGATCCCCATACATTTCTTCGCGCCCGCCTTACGGCGGCGGCGGTTCATACGGGGGCGGAGGCAGCTCAAGTTACGGCGGCTCGTCTGGCGGCGGGGGCTCCCGTCGATCCCGGGCGGGCGGGACGGTCTCCTACACCCCCGCTGAGTGGCGTGCGGTCGAGCCGTACGCCCAGAAGGCTGCAGAGCAGGCTCAGACGCACCCGGACCGCCGTGACCTCTTCCTCTGCCACGCATGGGACGACCGGGAAGCCAGTGCAACTGAGCTCTACGGCCATCTGAAGTCGAATGGCGCCTCGGTCTGGTTCAGCGAGCAAGACCTTCCTCTCGGTTCGCTGATGATCCGCGAGATCGACAAGGGCCTCCGCAACTCCCGCATCGGAATCGTGCTGGTCACGCCAGCACTGCTCAAGAGCATCAAGAACGAGGGCATAGCAGAGAAGGAACTCGCCGTGCTTCTCAACAGCAGCCGCGTCATCCCAGTCATGCACGGGGTGACATTCGACGAGCTCTACGACGTTAGCCCGATGCTGTCCTCGCACGCCGGACTGAATACCAAGGACTCGTCACTGGATAGCGTCGCCGCCAAGATCGCTGCGGCTGCCGCTGCGCTCTCAAGCACCTGAGGCCGACAGCACGCAGCGCGCGTCGCTCACCTGTGGTCCAGGCGCTGCATCATCGGATGAACACCAGCATTGCGCTGACGTGGCCGTTGCCGGTACCGGCGGAGTTCGCGTTCGGGGTGCCGACCATGACGCCCAGGTTCACACGAGCGCCAGCAGACATGCCGGGCACCACCCGCACGAAGCCGGTTGTCAGGGAGGCGCAGTTGTTGACTTCCGAGGCGACCTCTACGCTGAGCGTCCCTGGATCGCCGACGGCCTCGTTGTCGTTGCGAACCAGGGCTGCTAGGGAGATGCCCCCGCCCCCAGTGGTGCCGGCCGTGACCACCGAGCAGACGATGACCTGGCTGCAGGTGATAGGCGCAACCACCGACCCGGTATGAGCCAGCATGCGGCCGGCTCCTCCGGGGACACCGCTCGACCTGCAACTTCTGGACTGCGCTCGGGCGACAATTTGCAAGTTATAACTTGCAAATTAGCAGCGTTACTGCATACTAGAAACTGCAATTAGTTTCTCGTGCGCAATGGAGACCGTGATGACGAGCCCGACTACTGACGCTGCGCGCCGCGCGCGCGAGGGCCGCCGCGTGCTGGATCGACGGTGGCTGACACTGCCGACAGCGACCGCGATGCAGCCACCGCGCAGCGGTTGGATACGCGCGGTGCGTCAGGCGCTGGGTATGAGCCTGGGGGACTTGGCGGCGCGGCTCGGGATGACCCATCAGTCGGTGTCGATGCTCGAACAATCCGAGCGTGCTGGTCAGATCAAGCTCAGCAGCCTTCGCAAGGCGGCCGATGCCATGGACTGCGACCTGGCCTACGTGTTCATCCCGCGGTCGGGGAGCCTGCAGGGCGCCGTGGACAAACAGGCCCGGGCGCAGTTGGCCGAACATATGCGTGCGACCGCGCACAGTCAGCGCCTTGAGGATCAGACGCCCGGTGAGGTCGATGACGACGCGATCGCAGACAACCTCGAACAGCTCATACGCTCCCGCGCGCTGTGGAAGACATGACCGAACTGCACCAGCGGATGTACGGCGACGTGTGGAGATGGGCCGGCAAGCCACGACGGCGGGACACCAACATAGGCGTCGACTGGGCGCGCATCCCCGTTGAGCTGCAGATGCTGTGCGACAACGTGATCGCTCAGGTCGGTGACGGGGCCGACCTCGCCTACCCCGCGTTCGAGCTCGCCGTCCGGTTCCACCACCAGTTGGTATCCATCCACCCCTTCCCGAACGGGAATGGCAGACACTCCCCGCTCGCCGCGGACCTGCTCGCCGACAGCATCGGAGCCGACCCGATCACCTGGGGCAGCGACAGCTCGATCGCCGCCGATGAGGTCAGGGCCTGCTACATCAGCGCGCTACGCAACGCCGACCGGCACAACTATGCCGACCTGATCGCCTTCGCCCAGTCGTAATCTCGATGACTTCGCGCGAGGTTGCGCAACGCATCAGATCGGCCGCTGCCGCACGGGTGCGGCCGTCGGCCACAAGTGGGCGTACGTCCGTAAGGTTGTCGCCGACGCGCGACCGAGCGCGTGCTGTTTATGTCATCTGAACCGGCGCGGGGCTTCAGCCCAGAAGGGATTGGTCCCGTCACTTACGATTACTCAATGAAAGATGAGCCGATTGAGGTTGCCGCGTGGCGTATGGTCGCTGGCGACCTGAGTTCGGAGGACCTGCCGGCGCTGGCGACTGACGCACTTGTCCGGGAGATCGACAGCCTTGCGCTGCGCGAGCTTGCAGCGCAAAACGCTTCTGACGTTCGTGACTCGGGCGACTTGTTTCGCCAAGCGCTGACCGACCTCGGCATCATCTCCCGAGCCGGGAAGAGGCACTCTGGAAGCTCGTGCGGGCGATGGCGGCGAGCATTGTCGATGGAGATGTGCGCATGCCAAGTGACTTGGCCGAGTGGCTGGAGATGGACGAGGACATCGAGTTCGAGATCGATCCGGTCGGTCTGGACATCCGACCCGCGAACGTGTGATGTACCAGCTCGACACCAACCGCGCTTGCGCGTGGCCTGACCGTCCTCACCCGCAACATCCGCGACTTCGAACGCGCCGGCGTCGTGGTCGGTGAGCTGATTTTCAGCAGTCGCAGCGCCAACCGGGGCGCCAAGCTTGACTTGAAGTCGACTTCAAGTTGCAAGGTGGAGACATGACATCGACGGAAACCTACGGCTACCAGCAACTGCCCGAGCTGATGACGCTCATGACAGGCGACGAGAAGCACGGCACCAGCGCCACCTCGACGCTGGATGCGCTGTGGGTGCTCTATGACCAGGTGCTCGCGGTCGACCCGCTGAAACCGGACGATCCTGGACGGGACCGCTTCCTGCTGTCCAAGGGCCACGGACCGATGAGCTACTACGCGGTGCTCGCCGCCAAGGGATTCCTGACTCGCGAGCAGTTGGCAAGCTTCGGGCAGTTGGACTCGGTGCTCGGCTTCCATCCCGATCGGGTCCTGGTGCCCGGTGCTGAGATCGGCTCCGGGTCACTGGGCCACGGGCTGGGACTGGCGGTCGGCACCGCACTAGGTCTGCGGCTGACGGGGCATCCGGACTCGCGGGTCGTCGTCATGCTCGGCGATGCCGAGCTGGAAGAGGGCAGTAACTTCGAGGCAATCCAGTACGCGGGCCGGGCCGGCCTGGACCGGCTGATGGCGGTCGTCATCGACAACTCCTCGTCCACGCTCGGCTGGCCGGGCGGTATCGGGCAGCGATTCGTGGGCGAAGGCTGGTCGGCCTCGGAGGTCGACGGCCGCGACCACCGGGCATTGGCCCGGGCCTATGCCGAGGCCCGACCGGACCGGCCGCATGTCGTCGTCGCCCGAGTGGAAGGTAAGGAACTCTGATGAGCGCCGAGCAGGCGACCGTGGTGGAGCAACAGCGGGACCGGTTCTACGGGATCGTCCCGAAGTTACTGGCCGAACACGAATCGCTGGCGCTGGTGCTGGCCGAGATCGGGGCCGGCTATCTCGATCCGGCAGAGTCCGCCGCCGTTGCCGACCGGATCGTCAATGTCGGCATCCGCGAGCAACTGATGATCGGGGTGGCCGGCGGCCTCGCGCTGACCGGTATCCGGCCGATCGTGCACAGCTTCGCGCCCTTCCTGATCGAGCGTCCGTTCGAGCAGGTGAAACTCGATCTCGGGCATCAGGACGTCGGCGCGGTGCTGGTCTCGGCCGGTGGTTCCTACGGTTGGCCCTCGGGCGGCCAGACCCACTTCGGGCAGCGTGACGTGGCTTTGTTGGACACCCTGTCCGGCTGGACGGTGCACGTCCCGGGCCACCCGGACGAGGCGGAATCGCTGCTACGAAAGGCGATCCGGGACACCAACCGGGTCTATCTGCGGCTGGACGGGGTCTCGAACAGCCGGCCGCGCAAGGTCTCCGACGGCCTGTTCCAACCACTGCGGCACGGGAGGTTGGGCACCGTGCTGGCGGTCGGCCCGCTGGCCGAGCGGGTGCTGGAGGCCACCGAAGGTGTGGACGTGACGGTGCTCTACGCGGCGACCGTGCGGCCGTTCGACGCGGCGACCTTGCGTGCCACCCTGGGCGCACCGGACGTTGTGCTGGTCGAGCCGTATCTGGAAGGCACCTCGGTCGCCGAGGTCGATCGAGCGCTGGCCGACCGGCGGCATCGGGTGCTCGGACTGGGCGTGCGGCATGACGAACTACGCCGGTACGGCACGGTGGCAGAGCACGATGCCCTGCACGGATTGGATGTTCCTGGCCTGCGCCGGTCGATCACCGAATTCCTCGAGCTCAGCTAGGCCGAGATCTCTCCGTCTGCTACCGCGCCAGGCTAGGCCGAGATCTCTCCGTCTGCTACCGCGCCACTGATCGGTAATTGCTCGGCATGGATTGCCTGTTCGGCATGCGGGGTCAGCCGCAGGATGTGCTGGTAGCCGAACAGCGTCGGCCGGGCCCGGACCAGCGCATCGTCCACCCGCCGGACGGCACGCAGCGCCGCGGACTGGTTGGCGTCGGTGACGGTACCCAGCGGCAACCCGGTCGAGACCTCGGCCATGATGTCGAAACCGGCGGCCCGCACGGTGCGCCGCAGGGTGGCCCGGGTGAAGAAGCGCAGGTGGGTATTGTCGAGAATGCCTCGCCGATCGTAGCCGAAACTCCCGGTCAGCACTCGGACCCGCGGGTACCAGTGACCGAAGTTGGGCACCGACAGCAGTACCTGGCCGCCAGGTCGGAGCGCGGTCCGGATCTGCTGCAGGATCTCATTCGGCCGCGACAGGTGCTCGATGATGTCGCCAGCGATCACCACGTCATAGCGGCCGCCCACCTCGGCCGGCAGTCCCTCTTCCAGGTTGGCGACGAAGAACCGGTCGGTTCGCTCGCGCACACCGGGGATTTCGAGGTAGTCGACGCCGGTCACCTGGTGCCCGGCCGCCCGGGCTCGTTCGGCGAACAGCCCGCCGGAACAACCGATATCCAGGATCCGCGACGGTGGCAGCGTCTCGAGCATCTGCAGCATCACCGCGTGCGAGGAGCCGTCACCTTCTTTGAAGTCGTACTCGTCGTTGGGCTGGACCCAGTCGTGGGTGCCGAAACCCTTGGTTGCCAGCTTGAACTCGACCACGTCACGGACCACGTCACGCGCGTACTGCAGGCCGTTGACGTAGCAGATTTCGTCGCCGTAGTAGGTCGGGATCGGGATTTCGACGATCTCGCCGCCATGATGCACCAGCTGGGCGATGATCTGGGTGTCGAAGTCGAAGCCGTCGCTGTTGGCCTCGAACGGGATCTGCGCGAGCACCCGGGCGTCATAGGCCCGGTAGCCGGAATGGAATTCGGTCAGCGCGGTGCCGAGCACCTTGTTCTCGAAGCGGGTGAGTACCCGGTTGCCCAGCCGCTTGTACAGCGGCATGCCACCAGCCTTGGCCGCGCCCTTGTCCATCATCCGCGAACCGAAGACCGCGGCCGGCGAGCCCCGCTCGAACGGGGCGACCATGTCCGGCAGCCGCTCTGGCGCGTACTGGCCGTCACCGTGCAGCAGCACGATGATGTCGAGGCCATGCTCGATAGCCAACCGGTAGGCGGCTTTCTGGTTGCCGCCGTACCCCAGGTTCTTGGTGTGCCGGACGATGGTGGTCTTGGTCGAGTGCGCCTGGGCGCCCCAGCGCATCGCGTGGTCGAAGGTCTCGTCGTGGCTGGCGTCATCGGAGATGATGATCTCGGCAATCCGCGGCAGCAACTCGGCCGGAATCCGGTCCAGGGTGGCTGCCAGTGTCGAGGCCGCGTTATACGCGACGACCACGATGCCGATCTTCGGTGGCGCCGACCCGCCATCCGGCATGAGCTCACCCTCTCGTAGTTGACACGCGCAGCCAGTGGCTTGCGCCCTCAACGCTAGCCGAGACCTCATTTAAGCTTCGGACGTGTCTCACACCTTGGTGCCAATCCGGACGTCCGGCGAGTGAAACAGCTGCTCAGACTCGATCCCAGTCTCACTTTGGTGGCTGCCTGGGCGCTGATCGCGCTCGGCGCGGCCCGACGCTACGGCACCTACACACCGCTGGCCATCGCGCTGGTGAGCGCCGGAATGCTGCTGTTGAGCATCGGAGTCCTGCTGCTGGGCAGCGGTCGGTTCCGGCTGCCCAACCGGACGAGCCTGGTGCTGGGCTGCCTGGTCGCGGTCGGCTCGACCATTGCCTCACCCGCCGAGCGGTACGCGCACGGTCCCGCCGAGCGCTGGTCGCACGGGTTGCTGATCGCCGCGGCAATCTGCCTGATCGCCCTTGCCTGCCTGCCGAAACTGCTCCGGTGGCTGCAGGCCGCGATCGTGATGCTGGCCGCTGCGGCGGGGGTGGCAGGTATCCGGGCCACGCCTCGGCCGACCATCGACGACTGGCACATCCTGCAGGGTTCGGCGCGCGCGCTCGTCCACCTGGACAACATCTACGGCCAGGCCTGGCCGGGTGCCGAGGGGCACCTGCTGCCGTACCTGCCCGGCTCGGCCGTCCTGCTGACGCCGTTCTACCTGGCCTTCTCCGACGTCCGGTACGGGTTGTTGGCCGCGATGGTGCTCGCCGCGCTTGCCGTCGCCGGACTGCACCGGTCGGCTCGCAGCCAGGCGATCGCGGTGCTGTCCGGGCTGATCCTGATCTACCCATGGGTGCTCTACGGCGTCGAGCAGTCCTGGCCGGAGCCGCTGCTACTGGCATTGATCGCGGGCATGGTGCTGGCGGTGGAGACCAAGCATCCGGTGCTGGCGGTGCTCTGCTTCACCGCCGCGCTGGTGACCAAGCAGCACATCGTGATCCTGCTGCCGTTCGCCGCGATCTGGCCCGCGTTCGGTTGGCGCCGGACGGTCACCTCGGTGGCCGCCGCGGTCGTGGTGACGTTGCCCTGGGTGATCGCCGGGCCGCGAAACTTCTGGCACGGCGCGGTGACCTACAACCTGAACCTGCCACCGCGGCATGATTCACTGTCGGTCTTCACCACCGCGATCCGGGAGGGTCGGACGCCCTCGTTTGCGCTGGTACCGCTGGTGATGCTGATCGCGCTCGTGCTGGGATTGTGGAAGCTGCCCAGGACCACGGCCGGCTTCGTGCTCGGTTCGGCCTGGCTGCTCGGAGTGTTCGACCTGGTCAACAAGCAGTCGTTCTTCAACGAATGGTCATTGGTGGTCGGGCTGATCGTCCTCGGGATGGCAACGCTGGCGCTGGCCGACAGCCCGGATACCCGTTAGCTACCAGAGCCGGTCGCGCAGTCCGGGGTGCAGCGCGATCCGGGCACCATAGAAGGTGTCCGCGGCGGCGATCGCCCGAGCCGAGAAGAACTCGCCCAGGGTGAGCTTGTCGAACTGGTCGCTGGGAAAGGGCTCCGCCGCCGTCCCGCCGACCAGTACGGTGCCGGCCAGCAGTTGCCAGCCGGCACCCTGGTAGAACGGCGCGAGTGCGCGATCGCAGGTGAACACGGCGAGATCCTGCTGGCCGGCCGCGAGGGTTTCACGCGCCGCCACAACCAGAGTCCGGCCGTAGCCGTAGCCGTGGCCGCGCTGGCCGGTATCGGTGACCACGGTGCTGAGCCCGCTGGCGGCAAAGCGCTGGCCGGCATGTTCGATCTCCTTGGACAGGATCGCCAGTGCGGACAACACGATCCCGTCCGAGGTGAGCAGCATCGTCACCGGCCGCAGCGCCGGATCGTGGCCCTCCTCCGAGTCCGGTCCGGGCCACGCCTGCCGGTGCAGGGCACGTACCTGCGACCGCAGTGCGGCGGGGGTTTCGGCTTCCGGGAACGACTCGATCCGCATCCGGCTATCCTGCCAGCCGGCAATCGCTACTGCTGCAGTCGAGCCGACGGCTGAGCACCTCCCGCGTCCTGCTGGTGCCGAGCGGCCAGTTGAGCCAGGCCGATCAGGCCCACTGCACGACCTCGGAATGATCGAGCCGGGGGAGCCGGCCGAACCACGGCTCCTCGCCGGGGTGCCCGATGTTCACCACCAGCATGGACTTCCAGCGGCCGTCCGGAAAGAACTCGGCGTCGATTCCGGCGGCGTCGAAGCCAGCCATCGGACCGGCGGCCAGACCATGGGCGCGGACCGAGAGGATGAAGTAGCCCGCCTGCAGGGTCGCGCTGAAGGTGCCGGTGCCTGCGCGCATTTGCTCGTCGGCTTCGAAGACGTCCTTGAGTTCTGGGCGAAACGGCAGCAAGGTCGGAATGTGCTCGTGAAATCGGGTGTCCCGGGCAAGCACGGCGACGGCTGGTGCCGAGCTGGTTTTAGCCTTGTTTCCGTCGCCCATGTGCTCGACCAGCCGGGCGCGGCCTTCGGGGGTACGGACGTAGAGCACCCGCAGCGGTTGGGTATTCGCGGCGGTCGGCGCCCATTTCGCCAGTTCCCAGATCTCTGCCAGCTCGGCATCGGTCACCGGCGTCGGCGCGAAGCTGTTTGCCGTCCGGGCCTCGGTAAACAGTGCCGCGCGACCCTGATCGTCCAGGCGGCCTAGCCCGGTTCGGGCGGATTCATCCAGTGTGCGGGTCATGCCAGCTACCTCGGTCCTCGAAAGTGAGTGTTCGTAAAAAGAGAGTCACTATGAAAAACAAAGTGACAAGGAGAAACATAGCATGTTGCTATGATGGTGCAATGGCTGGCGAGGGTGAGCTGAAGCACGAACCGCGGGTGTGCGACGCGGCCCTCGCGCGTGCCTTCGGATTCCTCGGCAAGCGATGGAACGGGGTGCTGCTCGGCACCCTGACCAGCGGCCCGGCCGGCTTCTCCGAACTGCGCCGCGCGGTCAGCGGTATCAGCGACTCGGTGCTGTCCGAGCGGCTGGGCGAGCTGTGCAAGGCCGGCCTGGTGCAGCGCTCGGTCGATGAAGGGCCACCGGTCACGGTCGAGTATCGCCTTACCGCATCGGGTCTTGCGCTGCTGCCGGCGCTGGACGAGCTGACCACCTGGGCAGCCGAGAACCTGCCCGAATAGGGCGCCAGGTCAGCGAGGTCAGCGACCGACTGCGTAACCGTAGCCGCCACGAGGGTTGGCCGCGGCCCGCAGGAACCCGGTCACCGGGTCGCGGCCGGCCGCGCTCAGCCGCCCCAATGTCCAGTCCCCGGCGACCGATACCCGGTGCCCGCGGCGGCGCAGTTCGGCGATCACCGTCGCGTCCAGCCGGCCTTCGACCAGCAGGCCGGCAGGCTCCGACTCCCGCGGCCAGAACGAGCTCGGAAAGTGCGTGCTGTGCAGCATCGGCGCGTCGATGGCCTGCTGCAGGCTGAGGCCGAAATGCACGTGCGCAAGGAAGAACAGCAACGACCACTGGTCCTGCTGGTCACCACCCGGCGTGCCGAAGGCAAGGTAGGGACGGCCATCGCGCAGCGCCAGCGACGGGCTTAGGGTGGTCCGCGGCCGGCTGCCGGGACGGAGCGACGAGGCGAATCCCGGTTCCAGCCAGCTCATCTGGGTCCGGCTGCCCAGCGCGAAGCCGAGGCCGGCGATGGTCGGCGAGCTCTGCAGCCAGCCACCGCTCGGGGTTGCCGAGATGTGCATGCCGAACCGGTCCACCACGTCCAGGTGGCAGGTGTCGCCCCGCGTGCTGCCCTGCGAGTCCACCGTCGGTTCGCCGACGCCGGCGGCGGCCGGCTCCGATGCCGGATCGGCAGGCAGGGTAGGCAGTTTCGGAATCCGGCCGGCCGGCGAACCAGGGCGCAACTCGGTGGAGGCGGTGGCGCCGACCAGGCCGCGACGCTCGGCTGCGTAACTCTCGGACAGCAACGCCGCCAGCGGAACGTCCACCTCCGCCGGGTCGCCGTACCAGGCTTCGCGATCGGCGAAGGCCAGCTTGGCACACTCGACGACGGTGTGTACGTAGTCGGCGGAGAGGTGGCCGGCGGCCGGCAGATCGAAACCGGCCAGCAGCGTCAATTGCTGGCCGAACACCGGCCCCTGCCCCCACGGACCCGTCTTGCAGACGGTGTATTCGCCGTAGTCGACGCTGACCGGATCCTCCACCGGGCATTGCCAGGCGGCCAGGTCGGTGCCGCGCAGCACGCCGGCATGCGGTTGCCCCGAGCTGTCGCGGACCGGCTGACGGCTGTGCGCGTCGATGGCCTCAGCGACGAAACCCTCGTAGAACACCTGGCGCGCGGTCTCGATCTCGGCCTCCCGGCTGGCGCCGGGACTCTCGGCCTGGGTCAGCAGGCGGTGCCAGGTGGCAGCCAGCTCCGGGCTGCGCAGCCTGCTACCAACCTCCGGTGCCGAGCCGCCAGGTAGCCAGGTCGCCGCCGAGTGTGGCCAGCCCTCGCGGAAGGTCCCGGCCACCTGCTCGATGGTCGCGCAGATCCCGGGCAACGCCGGATAGCCCTGTTCGGCATAGTGAATGGCCGGTTCCAGTACCGCCCGCAGCCGCCAGCTACCCCAGCGTTCCAGCAACAGCAGCCAGGCGCCGAACGCGCCGGGCACAGTGGCGGCGAGCAAGCCGGTGCCGGGCACCAGGCTCAATCCCTCGGAGCGGTAGTGCTCGATGGTTGCCGCGGCCGGCGTGGGACCCTGACCGGCCAGCACTCGGGTGCTGCTGTCGGCCGGATCCCACAGCAGGATCGGCACCTCGCCGCCCGGGCCGTTCAGGTGTGGTTCGACTACCTGCAGTACGAAGCCGGCCGCCACCGCGGCGTCGGCGGCGTTGCCGCCACGTTCCAGGACGCTCATACCGACGCTCGACGCCAACCAGTGCGTGCTGGCCACCATGCCGAAGTCGCCCCGCAGATCCGGTCGGGTGGTGAAGGCGGTCACTGGAATTCCTCTCGGGCAGGCCATTGCCATTACCTGCGAGACTATGCGAAAGCGGACGGCGGCTGTGACCGTCCTGCACTCGGGCGGTCAGCTATAAGGGTCGGCAGCTAAGGTTCTCCTCAATTGCCGACGCCGGAAACTCCGGTTGTCGAACGGTGTTCGAGAGCGATGAGAGGTTGAGGGGGCATCCGAGTCATGACCGCTGACCTCCGTCGGGCCGACTACAAGATCACCTTTCTGGTGCTGGCGGTCGGCACCAGCGCGTACTCGCTGTTGCAGTCGCTGGTCTCACCGGTGCTGCCGCTGCTGCAGACCAACCTGCACACCACCCAGAACACGGTTACCTGGGTGCTTACCGCCTACCTGCTGTCGGCCTCGGTCTGTACCCCGATCCTTGGCCGGGTCGGCGACATGATCGGCAAGGAAAAGGTGATGGTCGCGGTGCTGCTGGCGCTGGCGGCCGGTTCCCTGCTGGCCGCGGTGGCCGGCTCGATCATGGTCATGATCATCGCCCGGGCGATTCAGGGCATCGGCGGTGGCGTGATCCCATTGGCCTTCGGCATCATCCGTGACGAGTTCCCGCGCGAGAAGGTCTCCGGCGCGGTCGGCATCATCGCCGCACTGCTCGCGGTCGGCGGCGGCCTGGGCTTGGTGTTGGCTGGTCCGATCGTCAATCTTCTCGACTACCACTGGCTGTTCTGGATTCCCGGTGCGCTCGTCGCGGTCGCCGCGGTCGCCACTCACTTCGTGATTCCGGAGTCGCCGGTGCGGACGCCGGGAAAGATCAGCTGGCCGGCCGCGATCCTGCTCTCGGCGTGGCTGGTCGCGCTGCTGCTGGCGGTCAGCGAGGCCCCGATCTGGGGCTGGGGCTCGGCATCGGTGATCGGCCTGCTGGTCGGTTCGGTGCTGCTGGCGGTGGGCTGGGTCATGGTCGAGCTGCGAGCCAGCCAGCCCCTGATCGACATGCGGATGATGCGGATTCCCGCGGTGTGGACGACCAATCTGGTCGCCCTGATGTTCGGTGTCGGGTTGTACGCGGTGTTCGCCTTCATCCCGGAGTTCCTGCAGACGCCGTCCAGCTCGGGCTATGGGTTCTCGGCAAGCATTACCGAATCCGGCCTGCTCGTACTGCCCATGTCGGCGACCATGTTCATCTTCGGGGTGGCCTCCGGGCCGCTGTCCAACCGGTTCGGTCCCCGGCTGGTGCTGATCGCCGGCTCCGCCGTGAGCATCGTGCCGTTCTTGTTGTTGGCCTTTGCGCACAGGGACATCTGGCAGTTGGTCCTCGCCATGTCGTTGCTGGGTATCGGGTTCGGATCGGCATTCTCGGCGATGTCCAACATCATCGTGGATGCGGTGCCGTCCACCCAGACCGGCGTTGCCAGCGGCATGAACGCCAACATCCGGACGATCGGCGGCTCGATCGGGGCCGCGGTGATGGCCAGCATCGTCACCGCCAAGGTGCTGCCCAGCGGCGTACCCGAAGAGAGCGGCTACACCGCCGGCTTCGTGATGCTCGCCGGAGCGCTGGTCCTCGGCACGCTGGCTGGCCTGCTGATCCCCAAACTGACGGTGACCAGGGACGCCCACCAGCAGGAGCAGGCCGGGATGACCCACCCGGAGCTTGCCATTCTGGCCGCCGGCACGGTGGTCGGCGACGAGTCGGAGTAGTAGTCCGCGCTTGAAAGAAAGCAAGCAGGCTTGCTTGTTTCTCCGCGGGCTGCCAGGCTTGGCTGAGCTAGCCGTAGCGTGGCCGAGGAGAGCGACTTGTCCGACCTTGATCTGGTATTGCCGGATCTGCTTGCCGAGAATGCCGAACTCGATGCCCGGCTGGCCGAACTGCCCGCCGAGAGCTGGGCCCGTGCCACACCGGCGGCCGGCTGGACCATCGCGCATCAGATCGCGCACCTGCACTGGACCGACCGGCTGGCCGGCCTGTCGATCACCGACCCGGCCGCGCTGACCGAACTGATCGGCCAGGCCGTCGCGGACCCGACCGGCTATGTCGATCAGGCAGCGGCCGAGGGCGCCTCGGTCGAACCTGCCGAACTGCTGCGCCGGTGGCGGGACGGCCGGCAACTGCTGGCCGAGCAGCTGGTCGCGGTGCCGGCCGGGGTCAAGCTGGCCTGGTTCGGACCGCCGATGAGCCCGGCCTCGATGGCCACCGCCCGGCTGATGGAAACCTGGGCACACGGCCTCGACGTCACCGACGCGCTTGGCTACCAGCCAGTTGCGAGCGATCGGCTACGGCATGTTGCCCGGCTTGCCGTCCGGACCAGGGATTTCGCGTTCCGGCTGCATGAACGTCCCGTCCCGGACGGGGAGTTCCGGATCGAGCTGACCGGCCCGGACGGCGCCAGCTGGACGTTCGGGCCGCCCGATGCCGAGCAGCGAGTGACCGGTCCGGCGCTGGATCTATGCCTGCTGGCCACCCAGCGCCGCAATCGGGCCGATCTCGCGCTGCGGGCGGTCGGGCCGGATGCCGACGCCTGGCTGGATCTCGCCCAGGCCTTCGCCGGGCTGCCCGGCCCTGGCCGACCGGCGGTCCGATGACGGCCCGGCCCGTCGGGCGGATGCGGCGATGACCGCGCTGCGCTCGATGCTGAACCCCGCAAGTGCGGAGCACCAGGCCAACCGCGAGGCGATGCTGGGCAAGCTGGCCGAGTTGGACGCCGAGCACGCCAAGGCGGTCGCCGGTGGCGGCCCGAAGTACACCGACCGTCACCACGCCCGCGGCAAGCTGCTGGTCCGCGAGCGCATCGAACTGCTGCTGGATCAGGACACGCCGTTCCTGGAGCTGTCGCCGCTGGCAGCCTGGGGCAGCGACTTCGCGGTCGGCGCCAGCGTGGTTACCGGCATCGGCATGGTCAGCGGCGTCGAGTGCCTGATCGTGGCGAATGACCCGACGGTGAAAGGTGGTTCGAGCAATCCCTGGACCACTCGCAAGGTGTTCCGGGCCAACGACATCGCGCTGGCCAACCGGCTGCCGGTGATCTCGCTGGTGGAATCGGGCGGGGCGGATCTGCCCACCCAGAAAGAGATCTTCATCCCCGGCGGCCGGCTGTTCCGCGATCTGACCCGGTTGTCCGCGGCGGGTATCCCGACCATTGCGCTGGTCTTCGGAAACTCGACCGCGGGCGGCGCCTACGTGCCCGGGATGTCGGATCACGTGGTGATGATCGACCAGCGTTCCAAGGTGTTTCTGGCCGGTCCGCCGCTGGTCAAGATGGCCACCGGCGAGGATGCCGACGACGAATCGCTCGGTGGTGCGAGGATGCACGCCGAGACCTCGGGCCTGGCCGACTATTTCGCCCAGGACGAGCCGGACGCGATCCGGCTCGGTCGCCGGATCGTGGCCAGGCTGAATTGGCGCAAGCGCGGCCCGGCCCCGATCGCCGAGGTCGCCGAGCCGGCCTTCGCCGAGGAGGACCTGCTCGGTATTGTCGGAACCGACCTGCGGGTCCCGTTCGACCCGCGCGAGGTGATCGCCCGGGTGGTGGACGGCTCGGACTTCGATGAGTTCAAACCCCGTTACGGTTCCAGCCTGGTCACCGGCTGGGCGCGCGTTCATGGTTATCCGATCGGCATTCTGGCCAACGCCCGCGGGGTGCTGTTCAGCGAGGAATCGCAGAAGGCGGCCCAGTTCATCCAGCTGGCCAACCAGAGCGATACGCCCTTGCTGTTCCTGCACAACACCACCGGCTACATGGTCGGTACCTCCTACGAGCAGGCCGGCATCATCAAACACGGCGCGATGATGATCAATGCGGTATCCAACTCGGGGGTTCCGCACATCTCGATCCTGCTCGGCGCCTCCTACGGGGCAGGTCACTACGGCATGTGCGGGCGGGCCTTCGACCCGCGATTCCTGTTCGCCTGGCCGAGCGCCAAGTCGGCGGTGATGGGACCGCAGCAGCTGGCCGGTGTGTTGTCGATGGTGGCTCGGGCGGCTACCGAAGCACGTGGCCAGACCTACGACGAGGCCGGCGACGAGGCGATGCGTGCCTACGTGGCCGGTCAGATCGAGGCCGAGTCGCTGCCGACGTTTCTGTCCGGCCGGCTCTACGACGACGGCATCATCGACCCGCGGGACACCCGGACGGTGCTCGGGCTGTGCCTGTCGGCCATTGCCAGCGGCGAGGTCCAGGGCTCGCGCGGCTTCGGCGTCTTCCGGATGTGAGAGAGCAGATGACGAGATTCGGCTCGGTCCTGGTGGCCAATCGGGGCGAGATTGCCCGGCGGGTCTTTCGAAGTTGCCGCGACCTGGGACTGGCGACCGTTGCCGTTTTCGCCGATCCCGATGAGGATTGCCTACACGTTGCCGAGGCGGACCGCGCGGTACGGCTACCCGGCGCCAGCGCCGTGCAGACCTACCTGCAGGGTCAGGCGATAGTCGCGGCAGCGCAGCGCGCCGGTGCCGAGGCAGTGCATCCCGGCTACGGCTTTCTGGCCGAGAACGCCGCGTTCGCACGTACCGTGCAGGCGGCCGGACTGGTCTGGATCGGGCCACCACCAGCCGCCATCGAGCTGATGGGCGACAAGATCGCGGCCAAGCGGCTGATGGCAGCGGCCGGCGTCCCGGTGCTGGCCGAACTCGACCCCGGCCAGCTCACCGAGCAAGACTTGCCCGTCCTGATCAAGGCATCGGCCGGTGGCGGTGGCCGGGGGATGCGGATCGTCCGTCAGCTCGGCGAGTTGGCGGCGCAGCTCGCGGCGGCAAGCGGCGAAGCCGAGCGGGCCTTCGGCGACCCGACGGTGTTCTGTGAGCGGTACCTGGCCGCCGGCCGGCACCTGGAGGTGCAGGTGCTCGCCGACCAGCACGGGACGATCTGGTCCCTGGGCGAAAGGGAATGCTCGATCCAGCGCCGGCACCAGAAGGTGATCGAGGAGTCTCCGTCGCCGCTGGCCGAGCGGATCCCTGGCCTGCGCGAGGACCTGGTGGCGGCCGCGCTGGCCGCGACCGGCGCGGTGGACTACGCCGGCGCTGGCACGGTCGAGTTCGTGGCAGACCAGGACGGCAGGTTCTTCTTCCTCGAGATGAATACCCGGTTGCAGGTGGAACATCCGGTCACCGAGTGCACCACCGGCCTGGACCTGGTCCGGCTGCAGCTCGAGATCGCGGCCGGCCACCGGCTACCGGCCGAGCCACCGCTGCCGAGTGGGCATGCCATCGAGGCTCGGCTCTATGCCGAGGATCCGGCGCACGACTGGCAACCGCAGAGCGGGACGCTGCATCGCTTCGAATTCCGTGGTGCGGTCACCGAATTCGGCACCGGAGCCGGGGTTCGGCTGGACTCCGGGGTCACCAGCGGTTCGCAGATCGGCGTGCACTACGACCCGATGCTGGCCAAGGTGATCTGCCATGGCGCCGATCGGGTGGCGGTGGCCAGGACGCTGGCCGCAACCCTGGCAGGAGCCCGCATCCACGGCCTGATCACCAATCGGGACCTGCTCGTCCGGGTGCTGCAAGAGCCGGCCTTCCTGACCGGTGACCTGGACACCGGCTTCCTGCTACGGCCGGAACTTGCCGCTACGCTCGGCGCGCCGCTGGCGTACGCTGTTGCGTAGCGGCTTTCGGCGGCGGCTGCCGCGCTGGCCGCGTTGTCGTGGCAGCTGGGGCGATCGATGC
>JALYVK010000089.1 GCA_030853265.1 Actinomycetota bacterium
AGCAGAACCTGCCGCTGGCCGACGCGATCGCGGTCGCGGTGAAGGCGCTGGGTTCGGTCGGCGCCGAGGCCGGCGCGGTCCGCGAGCTGGCCGCCGACAGCCTCGAGGTCGCGGTGCTGGACCGCAACCGGGGCACCCGCAAGTTCCGCCGGATCGCCGGGGCAGCGCTGACCAGCCTGCTGCCGGTGCCGACGCAGCCCGCCGAGCCGGCTGCCGCCGAAGCTACGGCCGTACCGCCGGTGGCTGGCTCCGCACCGGTGGTTGGCTCCGCTCCGGTGGCGACCGAAACGACGGAACCGGCCGAGCCCCCGCAGGACTCGACCGGTTCCGAGAACAGCTGACCGGACGGGCTCAGCCGGCCACCACGTTGTCACCGGACAGCGTGACGTTCACCGTGGGCAGCGGCCGCGGGGCCGGGCCGTTGATCACCTCGCCGGTGGTCGCGTTGTAGACCGAACCGTGGCAGGGGCAGTCGAGCTCCTTGCCGGCCGGCGCGACGATGCAGGCCTGGTGCGTGCAGACCGCGCTGAAGGCCGCCACGGTGGTCGCGGTCGGCCGGGCGATGATGATCTTGGCGCCGTCCGGACCAGTGGCCGAGATCGCCTCGCCGACCTTGATGCTGGACAGTTTCGCCAGCGGTGCGACATCGCCCGACGAGGCACCGCCCGACGCCGGTGTGCTGGCCGGGCCGGTACCGCCGGTAGCCGGCGCGCTGCTCGGCGACTTGGCCTGCGAGCAGGCCGCCAGCGCGGCCGTCCCCACCCCGACCGCCCCGACGGTGAGCAGGCTGCGCCGGCTCACCCCGAAGGGCGAGCGGGTGGTCTGGCTGGCCTGGCTGGCCTGGTTGGCCTGGCGGCCATCAGTCGTGCTCGTCAATTTTGTCTCCAGTCATCGACACAGGGGTTCTCTATCAGCCAACGGCGGCCACCGCGGATCGGTTCACCGGCGCCGGCAACCTCGTCCGCAGGGCAACTTCGTCTACTCGGCAACTTCGTCCGCGCGGGCAACCTCGTCCGCGCGGGCAACCTCGTCCACGCAGGCGCAGAATTGAACCGGACGCCCGCGCCGCCCGTACTGAGCGGTGACGAGCCACCACCGGACGGGATCACCATGCAGCCGCAACGCACCACCAGCGACGAGCAGGAGCTCATGCGCGCGTTGCACGATGAGCATGCCGCAGCGCTCTGGGCGTTCGCTGTGCGGCTGACCGGCGGTGACCGGCAAGCGGCCGAGGACGTCGTGCAAGAGACCCTGCTGCGGGCCTGGAAGCATCCGAACAGCCCCGCCTTCAGCGCCGAACAGGTGGGCGCGGCCCGCGGCTGGCTGTACACGGTGGCCCGGCGGATCGTGATCGACGAGTGGCGGGCCCGCAGCGTCCGACCGGAGCGGCTGATGGCCGACCTGCCCGAGCCGGAGGGCACCGACCACACCGACGCGCTGGTGGAGGCCCGGCTGGTGGCCGACGCGCTGGCCCAGCTGAGCCTCGATCACCGCGCGGTCCTGATGGAGATGTTCTACCGGCGGTCCTCGGTACGCGAGACCGCCCAGCGGCTGCAGATCGCCGAGGGAACCGTGAAGTCACGCACGCACTACGCCCTGCGAGCCCTGAAACTTGCGCTGTCGGAGATGGGAGTGACCCAGTGAGCGACAACGAGGGCAACCGCCCAGACCAGAATGCCGGTCCGGAGCATGCCCGGTTCGCCTTCGACGACGCCGCCTACGTCCTGGATGCGCTGGAGGAGACCGATCGGATCGCCTTCGAGGCGCACCTGCTGACCTGCCCGCTGTGTCGCGCCGCGGTCGCCGACCTGGGTGAGCTGCCGGCGTTCCTCGGCTCGGTCCCGGCGGCCGAGGCCACGACCTGGGAGCTCGAGCCACCACCGGAATCGTTGCTGCCCAGGCTGCTCTCCGAGATCGCTGCCAGCCGCCGCCGGCGCTCGTGGCGGACCGCCGGACTCAGCTTCGCCGCGGCCTGCCTGCTTGCCCTGCTGGTGGTCGGCGGCGGCTACCAGTGGTCCCAATCGCACCGGCCACACCCGCTGGCGATGCAGGCGATCGGACCCAACCCGGGGGGCGTGCGTGCCACGGTGACCCTGACCGGTTCAGGTTCGGATACCCGGATCGAACTGGACTGCGGGTACCAGTCGGCGAGCGGCACCGGCTACCCGGCCGGCAGCGCCCCGTCCTACCGGATGATGGCCTACAACCGGCTCGGCCAGGAGCGCGACCTCGGCAGCTGGAGCCCGCAGCCGGGGGAGGACGTCCAGATCGCGCGGGACAGTCCGTGGACCAGGCAGAACCTCAGCAAGATCGTGATCTCCGACAGCCGGGGAGTGCCGATCCTGTCGCTGTCCCTCTAATTTTCGGCCGCTTTGGCCGCCGGTCAGCTTCTTGGCCGCGCTGGCCGCCGGTCAGCTGAGGTGGGCCGAGACCACCAGGTTCTGCAGGTAGCTGTGCGACTGCCCGGCATCGTCGTCGCAGGTGACCAACCGCAGTTCGGGCACCGAGGTAGCGCCGTGGGTCGCCGAGGACGGCAGGTTCGCCGTCGGGTAGGCATGCACGTCGTCCACCTCGAAGTCCAGGTTCGTACCGTCCTGACGCTGCACGGTGATCAGGTCGCCGACCCGCAGGTCGCGCAGCCGGGCGAACACCGCCGACCCGGTCGGGGCGGTGTCGAAGCCGATGATCACCGCCGCGCCGACGCTGCCCGGCTGGATGCCCTTGGCGTACCAGCCGGCCTCGTCGTACCGGTTGGGTGGCTGCAGGCCGCCGGCCTGGTCCAGGCTGACCGATTCCAGCGGGCTGGACACCCCGATCGAGTCGATCGCGATCCGGACCGGCCGGTCGGCCGAGCCCGCTGCGCTCGGGCTGGACACCGGCCGCCCGGCGGTCGGGCTCGGAGCAGGGCTGGTCGGCGGATCTACCAGCGTGGCGGTCCGGTTCGAGCGGCCGGGTTCGGCCAGCACGATGTAGCCGTAGCCACCCATGAGGACGGCCAGGATCGCGACACTGACCAGCAGCCCGGCCACCGACTGGCGCTCCGGACGGTGTCTCACCACAGTCGCCACCGACGCACGGTGCTCACGCCATCTCGCCATCCCACGGGCCGATCGGCGCGCTGCGCAGGACGCCGTTGAGCCTGTGATTACTGGATGTTCGGGCTTACTGCAAGAGGCCGTCCGCAGATTGCGGGGAAAGTCGGCCGTGGCCTCACACCGACCACAGCGATGGTTGCGGGGTGTGATCCGACGAGCGCTCGCGGTAACGATGCAGCCGAGTTCGTCGCGATCGCAGCGCGTACTCGCCGTCGCCTGACTAGGGTGGTGACGTGCAGCGACGGATCTTCGGGATCGAGAACGAATACGGTGTGACCTGCACCTTCGAGGGTCAACGCCGGCTCAGCCCTGACGAGGTGGCGCGCTACCTGTTCCGTCGGGTGGTGAGCTGGGGCAGATCGTCCAATGTTTTCCTGCGTAATGGCGCCCGGCTCTACCTGGACGTGGGCAGCCACCCGGAGTACGCGACGCCGGAATGCGACTCGCTGACCGGGCTGGTCACCCATGACAAGGCCGGCGAGCGGATCCTGGAAGGCCTGCTGATCGATGCCGAGCGGCGGCTCAACGACGAGGGCATCGCCGGCGACATCTACCTGTTCAAGAACAACACCGACTCGGCCGGCAACTCCTACGGCTGCCACGAGAACTTCCTGGTGGCCAGGCATGGCGAGTTCAGCCGGATGGCCGACGTGCTGATCCCGTTCCTGGTCACCCGGCAGCTGATCTGCGGCGCCGGAAAGGTGCTGCAGACCCCGCGCGGCGCGGTGTACTGCCTGAGCCAGCGCGCCGAACACATCTGGGAGGGCGTCTCCTCGGCGACCACCCGCTCCCGTCCGATCATCAACACCCGCGACGAGCCGCATGCCGACGCCGAGCGTTACCGCCGGCTGCACGTGATCGTCGGCGACTCCAACATGAACGAGTGCACCACGCTGCTCAAGGTCGGCAGCGCCGACCTGGTGTTGCGGATGATGGAGCAGGGCATCACGTTCAAGGACCTGACGCTGGAGAACCCGATCCGGGCGATCCGCGAGATCAGCCACGACCTGACCGGGACCCGCCAGGTGAAGCTGGCCAACGGCCGGCTGGCCAGCGCGATCGAGATCCAGCGCGAGTACTTCGAGAAGGCCCGGACGTTCGTGGACACCGCTGGCACCGACCCGGTCACCGAGCAGGTGCTGGACCTGTGGGGACGCACCCTGAAGGCGGTCGAGTCGGCCGACCTGAGCCTCATCGACCGCGAGATCGATTGGGCCACCAAGTTCCAGCTCATCGAGCGCTACCGGGCCAAGTTCGACCTGCCACTGTCCTCGCCCCGGATCGCCCAGCTGGATCTGACCTATCACGACATCCGCCGCGACCGCGGGTTGTACTACCTGCTGGCCAACCGGGGTGCGGTGACTCGGGTCAGCACCGACCTGGCCGTCTACGAGGCAAAGAACCTCCCGCCGCAGACCACCCGGGCCAAGTTGCGTGGCGAGTTCATCAAGCGCGCTCAGGAAACCCGCCGGGATTTCACGGTGGACTGGGTGCATCTCAAGCTCAACGATCAGGCCCAGCGCACCGTGCTCTGCAAGGACCCGTTCCGTGCTGTGGACGATCGCGTGGAAAAGCTGATTGCCTCGATGTGAGTCCGATGCGGCCTGGACGTGACTAGCGAGGCCGACCGCACCGACGAGCGGTTGCGGGGTGTCACGCGCGTACCGAGCCGACGTCGCCTACCGTTGTCAGATATGGCGGCTCGGCGACAGCAACGGTTGGTCTCCCTGGTGCTGTGCCTGCTGTCCACCCGGCAGTTCATCACCGCCGAGCGGATTCGCGACACCGTCGAGGGCTACCACACCGCTGAGGACGTCAGCAACCCGGACGAGGCGTTCAAACGCAGCTTCGAACGGGACAAAGCCGAGTTGCGCGAGCTGGGGATTCCGCTCGAGACCGGCCGCAATTCCGCCTTCGACGTCGAGGACGGCTACCGGATCGCCCGCAAGGATTTCGAGCTGCCACCGATCGACTTCACCGCCGACGAGGCCGCCGCGGTGGGGTTGGCCGCTCGGTTGTGGAGCACCGCGTCGCTGGCCACCGAGGCCCGGACGGCGTTGATCAAGCTGCGGGCAGCCGGCATCGAGATCGACGAGCCGCCGGGGGCCGACGCGCTGCCGCCGCTGGCCGGCAACGAACCCGCGCTACCCGACCTGATGGCGGCGGTGTCCGGCCACCGGGTGATCCAGTTCGAGCATCGCAAGCCGGCCGCGGACAGCGCCGAGAAGCGGGTGGTCGAGCCGTGGGGGGTGCTGTCCTGGCGCGGCCGCTGGTACCTGGTCGGCCACGATCGCGGACGGGGCGAGATCCGCAGCTTCCGGCTGGACCGGATCCAGGGCGAGGTCCGGACGCTCGGCGGTGCCGCCAAGACCCGCCGGCCGGCCGAGCTGGACATGCTGGCGCTGGTCCGGGGCGCCAACCAGCAGCCGCACCAGCAGGCCCAGGTCCGGGTGGCAGCGGGCGCCGCCGGCAGGTTGCGCCAGCTGGCCGCCCGCTGCGAGCCCGCCGACGACGGCGCGAGCACCCTGACCATCGACTACAGCGACCTCGACCGATTGGCGGGCATGATCGCCGGCGCGGGCACCGACGCGGTGGCCCTGCAACCACCGGAGCTGATCAAGTCGGTGGTCGCGTTGCTCTCGGCCGCGGCCGGTGGCCGCCGATGAGGGCGGCCCGGCTCACCACGGCGGCCCGGCTCACCACGGCGGCTCGGCTCACCACGGCGGCCAGGCTCACCACGGCGGCTCGGCTGACCGACGGCGTGCAGACGGGAGGCTCGCGGTGACCGACACCGGTGACAAGGTTTCCCGGCTGCTGGCGCTGGTTCCCTACGTGCTGGCCCAGGGGGTCGCCTCGATCAGCGAGACCGCGACCGCGTTCGGCATCGGCGAGGACCAGCTGCGCAAGGAACTCGAGATGCTCTGGCTGTGCGGGCGCAGCTCCGGCCCGGAGGACCTGATCGACCTGCTCTTCGAGGGTGACACGGTGTCGGTGACCTACGACGGCGGACTGCGCCGGCCGCTCAAGCTCACCGCGACCGAGGCGATGACGTTGGCGGTTGCCCTGCGGACGCTGACCGAGGTGCCCGGCGCCACCCAGGGCGGGGCCGCCGAGCGGGCGCTGGCCAAGATCGAGACCGCGGCCGGCCAGCACCTGGACACCACCGCGGTGGACATCCGGCTGGCCGCCCAGGATCGCTGGCTGGGCCTGGTCCAGCGGGCGCTGTCCGAGCGCCGGGCAATCGAGCTGAGCTACTACACCGCGGCTCGCGACACCTCCAGCCAGCGGGTGATCGACCCGGTGCGGATGTTCAGCTCCGACGGCATGACCTATCTGGAAGCCTGGTGCCGACAGGCGGAAGGGATGCGGACCTTCCGGCTGGACCGGTTCGAGGCGGCGGTGCTGCTCGACGAGCCGTCCCGACCGCCGACCGACCTGTCACCGGTCGAAGCCGCGCCGGCCGACCTCACCGCCGGGGTCTACCGGCCGGCCCCCGAGCACCTGCTGGTCGAGCTGCGCCTCGGCAGCGGCTGGCACTGGGTCAGTGACTACTACCCGTCCGAGTCGGTGGCGGTCGGCGCCGGTCCGGACGAGCAGCGGGTCAGCCTGCGGGTCTCCGATCCGGCCTGGGTATCGGCGCTGGTGCGGCGCTCCGGTGGCGCGGTGTCGGTGCTGGCACCGGACTGGCTGGCGCGCGATTCGCAGGCCGACGCGGCACGCGCGCTGCAGGTCTATCGCGACCAGCAGGCGAGCTTCGGTGAGGCACAGCAAGCTCCGTACGGCGAACAGTAAGCTCGGCTCTCATGCAGGTGTGGGTGGTCCTCGGCGCCTGGCTGTTCGCCGTCCTGTTCGCGGTGGTGGTGCTCGGGTTCGTGGCGTACGAGCTCAGCTGGAAGAGCCGCCGGCTCGCCACTGACCGGGCCAAGCTGGAGACGTTGGTGGCGGAGTTGTCGACCGTCGGTGCCCAGCTTCACGCCGTCTCCGAGCGGCTGCGATGACCCGAATGTTGCGCCGCGCGCGCCGGCCGGTCAATCCCGAGGGCCGGATGTCGGTGCTGGACCACCTGCGCGAGCTTCGCCGCCGGCTGATCATCGTGATGGTGATGATCGCGGCCGGTGCGATCATCGGCTGGATCGTCTACAACCCGCTGCTGGCAATCCTCAAAGAGCCCTACTGCAACATCCCGTACCAGCACCGGCTCGGTGCGCTGAACCAGAGCAGGGCGCAGTGCAAGTTGCTGTTCGGCGCGCCGCTGGACGGCTTCACCATCCGGCTGAAGGTCTCGGTGGTGGCCGGCTCCATCCTGACCGCGCCGCTGTGGCTCTACCAGCTCTGGGCCTTCGTCACGCCGGGCCTGCGCAAGCACGAGAAGCGCTGGACGGTCGTCTTCGTGCTGACCTCCACGCTGCTGTTCGCGCTCGGCATGGGGCTGGCGTTCTTCACCCTCTACAAGGGTTTGAACGTGCTGATCACCCAGGCCGGCAGTGGCACCCAGGCAGCGTTGACCGTCAACTACTACATCTCGTTCGTGATCCTGGTCCTGGTCGTCTTCGGTGCCTCCTTCGAGCTGCCGTTGCTGGTCGTGATGCTCAACGCCGTCCGGGTGCTGCCGTTCTCGATCCTCAAGCGCGGCCAACGGCTCGGGATCTTTCTGATCTTCCTGTTCGCCGCGGTGGCCACCCCGTCCACCGACCCGTTCACGATGGTGGCGATGGCGGTGCCGATGGTGCTGCTGTTCGAGCTCTCGGTGCTCTGGTGCTTCCTCTACGACCGCCGCCGGGCCCGCCGCGAACTGGCCGGCGAGCACGAGCAGCTGCCCGATGACGTGGCCTCGAGCGTGGACCCGATCCCGGAGCGGCTCGACCGGCCGACCGGCCGCGGCCCGGATGATTCGGAGTGGACGGACCTGCCGTGAGCAGGCCGCGGATCACCCTGGTCGTGAATCCGGCCTCCAACCGAGGGGCCGCAGCGCAGGTCGGGGCCCGGGTTGCCGAGCACCTGCGGACGGCGGCCGAGGTGCGGGTGCTGTCGGGCACCAGCCAGGCCGAGTCGGTCTCGCTGCTGGCGCAGGCCGCGGCCGGCGCGGACGCGGTGGTGGTCTGCGGCGGCGACGGCATCGCCCACCTGGCCGCGAACGCGCTCGCCGAGGGCGACATCCCGCTCGGCATCATCCCGGCCGGTAGCGGCAATGACACGGCCGCAGCGCTCGGGCTGCCGGCCGACCCGGTGCTGGCCGCCGACGCGCTGCTGGCCGCGCTGATCGCGGGTTCGGTCGCCCGGATCGACCTCGGTTACTGCGAGGCGGCGCCGGTGTCGCCCACCGCCAGCGGACGCTGGTGGCTGACCATGCTCTACGGCGGCTTCGATTCCGGCGTCAACGAGCGAGCCAACGCGATGCGCTGGCCGCGCGGTCGGCGTCGCTATGACCTGGCCATCGCGGCCGAGCTGGTCCGGCTGAAGATCCGGCGGGTACGGCTGACGCTGGACGGGAAGGAACTCGACCTCCCGGCCACCCTGGTCGCGATCGGCAACGGGCCGCAGTACGGCGGCGGCAAGCTGATGACGCCCGGGGCAAAGATGGACGATGGCTTCTTCGACGTGACGGTGGTCGGCCCGGTCTCCCGACTGACGCTGGCCCGGCTGGCACCGAAGCTACCCCGGGCCGGTCACATCGGGCACCCGGCGGTGTCGCAGTACCGGGCCCGGACGGTGTCCTTCGCCGCCGAGGACGTCATCTGCTACGCCGACGGTGAGCGGGTTGCCGCGCTGCCGGTCACCACCAGCTGCGTGCCCGCCGCGCTGCCGGTGCTGGTGCCGATCGGCCCGACACCGTCGGGGCTTTCCCGCACGCCACTGTCGGCCGGCTGATCCGACGGGCGTGCGGTAGCCACCGGCAGTTCGCCGAAATCCGGCAAGATGGGACGGTGACGTCCCAGATCTCCCACCAGTCCAGTGCATCCGCCGATACCGGGTACGTCCCGGATCCCGATCGCTGGAAAGCCCTGGCGGTCTGCTTGGTCGGCGGCTTCATGGTGCTGCTGGACATCTCGATCGTGAATGTCGCGCTGCGCTCGATCAACCAGGGCCTGCACGCCTCCGGCGACCAGATCCAGTGGGTGCTGTCGGGCTACTCGCTGGCCTTCGGTTTGCTGCTGGTGCCGGCCGGCCGGCTGGGCGATGCCCGGGGCCGCCGCCGGCTCTGGGTGACCGGGCTGATCGCCTTCACGCTGGCCAGCGTGCTGTGCGGGGCAGCTCCCAATTCCGACTGGCTGGTCACCGCCCGGCTGATCCAGGGGCTGGCGGCCGGCCTGCTCACCCCGCAGACCAGCGCGCTGATCCAGCAGATGTTCCGCGGCAAGGAACGGGGCAAGGCCTTCGGCCTGTTCGGCGGCACCGTGGGGTTGTCCACCGCGCTCGGACCGGTCATCGGCGGGGTGCTGATCCAGCTGTTCGGCGAGGCCGAGGGCTGGCGCTACGTGTTCTTCGTCAACCTGCCGATCGGGCTGCTGGTGCTGCCGTTCGCGATGAAATGGCTGCCGGCCGCCTCCGATGAACAACGCGCCACCTCACACGACTTCGACCCGTTCGGCGTCGTCCTGCTCGGCCTCGGCGTGGTGCTGCTGCTGTTGCCCTTCGTCCAGGAGCAGCAGTGGAAGGGCGCCGCGAAGTGGCTGCTGGTGCCGACCGCGATCCTCGTCCTGGCCGGTTTCCTGCTGTGGGAGAGGCACTATCGCGCCCGGGGCAAGGCGCCGCTGGTGGATCTGGAGCTGTTCCGGCAGCGCTCGTTCTCCTTCGGCAGTTCGATGATCACCATCTACTTCGCCGGCTTCACCTCGCTGTTCTTCGTGCTGACCCTGCTGCTGCAGTTCGGGCTCGGCTACTCGGCGTTGCTGGCCGGCCTGAGCACCATTCCGTTCGCGATCGGGTCCGGCCTGTCGGCACCGATCGCCGGCCGGGTGGTGGACCGGTTCGGCCGCAACCTGATCATCATCGGACTGGTGCTGGTCACCGTCGGCTTCATCGCGACCATCGTGGCCGTCCGAGAGGCGCCACCGCACACCACCGGCTGGTTGCTCATCGGCCCGCTGCTGGTCGGCGGGATCGGCTCCGGGATGGTCATCTCGCCGAACCAGACGCTGACGCTGTCCGAGGTACCGGTCGAGCGGGGCGGCACCGCGGGCGGCCTGCTGCAGGTCGGCCAGCGGATTGGATCCGCGGTGGGCATCGCGGCCGTCGGGTCGGTGTTCTACGCCCAACTGGCGACCAGCCGTGGCGACTACAGCCAGGCATTGCAACGTGGCCTGCTGGTCGCGGTGCTGTTCCTGCTCGCGGCGTTGCTGCTCTCGGTGGCCGACCTGCGACTCGGCAAGCAGGCCGGCCAGCACGAGGCCCAAGGCTGACTCAGCGCAGCCGGATACCGCGACGTTGGACTATCCAGCTGGCCAGCGCGGTACCGACGGCCCAGATGGCCAGGCCGATCGTGAACACCAGCAGCCCGCGCAGTTCCGGATTGCGCCAGTACCGGGGGAGTCCGCGGAAGATCGCGCGCGGCAGGTCGCTGACCGGATCGACCGCGTACAGCAGGAGGTAGGGCACCGCCAGGTGGCTGAGCCAGCGGCCGGTACGAATCAGCTGGCGCCGCTCTCGCCAGCGCCTGCGCAGCGGGACGATATCCACCGGCAGCAGTACCGACACCACGTTGCCGACACCCAGCCAGGCCATGATCGGCAGCGCCACCCCGGGCAGCGTGTTGACCAACCGGTAAGGCAACTCGCTGCGGACGGTCAGGACCGCGGTGAGCAACAGCGTCGGCAGGCCGACGATCAACAGCAGCGCATAATTTTTGGTGAGCAGCAACCGGCGGACCGGTACGCCCAGCGCCAGGCTGACCCGGACCCGGGCCGCGTCCAGGCCGAGCACGTTGGTGGTGGTGACATCGGCCAGGATGAAGACCGCGAAGTAGGTACCGACCAGAATCACCGAGTCGGCGTGGCTACCACCGCGCAGCGGCACCCAGGCCAGCCAGAGCAGTGACAGTGCCAGGTTGAGCCCGACCCCGAGCAGCCAGTTGCACGGCCAGGTGAACGACCAGCGCACTTCGGCCAGCACCCGCCGCAGGATATTTCGTTCGAGCATCGCGGGGTCGCCTGAGGTATCGGTGAGCGACGTCCCGGGATGGACCACCTAGCTATTTTGCCAGGTCTGCACCATCGGCTGTTGGCAGTGGTGTGTCGCGGTGGCCGGCGGACTGGGCCGGCAGCCACCAGCGGTCGGCGTCATCCCTCGGCTGATCGGGATACTCACGCTGGGCCTTTTCGAGAAGGAGTTGCATCCGACGGCGCAATTCGGCGTCGAGATCGAGGACGGTATCGGCCGGTCGGGCCAGGATCGGCTCGCCGATCAGGACGGTGATCGCCTTGCCCCTGGCCAGGCTGAACCGGCCGCCGACGGTGAGGACTCGCTGGCCACCCCAGACGATCACCGGAAACAGCGGGACCCGTTCCTTGACGGCCAGCGTCGCCGCGCCCAGCTTGAACGGGGCGAGCGTCCAGCTCGGGCTGATGGTGGCCTCCGGAAAGATGCCCACCAGTTCGCCGCGACGCACGGCCCGGGTGGCCTGCCGATAGGCGGCCGCTCCGCTGGCCCGGTCGACCGGAATGTGGCGCATCGCCCGCATCAACGGCCCGGACACCGGATTGTCGAACACCGACTTCTTGGCCATGAACCGGACGAGCCGGCCTGGTTCGGTGGCGGCCAGCCCGACAAAGGTGAAATCCAGATAGCTGAGGTGGTTGCAGGCCAGTACCGCAGGGCCGGCCGCCGGTAACCGGTCGGCGCCACGCACGTCGAAGCGGAGTCCCAGGGCGCGAAAGACCAGCCGGAACAAGGCAATCACCACTCGGTACGTGAGATCGCGCATGGTTTCCGCTCCGGTTCTGCTGGCTAGCAGGCATTCGGATCGGAGCGGCGGAGCGGTTTGGCTAAGTCAGCGGCGCGTGGTCGGGCACCAGGGCGTCGACCGTGCCGTCGCTGGAGCCATCCAGGTAGGACCGCCACAGCGATGCGTAGAGGCCCTTGCTGGCGACCAGCTCGGCGTGGCTGCCGTCCTCGACGATCCGGCCATCGTCCAGCACCAGGATCCGGTCGGCGCGGGCCGCCGTGGTCAGCCGGTGCGCGACGGTCACCGTGGTGCGGTGCAGGCTGAGCCGCTGGGCCGCCTCGGTGACCGCGGCCTCGCTGGCCAGGTCCAGGGCAGCGGTCGCCTCGTCGAACAGCAGCACGTCGGGCTCCACCAGCTCGGCCCGGGCCAGCGCGATCAGTTGCCGCTGCCCTGCCGAGAGGTTGCGGCCGCGCTCGCCGACCTCGTGCAGGTAGCCGCCCCGCAACGTCGCGATCATCTGGTGCGCGCCGACCGCCTTGGCGGCCCGCTCCACCTCGGCGTCGGTGGCCGACGGGCGGCCGTAGGCGATCGCGTCCCGGATGCTGCCGGGGGACAGGTACGCCTCCTGCGGTACCAGACCCAGCCGCTGCCGGTAGCTGGTGAGCTCGACGTCGCGCAGGTCCAGGCCGTCCACCGCGACCGAACCTGCGGTCGGGTCATAGAACCGGGCGATCAACTTGACCAGGGTCGACTTGCCGGCACCGGTCTGGCCGACCAGGGCGACCGCCTGGCCGGCTGGGATCCGCAGCTGGATATCCCGCACGGCCGGTTTCGACGTTGCCTGGTAGGCGAAATCGACATCGGTCAGGGTGATCTCGCCCCGCAGCCTGGTGACCGGCAGCGGGTTGCTCGCCGGCGGCGTGCTGGTCGGCGTGCGCAGCAGCTCGCGCAACCGGCTGAGCCCGACCGAGGCCTGCTGGTAGCCGTCGAAGACCTGGGACAGCTGCTGCACCGGTCCGAAGAAGGCATCCAGGTACAGGAAGAACGCGATCAGCGCGCCCGCGCTCAGGGTTCCGTGCGAGAGCCGCTGGGCACCGAAGGCGAGCACCAGCGCGCCGGCCAGGTCGGCCAGGAACTGCACGAACGGGAAGTACGCCGCGATGTAGGTCTGCGCCCGCAGCCGGGAGTTGCGGTAGTCGCTGGCCACCCCGAGGAACGTCCGGGTGTTGTGCTTCTCGCGGCTGAACACCTGCGCGACCCGTACCCCGGCGACGTTCTCCTGGAACTGGGCGTTGACCGTACTGACCCGCTCGCGGGCCTCGACGTAGGCCGGTACGGCCAGCTTGCGAAAGGCCATCGTGGCCAGGAACAGGATCGGCAGCATCGCGATCAGCACCAGCGAGAGCTGCGCGTCCAGCACCACCAGCGCGATCAGCACCCCGACCAGGGTGAGCATGCTGATCAGCGCGGTGGCGAGCCCGGTCTGCAAGAAGTTGGACAGTGCGTCCACGTCGGTGGTCATCCGGGTCATGATCCGGCCACCGAGCTCGCGCTCGTAGTAGTCCAGGCCGAGCCGCTGCAGGTGCGCGAAGCTCTTGACCCGCAGCGTGTAGAGCAGCCGCTCACCGGTCCGGCCGGTCAGCCGCTGGCCGGCCGCGCTGATTCCCCAGTCGAGCAGCAGCACCACCAGCGCGATCGCCGACACCACCACCAGCACGTTCCCATGCCGCGCACCCACCCCGCGGTCGATACCGGTCCGGATCAGCGCCGGCAGCACCAGCTGCAGCACCGCGTCCAGCCCGATCAGCCCGATGCCCAGTACGAAGGCCAGCCGCAGCGGCGCCAGCAACCGGCGCAGCCCGAACTGCGGATCGGGCGCCCGGGCCTCGGCTTCGGCCACCCGCGGCTCGTCGGTGGCCGGTGGCAGCGCGGCCACCT
>JALYVK010000154.1 GCA_030853265.1 Actinomycetota bacterium
CTGCTCGTCGATCACGCCCAGGTCGTTCCCGGTATCGACGCCAACATCAACAAGGTGTGGGGGGCGACCATCGGCAACGACAAATACGTGTGGCGCTCCGGGATCGGCGTCACCCCGTCCGGCGGCATCATCGAGGTCGTCGGCCCCGGACTGTCCGCCGACTCCCTGGCAACCCTGCTGCAAAAAGCCGGTAGCACGCAGGCCATGGAACTCGACATCAACCCGCAATGGACCTCCTTCATCGACTACCAGGCCACCGCGGACCCCACCAACCCCACCCCGATCAACCTGCTCCCCACCATGCAACACCCCGCCGACCGCTACACCACCACCTCCTCCCGCGACTTCATCACCCTGCACACCCGATGACCCTTCAAAACGGTCACGGGTGTACCTCAGTCCCGCCCACGGCTAACCGTGCATGGCCGGAGCTAAGCCCGTTTTCCGATCCTCAACACCGACACACCTCCTGCGCGCTGCTCGGCGCAGCAAAAGCGCCCCCGCTGACGGTCACCAGGCACGCAAGCGATCGTGTGTCGGCGAACCGCCGGCGCGGACAACTCTCGGACTCGTCGGTAGCGGCACCATCGGCAGCACCGTCGCGCGCCTGGCGATGGACGCTGGTCATGACGTCGTGCTGTCCACTCGCGGGACCGGAAGCTTCACTGATCTGGTAGCCGAGCTGGGTCCGCACGCGCGGGCGAGTACGGCGGTCGAGGCTGCTGAGGCGGGCGCAGATCGCCCATTCTCGTAGGGCGCTTGAGCGCGCAACCGTCAGGACGTTGTGGTCGGTGCCGCCGGGGAACCGGTGCGTGAGGGCCGCGCGGGCGTCTGGATGCCGCACGCCTTGAGCGCAGCCTGGATCTTTTGCATCTCCGCCGAATTTGCGCCACCCTGGCCCGCACCCGGGCGTGCAGTGCCGCTGGGGCGCGGCTCACCGGACGGGCGAGGCGTGCCCGAGGGGCGTGGCTCTCCGGAAGGTCGACCTTGCGGCACCGTGATACCCGCCGCCTGCAGGCACTGCTGAACCTTGGGATCGGCGAACAGTTGCGCGCGAGCGCCCCCACCCCCGGCGCCGGCCGCCGCGGACGGGGCAGGGGAGGTTGTGGTCGCAGGCGCCGCTGCCGGCGTGCTGGAGGACCCACCGCAGGCGGTCAAACCAACGGACGCGAGCACAACGGTGGTTCCGGCGAGCAGGGTGTATTGGAGCGAGCGCATGGCGAATGTCCTTACTGCGAAATGGATGTGACTACTTGCTGAGCACCGTGGTGGCGGCGACGTTGCCGTCTGGGCCGGTGGTCCCGGCCACGGTCACGGTCTGGCCGGGGGCGAGGTCTCCGGTGGTCGCCGCTTTACTCACAGTGGTATCCGGACTCAGCGTGACCGTGACCTGCTTGCCGCCCAGGTTCTGCACCACCACCGTGTCGCCGGTGACCTTGACGACCTGTCCGATAACGGCAGGCCCGGCGTCTGGGGCAGCCTCGGCACTGGATGGTGCTGCCGATGCACTTGCTGCGCCGCCTCGTCCAGTGCGCCCAGCACCCGCTGCCCCGCCGCCTCCACCGGTGCCGCCGGTGCCGCCGGTGCCGCCGGCAAAGCTCAACCGATTGGCCCCGGCCGACGGTGCGGGGGTCTGCGTCTTCTGGGTGTACGCGCCGGCCAAGAATCCTCCCCCGGCGATGACGAGCACGGCGAGCAGCACCGTGGCCTTGCCGAGGCGCTGGCGTCGGTGCGGCGCGAACTCTTCATCGAGCTCGTCGTCGGTGAACTCCACTGCTGGCTCGGCCGCCGTCGGTGCGTCCATGTTGTGGTTCCTCACTCGTAACGAAGCGCGTCGATGGGCCGCAGTGACGCCGCACGGTTGGCGGGATAGATCCCGAAGAACAGCCCGACGGCCACCGCCACCCCGAACGCCAGGAACACCGACCAGGCCTCGACCACCGGCTGCACACCGACGATCCGGAACCTGCTGCCCACCAGTCCGATGGCGACGCCCACGAGTCCGCCGACGATGGACAGCAGCACCGCCTCGGCCACGAACTGCACCAGGATGTCGCCGCGACCAGCCCCGATTGCCTTGCGGATACCGATTTCTCGTGTTCGCTCGGTGACGGTGACCAACATGATGTTCATCACCCCGATCCCGCCGACCAGCAAGCTGATTGCGGCCACCGCCCCCAGCAGCACCGTCAGCGTGGACGTCGTCGAGGTCGCGGTGGCGATGATGGACGCCTGGTTGAGCACTGTGTAGTCCCTGCTGGCCGCAGTGACGTGATGACGGGAGTCGAGGACGTTCTCGATCTCCGACTGCGCGGCATCGACCGTGTCGGTCCCGGTCGCTTGGACGGTGACGTTGGACAGGCTCGCGGCCAGCCCGGTGAGCTCGTCCTGCACGGCGGTCAGCGGCGCGATGATCACGTCGTCCTGATCCTGGATCCCCGAGGAGCCCTTGGTCTGCAGCACACCCTGGACGAGGAAGTTCTTCCCATTCAGCTGCAGCGTCTTGTTCACCGCCGCGGAGCCGTCCCCGCCGAACAGGTCCTTGGCCACGGTGGCGCCGAGATCGGCGACAGCGGCGTGCGAAAGGAAGTCGCTGTCGGAGAGGACGTTTCCGGCGGCGGCGGTGTCGTTGTTGATGCTCAGGTAGCTCGGACTGGTGCCGACGAAGCTGCCGACGGTGTGCGTGACGCCGGTATAGGCCGCCACCACCGACTGTGCGGTGACCACTGGCGCCACGGCGGCGGCATCGGGGACCGTGGTGTGGTCGGTGAGGGAGTACGCGTCGTCCAGGGTCAGGTTTGTGGACTGGGTGCGAGGTCCGGTGCTGGCCCCGGTCGCCGCACCATCAGCAGCAGCAGCCCCACCCCGAGCACCGCCGAAACCAGCTCCGCCCCGGCCGTTTCCCGTCGCGGAACGGTTGACGGTGAGGGTGTTGGTGCCCAGCTTGGAGATGTTCGCCTTCACCGCCGCGGTCGATCCGGTGCCCACCGCGAGCAGGACGATCACCGAGGCCACCCCGATGAGGATCCCCAGCGTGGTCAGCATCGAGCGCAGCTTGTTCGCGCCCAGGCCCCGCCCGGCAAAGCGCAGCGCCACCAGGACGTTCATCGCCCCACCGCCACGGCGTGGCGCGCAGTCCGCTCGTCGGAGACGATGTCGCCGTCCCGCATCCGGACCACCCGGCGCGCATGCCGAGCCACCTCGTCCTCGTGAGTGATCACGACGATGGTGCGTCCGGTGGCGTTGAGCTTCGCGAACAGCGCCAACACGTCCTCGGTGGAGCGCGAGTCCAGTGCGCCCGTCGGCTCGTCGGCCAGCAGCAGCACGGGCTCGGTGACGATCGCCCTGGCAATGGCCACGCGCTGCTGCTGCCCGCCGGAGAGCTCGGAGGGCAGGTGCGTCATCCGATCGGCGAGACCCACTGCATCGAGCGCCGCGATCGCGCGCTCCTGACGCTGTCTGGCCCTTACCCGCGCATAGCTCAGCGGCAGCGCCACATTGTCGATGGCTCGAGTGCGCGGGATCAGGTTGAAGCTCTGGAAGATGAAGCCGATCTTGCGGTTGCGGATGGTGGCGAGCTGACGCTCGTCCAGCGTGTGCACGTCGACGCCGTCCAGGCGGTAGCGGCCACGGGTGGGCTCGTCCAGGCAGCCGATGAGGTTCATCAGTGTCGACTTGCCCGAGCCTGAGGCGCCCATGATGGCCACGAAGTCACCGCGTTCCACCGTCAGGCTGACCGATCCCACCGCGTGCACGGTCGCCTCGCCCTGACCGTAGGTCTTGCCGACGCGGTCCAGGGCGATGACAGGCCTACGGTGTGGTTG